>CAYQRN010000032.1:28895-29237 GCA_964419995.1 uncultured Planctomycetia bacterium
CCCCTGCCTTAAGGATGGTACACCGGTGCCCGGGGCACCCCGGCCCGCGGGCGCGCCGCGCCCGCGGTCCCCGTTCCGAAGGCCGCCGTGATCCGCCGCCGCAGACCCCTCATCGCCGGCAACTGGAAGATGAACCTCACGGTGCGAGGCTCCGTCGAGCTCGCCCGCGAAGTCGTTGCCGCCGCCCGAGGTGTCGCTGACCGGGACGTCGCCGTGTTCCCGGGCGCTCTGTCCCTCCACGCCGTGGCCGCGGCTCTCGCCGACTCGGCCGTCCTCCCCGGCTCCCAGAACCACTGGTACGCCCCCGACGGCGCCTTCACCGGCGAGATCTCCGCGGCCCAG
>CAYQRN010000033.1:0-28945 GCA_964419995.1 uncultured Planctomycetia bacterium
GGCCGGGCCGAAGTGGCGGAACTGGCAGACGCACGGGTCTCAAAATCCCGGGCCCCTCCGGGGGCGTGAGGGTTCGACTCCCTCCTTCGGCATCTTCCAGTCAGCGTCGCTGCGGAGCCCTGAGATCCGGCGGAGGGGCGCGGCGACCGGGCATCCGAGGATCCTCCGGGGCGACGAGGGGGGGCAGCGCCACGTCGTAGCGCAGTGCGAAGGCCGCGGCCCGCCCATCGGAGACGGCCACCTCGATCCGGTAATCACCGGGCTCCCCGCAGGTGAACTCCAGGAACGCTTCCCCGGGGAACGCCACGGGTCTCGGGATCGTCCGGGTCGGAACGGGATGGCCGCGCGGGTCCAGGATCCGGATGTCGAGGGGGGAGGTCCGCCGCAGGATCGAGACCATGCGGCGCGCGCCGGCGGCTTCGAGACTCACGTAGGAGAGCGCAGGCGCTTTCCCCGCAGCTTCGGCGCCGGCCGCCCGGACGCGGCCGCGCAAGGTCTGGGAGGGTCCGATGCGGACGGGCGCTTCCGGCGGCATCGGGGGATCCGCCGGTGCCGGCAGGAAGAGGTCGAGGTCCGTGCGCGATCCTGCGCCGCCCTCGACGTCGGCGACCGCGTCCTCGTGTCCCTCAGCGCCGAGGCGGACCTGATGACGGCCCGGGACGCACCCGATCACGAGGGGGCCTGCCTCCGAGGTGACTCCGGCGAAACGGCCGTCGACGTGGACGAGGGCCCCGGGAGGCCGGCTCCGGATGGTGTATTCGGCGAGGTCCGGTGCGCCGCGCGAGCACGTCGGGGCGGGAAGCAGGAACAGGATCAGGCAGGCGTGGCGGGTTCTCATGGCCTCGGCGAGAACTGGGCGTTGATGTGGTCGGCGTGGTCGCGCAGGGCTTCGCGCTCGAGAACCGACACGCCGTCGTCCCTCTCGTGGCGGCGTGTCCCTCCCGATGCAGCGACCTGCCGCCACCGACCGTCGAGGGGCGGAACGCCGGCGATGTCGTCGAAGAGACGCGCGCGGACGTTGGTCGTCACCGTGGGGACTTGAGCCCGGAACAGGGCGTTGACGAGTTCCCGCATGACGCCCGGATGGAACCTCGAGTCGTTGGCCGTTCCGAGGTCGATGACGACCTCGGGGCTCCGGTCCGCGGGCGTCAGGATGTTGACGTTGAAGCCGTTCTGGTGCGTCAGATGATCCGCCCGGCCGTCGCCGTCGAAGTCGCCGTATCCCGCGAGAGGCGAGCTGATCTCATGGATGATGAGCCTCGGCCCGTCCGGATGGCTCCGGTGCCACGCCGCGAGCAGGCGTCCGAGGCGGACGAAGGCCTCCGGATCGCCCCAGTCGTCGAGTCCGATGGATCCCCGCGCCTCCATGTGACGGCGGATCTCCGGTACGCTCCTGCCGGCGAGGAATCCCGGCCCGCCGTCGGCGATCTCCACGAATCCGGCCGGCGAGACCAGGGGATATCCGTGTTCGTCCACGCGCCAGACGACCGGGTCCGGGGCACGGACGAAGGGCTCCGGCGCCGGCTTCGGAGACGCGGCGCCGAGGGCGAGCAGGATGGCGAGGGCACACGCCGCACCGGCGAGCGCCGGCGCGGCGCGGCGCCGGTGCCACGCGGGGCGGGTCCGCCGTTCCGGACCTGTCATGGATTCGATCGCCGGAGGCGCCGGGAGTCCCGGAGCGAAGCGCCTGCCAGGGCTCCCGCGAGATAGCCCGCGAGCACGAAGGTGAGCCCCTTCATGAAGGCGCGGCCGAGACCCGTGGAGATGATCGCACCCTCGGTCGTCTCAGCGAGGACCGACCCCGTGGAGAGCGTGAGGAGGAGCCCCATGGCCACTGCGACCACAAGGGCATCCTGTCGCTTCGCCGAGCGGGCGAGACGAAGGTGGAGGAATCCGGAGGCAAAGCAGCCCGCCGCGATGACGGCCAGCGGTCGCCCGGGCCAGAACCCGGGGAGGACGACGAGGGCGAGGGCCATGGCGATGAGCGCCACGAAGGCGGCAAGGACGCGGGAGGCCTCCACGTTTCTCTTCTAACAACGGCGTCTTCGCCCGCGAATATCGGTGTCGGGCCTGCGAATAACGGGACGGCGCCGCCCTGCCGCTCCTTGCGACGGTGGCGGCGGCGACCGATGATCGCGGGCGGATCCGCGGACCTGCCGGTGGCGGGATCCGCATCCCCCGAAGGAGCCACGGACTTTCCGGCGACATCATGCTGAAAGTCATTATTGCGCTGGCCGAAGCCCGTGCCGCCGCCGGGCGGGGTGACCACGAGGAAGCGCTCAGGGTCCTCGCCGATCCCTCCGTGAGGGAGCACCGGAAGATACGGGAGCTCAGGGTCGAAGTGCTCCGGCAGCTCGAGTGCGCGGCGGGCGCAGCCCTGGCAGAACGACGTTTCGCGGCGGCGGGGGTTCTCATCGACCGGCTAGCGGCCCTGGGCGGCGATCCGTCCTGCGTCGCCGGACTGCGGGAGAGACTCTCCCGGGCCGCGGCGGACTGCGCGGCGCGGGAAGCCGAGGCCGGCGGCGCCCTCGCGGAGGCGCGGAGGCGCGTCGCGGAGGGAGACCTGGCCGGGGCGCTGCGCCGACTTCAAGATGTGTCGCCGGAGGACGGGGCTGCGATGACTCTCCGCCGCACCGTCGAGCGCCGCCTGGCGGAGGCCGAGGCGCTTGCGGTGGAGGCTCTCCGGCGGCTCGCGAAGGGCGATCCTGATGCCGGTCGGCTTGCGGAGCAGGCCATCGAAGCTTACCCCCGGGGCGACGGCGCGAACCGGATCCGGGATGCTCTGGCCGTCCGACGCCTCCGTGAAGCGGAGGCACGGGGCCCCGCCGAGCTCGCGGAGATGCTCCGGCGGCTCTCCCGGGGGGCAACGGAGGAGGGGAGCGGGGGCGACCTTGCCGGCGCTCTCGACGCCGCGGCGAAGTCCCTCGTGCGCGAGGCCGACCGGGCGCTGGCTGCGGGCGGGATGGCGGAAGCGATCGAGTGGCTCGGCGCTGTGAAGGCCGGAGGCCGGCTCCACGCGGAGGGAATGGCGCGGCGCGAGAATCTCGTGCGACTCGAGCGGGCGCTACTCCTTGCGGAAACCGGCGGTGCCGGCAGCGAGACCGTGGAGGAGGCGCTCCGCGCCCTGCCTCGATCGGAGGGGCTCACGGCGCGGGTGGCCGCCCTCCGATCCTCGGCGCGCGCCGCCGCGGAGGCCCTCGCGCGGGTCGAATCGCGTCTCCTCGGGGGCGACCCCGTGGCGGCCCGCGAGGCACTCCTGCGGGTTCTCGAAGCCCTGCCGTCCCACCGGGGGGCGCGCGCGCTGCTCCGGTCCGTCAACGAGGATCTGGCCCGGGACGCCGGATCGCTCCGCGAGATCCGGCGGCAGATCGATGCGGGAGACGCGGAAGCGGCCCGGGCGGAGATCCTGAGACTCCGCGCGCGGCGGCGCGACCTCGCGGAACTCGAGGGACTCCGGGGCGAGGTGGAGGAGCTCGAGAGGCGGCAGAGGGAACGGACCCTGGCGGCGTCCCCTCCGCCGGGGATGGGGCGGGGGACGACCCTGCCGCCCGTCGGCGGCGCCCCGGAGCCCGGCCGGTCGGCTTCCGGCCCCGCGTTCGCGCGGCCGGACCCGGATGTGCGGGACTCGCGGACGGCATCCTCCCCGGGAGAGGCTCTGAATGCGGGCGGCGCGCCGGGCGACCGCGCCCCCGGACCGAGGACCGTGCTCCGGATCGACGAGCTCGGCGAGTGGATCCTCATCGAGGGGGACAGCGTCGTTTTCGGCCACGCGAGGTCGCGGGACGCGGACCTCCCCATCCTCGCGAGCCTCGGGTCGCGCCACGCGGAGATCCGACGGGAGCCCGATCTGCATGCCGGCGCCCGCTACGCGATCGTCGCCCTCGAGGGCCGCCCGCTCACCGTGAACCACCGATCCGTGGCCTCGGCGGCCCTCGGCGACGGGGACATCGTGGGGCTCGGCGACGATCTCGCCCTTCGCTTCACGCTGCCGTGCGCCCGGAGCCGGAGCGCCGTGCTCGAGATCCTCGGTTCCTTCGAGATCGACGGCGTGCGCCGCATCGTGCTGTGGGCCGGCGGCAGGAGCGGCGCCTTCGTCTTCGGACCTTCCGCGGGCCGTCATGCCGTGGCGGACGGCGCGCCCGCCGACGTGGAAATCTACCGCGAAGTGGCCGGTGTCAACGCCGGGCAGGTCGTCGTCCGTTCCGCCGCGGGAGTCTCTCTTCCCGGCGGGCCCGAGCGGGCCCTCGTCCCCCTTCCGGCGGGCCGGCCCGCGACGGTCGCCGGCCGGACTTTCGTCGTCGAGGACCTTCGTCTCCGGTGAGATCCGCCGGGGCCCCCGGAGATGCCGGGAATATCCGCCCCCGGCATCGAATGCGCTCGCGGAGGTCGCAGAGATGACGTGCTCCCATCTTCTCCCCGCTTTCCTGCTCCTTGTCGCGGAGGCCCTTGCCGTCACGGATGTTGCGCCCACGGACCGCGCCGGAATCCGACTCCTCGCAGGCCGCCTCGCCGAGAACCTCCTGCCGCGCGGCGCGACGGCTTGCCGGATCGCGCCGTCCTCCGACAGCCGCCTTGCAACGATCCTGGCGGACGAACTGCGTCGCCGGGGTTTCGAACCCGCTCAGGGCGGCATCGAGATCTTCCTCGAGGCCGGTCCCGTGAAGGACGCGGGCGGCGAGCGACGCCTCACGCTGCGTGTCCCAGGGGAACCGTCTTTCGAGTGGGCGGTCGACTGCGCCGGTGCCGACTGGGTCAATGACGACGCCCTGGCGACGGCCGGAGCGCGGATCTTCACGGGTCGCTCGCGGGAACGCGGGGGACGGGAGGCTTCGCTGGCCGAGGCGCGGGCGGAGGCGGAAGCGCTGCTCCGCGAGACGATTCTCGGCACGCTGGCCGACGTCGATGCGCCCCGTGACGGAATCGCGCGGGCCGTGGAGCGGGTCCTGGCGGACCGGGGCCATGCCGCGGCCTTCGAGACCCGGCGCTTCATCGCGGTCGAGACGACGGATGACGGCCCGCTCTACACGGCCTTCGTGAGATGCGAGGTGCCCGGAGCGGAGTTTCGGCGGATGGCGGACGAGACCCGGGAGCGACTGGCGCGCGCGCAGCGCGCGCCGGTACTGCGGGGGGCCCTCTCCATGGGCTCGCTCCTGCTCTGCGTCGCCGGGTATCTCCGGCTGGATGTTCTGACGCGGGGGGCCGTGCCGGGTCTTCTGCGCGCCGTCTGTGCTACAGTGTTCGCAACGCTGTGCGCCGCCGTGTGGCTCCTGGATCCGGTGTGAAGACCTGCCGGGCATCCGCGGTGGAATCACCAGCCGCCACCCACGACGCGCCGCGACGCGGGACGGTACCCGCGGCTCCCTCCGGCGACCGAACGCGTGGAGACGAGACGATGGACTGGGAAGCGTTCTTCCGGAACTACCGGAGACCCGACTTCATCCCGGGCTTCGAGATCGTGAACAAGCTCGGGTCCGGCGCCTTCGGCGAGGTCTTCAAGGCGCGGAAGACGTCCATCGGCAAGTTCTACGCGGTCAAGTTCCTGAAGATCGACGACCCCGCCGCCCGCGTGGCGGTCTTGCGGGAGATCGACGGGCTGACGCATCTCGCGCAGCTCGACCATCCGAACCTCGTGTCCATCGAGGACCAGGGGGAGGTCTGCGGCATCCCCTACGTCGTCATGAGCTGGGGTGGCGACGAGACCCTGAAGACGCGGCTCGCCGCGGGCCCGATCCCCCGGAAGGATGCGGCCGAGCTCTTCCTCCAGATCCTCGACGGCGTGTCGGCCCTCCATGGGCGGAGCATCGTGCACTTCGACCTGAAGCCCGCCAACGTCTTCATCCGGGGCGCGCACGCGCGGGTCGGGGACTACGGTCTCTCGAAGCTCATGTCGGAGACGCGCAACTCGCTGACGTTCGGCCGGGGTACCCCCCACTACCTCGCGCCCGAGATGCTCCGGCGGCGGGGCGATGCGCGATCCGACATCTACTCGCTCGGCGTGATCCTCTTCGAGATGCTCACGGGAGACGTTCCGTTCCGCGGGGACACTGAGTGGGCGGTTCTGGCGCGCCACGAGAGCGAGCCGGTCTCCGTTCCGGCCGACGTCCCTCCGGCCCTGGCGGCTGTCATCACGCGGGCCATGGCCAAGGCTCCCGAGGACCGGTTCGCCGGAGCGCGGGAGTTCCGGAGCGCCTTCGTGGCGGCGCTCGGCGACGCCGTGTCCGGACTCGCGGGACCTGCCGGGGATGGGACGGCCGCGGAATGGCCGGACGGGGGGGTGCCGGCGGAGGATCCGCTGCGGCGCGCCGGAGAGGTGGCCGGGAGAATCGCGGGGCGCGCCCAGGAGTGGCGGCAGACTCTGGCGCGTGCGGGGGAAAGCGCCCGGGCGGCGATGCGGACTGCGAGGCGCCGGGCCCGGGGGGCCGTGGAGGCCGCGCAGCGCGCCTACCGGGAGGAACGGGGCCAGGCCGCCGAACGCGACCGTGGCGCGCGGGGCGAGAGACGGAGCGACGTCGCGCTTCCGGTTCCTCCGCCCCTGCCGCCGGCGCCCGAGGCCCCGGCGCCGCCCCCCGCTCCCGCTGCCGCGCCTCCCCGGAGACGGCGGCATCCCGTCGTCAGGGCTGGGGGCGCGTTCGTCGTCGCCCTGGCAGCAGTAGTCTGGCTCCCGGTCCGCGCGTCCCTCGTCCTCGCGGGCCGCACGGTGCTCCTCGTGCTCACGGCCGTGGCGCACGTCTTCTCGAGCCTCTTCCGCGTGTCGGTCATCTGCGGCGTATGCGCCGTCCTCATCGCCCTGGTCCATCAGGTCCTCTCGGCGCTCATCCTCTGATGGACGCCGCGGAATTCGATGTTGGACGTCTGAAAGCACGCGATGGCGCGGAGTGGCGGCGGCTCCAGGAGGCCTACGCGCGGCGGATCTGGTTCTACCTGAAGCGCATGGTGGGAAGCGCCGACGAGGCGGAGGATCTCTGCTCCGAGACCTTTCTCGGCGCCCTGCGCGGCATCGAGCGGTTCGACGAGCGTTTCAACGTCGAGCAATACCTGTTCGGCATCGCCCGGAACAAGGCCATCGACCATCTCCGCCGCCGGCGTGGCGGGCCCCAGATGGAGGCGGGAGAAGGGGAGGGCGCCGGTTTCTTCGCGGCAGTGCCGTCGCATCTGCCGGGGCCCACGGCGAGGGCGGAGGGCGTCGAGAAGATCCTGCGGCAGCGCGATGCCCTCACCGCGGTCCTCCGGGAGTTCGCGGCGGATCTCTGGCGCGCCGGAGATCTGCGCCGGCTCGCGGCGGTCGAGATGACCTTCCTGCTCAACTGGAAGCACCGGCGAATCGCCGAGCGCCTCGGCATGTCCGACGAGAAGGCCGTGGCCGGCATCAAGTTCCGCGCCATCCGCGAGATCCAGGAGCGGCTGCGGCGGCGGGACCCGGGCCGCAGCCTGTTTTCCGGGCTCTGGGAGAGCCGCTGATGCCGTGCCCGCCGATCGCGGATCTCGTGGCCCTCGTGGAGACCGGACCCCCGGCGGAGGCGGATCCCGTGCAGCGCCACGCGGGGGATTGCGACGCCTGCTGCGACGTCCTCGCGGCGCTTCGCGAGGAGGTGGCGGCCATCGGCATCTCCCTCTCGCGCCTCTGGATCCAGGGCCGTGTGTCCTGTCCGCACGCGAGCCTCCTCGCCGGCTACGCGGCCGGCTCCCTGCCCCCCGGGGCCATGGACTATCTCAGGTTCCACCTCGAGGATCTCGGCTGTCCCCACTGCGCCGCGGCCCTCGAGGAACTGGCCGCCGAGGAGAGCGGCGCTGCGACGCCGCAGGCGGATCGGGCCTGCCGCCGGGTGGCGGAATCCACGGCGGCCTGGCTCGCCGAGCCGCCGGGCGGCGGCCGGGGCCCGCGCGGCCGCTGACGCCGCGGCGGGGGTCCGGAGCGCCGGCAGACTCTCGCGAATCTCCTCCCTTCCGTGCGAATGATCCTCCGTGCCGGACCTGCGGGGCGGATGGACTGCCGCGCAGGACGGCGGGGTCATTCCGACACGGAGGAGCCATGTTCAGGAAGCTCATGATGCTCACGGGTCTCGCGGTGGTGGGCGGCGTCGTCGTCTTCGGCGCCGGCGTCGTGGGGCATGTCCGCCAGGCCGTCGGCACGGCGCGCGCCGCGGTGGAGGACAGCCTTCCCATCGACTACGAGCTGAAGCGCGCCGAGAAGCTCATCGAGGAAGTCGTGCCCGAGATCCGGGCCTGCCGCCGGACGGTGGCCGAGGAGGAGGTCGAGATCGCCTGGCTCGAGCGCGAGGTCGCGGACCTGACGCTGCGTCAAGGCGAGGCCGGCGAGCGCCTCAGAGTGCGGAACGCCGCGCTCAAGGAGGGGCAGTCCGTCCCCGTGATCGGCGGCGTGCGCTTCGCGAGGGCAGCCCTCGAATCCGAGGTTGCGAGAGGTCTCTCCCGTCTCCGGGCCGAAGCCTCGCTCCTCGCCGGAAAGGAACGCCTGCTCGAGGCGCGGCGCCGGAGCCTCGAAGCCGCCCGGGCGAAGCTCCAGAAGGTCGTGGACGAGAAGGCCCGTCTCGAGACCCTCGTCCAGAAGCTCCATGCGGAGCTCCGGGAGGCCGAAGCGATGCAGTCCGCCACGGGCCTCTTCACCGTCGGCGACAGCAATCTGAACCGGGCGGGGACCATCCTCCTGCGCTGCCAGAAGCGGCTGGCAGTGGCCCAGCGGATGATCGAGAACGAGGGCCTCGGCCCCGCCGTGCCGGAGGAGACCGAGGGCGCCTCGGCCCGCCCGCTCACTGAGGAAGTGGACAGCTTCCTCGCCGGGCGGGAGTCAGGGACATCCGAGCCGGCGGGCGTGGCGGCGGCCGAGGTGCGCTGAGGCCGTCGCGGGTCACCCGGCGGGCGATCCGCCGAGGCGCCCGTAGAGAGCGGCGAGGCGATCGAGGTGGAGTTCCACGCGGAATTCCTCCTCGACGCGGCGCCGGCCCGCACGGCCCATGCGGACCGCCAGATCCCGGTCGCGGAGGAGGGAGAGGACCGCTCCGCCGAGCGGACCGGCCTGGCCTGGCGGCACGAGAAGACCCGTGCGGCCGTGGACCACGGCTTCGGGGATGCCGCCGGCCCGGGTGGCCACGACGGGGAGAGCGGCTGCCATCCCCTCGAGGACGACGAGGGGGAGGTTGTCGGCCAGAGAGGGCGTCACGAGGACGTCCGCGCCGGCGTAGACCGAGGGCAGGCGCACCGCGGGGACGTCTCCGAGGATGCGGAGCCCCGGGCCGGCGGCGGCGGCGACATCGCCCTCGAGACGGCCCGCGATGGTCAGGGTTGCTGCCGGGTACGCGGGGAGGACCTGGCGCCGGAAGGCCTCGAGCAGGACCGGCAACCCCTTCCGGTCGTCGGACGCCGCATACATGTTCCCGACGAAGAGGAGGCGCGGCGGGGTCCCCGGGGGCTCTGGCGCCCGGGCCGGGTCCGGGGGGAGGTCGACGCCGAAGGGGAGGACCGTGCCGGGGAGATCCGCCCACTCGGTCCGGGCGAGACGGTCGCGGATCCAGCGGGAAGGGTAGACGACGTGGCAGGAAAGCCGGCGGTTGACGCGTCTCTTCGCGAGGCGTGCGCGCACGCGGTAGTTCGGGTAGAAGCGGCGGCGGAGGGGCAGCGCCGGGCAGCCGAGGCAGAGCGGATTCCTCCGGCACTCCCAGCACTCGGGGCCGAACTGGTTCACGACGAACGGGTCGTGGACCGTGAGGGCCGTCGTGAAGCGCGACGCGAGCTCGAGGATCGCGGCGTAGGGGTAGCTGTTGTACCAGCAGTGGGCATGGACGATGTCGGGTCGGAACACGGCCAGTTCCGCCAGCAGGCGGATCGGGTCGCCCTCATCCGCTCCGGGGAACCAGGCGACGTCGTGGCCGCGGTTCGCGAGATGGAGCGTCAGCCGGGCGGCCACGGTGGCCCCGCCTCCGGCGGACTGGTTCACGACGGCGATACGCATTGGCGGGATCATAGCGCGGCTGATACACTCTCCGCCGGACGGGGATCGCCGGGCGGCCGGCGACCTCCTTCGGGGCGATCGGCGGGCGGATCATGCGCATTCTCTACGTCACCCACGAGTTCCCGCCGCACATCATCGGCGGCACGGGCCTCTACACGTGGCACGTCGGGAGGACCCTGGCGCGGACGGACGAGGTCTTCGTCTTCTCGCGGCTCACCGACGCGGCACTCCCGGACTACGCGACGCACGACGAGTCCCAGGACGGGATGCGGGTCCGGTACGTGAACCGGCCGGAGCCCGAGTGGGTCCCTCTCCATCGCTCCTACGAAGACGAGCGGCTGCGCGCGCTCTTCCTCGACTACCTCGCCGAGGTGCGACCGGACATCGTCCACTTCCAGCACCTCTACGCCATGTCCGTGGACCTCATCGAGGCCGCGGCGGAGGCGGGCGTTCCGTCGGTGATGACCCTCCACGACTTCTGGGCCATGTGCCCGATGGGGCAACGCCTCTGCTTCACGGACCTCACGATCTGCAGGACCATCGACACGAGGAAGTGCGGCCCGTGCATCCTCGGCGGCGCATGGCCGTCCGTGGAGGCGGCGGTCCACGCGGCGGAGATCGGGAAACACCCCGATGAGACCTGGCGTCCGACGCCGGCGGAGTCGGGTGCGCCAGGCGGCCCCGCGCGGCCGCGGGCGGTGCTCCCGCCGCTGCGTTCGCCCGTGAAGCTTGCCCGCGCCCTCGGGCGCCTCGCCAGCGCCTGGTCGCGCTATCTGTTCACTCCGCGGGACGGTTCCGCGCCGGAGGGGCCCTTGCGCGATCCGTTCCGGATCCGGCAGGCCCGGGTCCGGCGCGCCCTCGAGGCCACCCGCCTCCTCATCTCGCCCTCCGGCTTCCTCCGGGAGGAGTTCATCAACCGTTTCGGCATCGCGCCGGACCGGATCATCCACTCGAAGAACGGGATGGACGTGTCGGCCATCCGCCGTCACCCGAAGACGCCGTCGGCCCGGCTCCGGTTCGGGTTCGTGGGCGGCATCATGAAGGCCAAGGGCGTCCACGTCCTCGTGGATGCGTTCCGGCGGCTCGCGGCGCGGCGGGATGACGTGGAGCTTCACGTGCACGGCGGGGCCAGCCGCTGGAGCCTCGGCTACCTCGATGAGCTTCGGGCCGCCGCGGCGGGCTCGGACCGGATCCTGTTCCATGGCCGCTTCGACAATGCCCGCGTCGGCGAGATCCTCGGGGGCATCGACGTCCTCGTCGTACCGTCCATCTGGTTCGAGAACGCGCCCCTCACGCTCAACGAGGCCGCGATCTCCGGCACCGCGGTCATCACCTCGGACGAGGGCGGCATGGCGGAGTTCGTCCGGTCCGAGGCCCACGGAGTGACGTTTCGGCTCGGCGACAGCGCGGATCTGGAGCGCCGGATGGCGGCCTTCGCCTCCGACCGGTCGCTCCTCGCGTCGACCCTGGCGCCGGCGCCCCGGATGAAGACCATCGAGGAGAACGCCGCGGAGCTGCGGGCCCTCTATGCGGGTTTCGCGGGCTCAGGGAGCCCGATGCCGTAGTAGGAGAACCCCAGCTCCGCCATGCGGGCCGGGTTGTAGATGTTCCGGCCATCGAGGATCACGGGGGAACGCATGCGCTCCTTCATGAGGCGGTAGTCCGGGCGGCGGTACTCGTTCCACTCCGTGATGATGAGGAGGGCATCGGCGCCGTCGAGCGTGTCGAGGTTCTTCTCGCAGTACTCGACCGACGCGGGGAGATGGCGGCGGGCCTCCCCGATGGCCTCGGGGTCCGTGGCGCGGACGCGGGCGCCGCGGGCCACGAGCTCGGGGATGACGGCCAGGGACGGGGCCTCGCGCATGTCGTCGGTGTTGGGCTTGAAGGCGAGACCCCAGACGGCGAACGTGCGGCCCCGGAGAGATTCGCCGAAGAGACGGACGACCTTGTCGACGAGGACGTGCTTCTGGCGCTGGTTCACCTCCTCGACGGCGCGGAGGATCCGGAGATCGCAGCCGGCGGCCTCGGCCGTACGGATGAGGGCCTGGACGTCCTTCGGGAAGCACGACCCGCCGTAGCCGACTCCGGGGAAGAGGAAGGGGAAGCCGATGCGGCTGTCCGATCCGATGCCCCGACGCACGTCGTCCACGTTGGCGCCGAGGCGCTCGCAGAGGTTCGCGATCTCGTTCATGAAGGAGATGCGCGCGGCCAGCATGGCGTTGGCGGCGTACTTCGTGAGCTCGGAGCTGCGGACGTCCATGACCATGATGGGCTTGCCGGTGCGCACGAAGGGGTCGTAGAGGTCCTTCATGATGTCCGCGGCCCGGCGGCTCGTGGCGCCGATGACGACCCGGTCGGGCTTCATGAAGTCGTCGATGGCGGCGCCTTCCTTCAGGAACTCGGGATTGCTCACGACGTCGAACTCGTGGCGCGTGTGGCGCGCGACGACCTCGCGAACGCGGTCGGCCGTCCCGACGGGGACGGTGCTCTTGTCCACGATGACGCGGTAGCCGTCCATGTGACGCCCGATCATCTCCGCGGCGGCGAAGACATAGGAGAGATCCGCGGCGCCGTCAGGACCGGGGGGCGTGCCGACCGTGATGAAGACGACCTCGGACTCGCGGACGGCGCGGGGGCCGTCCGTCGTGAAGAAGAGGCGTTCCTCATGGGCGTTGCGGCGGATGAGCTCCTCAAGCCCCGGCTCGTAGATGGGGACCCGCCCCTCCGCGAGGGAGCGGATCTTCGACTCGTCGACGTCCACGCACGTGACGAGATTCCCGGACTCGGCGAAGCAGGTTCCGGCCACGAGACCGACGTAGCCCGAACCGATGACGGCGATCCGCATGCGAGACGCTCCGTGGAAGGGGAGGGAGAACCGGGTGCCGGACCTATGTACGCGCGCGCCGGGCCGCCATCAACGGGCGCCGCCGGCGCCGGGAAGTCTATCGTTCCGGCCACCCTCCGGACCTGAGCGCTTCCGGCTCGCCTGTCAGATGTTGCGGCCGATGATCCGGTCGAAGATGCGCCAGAGCCCGCGGCGGCCCATGCGGTTCGAGAGGGGGCCGAGGAACTGGGCGAGATTCTGCGTGAAGGCGAACCAGGGGATCCGCGCGATCCAGAGCCACCGCGGAAGGACGCCGAGGGACGGATCGAAACGTACGGCGGGATAGAGGCGGCGGGCAAGCCGTGCGGAGTTCTCGAGGACGGAGCGGAGAGTGGGGCAGAAGTGGACGCCGGCGAGGTCGTGGAGGTTCTGGTGGTCGAGGTAGGCGCGGCGGAACTCGTAGAAGATGGAGTTGTTATGGGAGTGGATCACGCGGGCGCGGGGATCGAGGACGATCTTCCAGCCGCGGAGGATGGCGCCCCGCGCCCAGGTGACGTCCTCGCCGAAGCGGCGGCGCCGGAAGGGGTGCTCGAGGGCGCGGGAGCGCCGCACCGCGGAGGCGACATCATCGAAGGCGATCATGCGGTAGCGTTGCGGGGGCGAGAGGGCTTCGAAGGCCTCCGGCGAGGAGACGCTGTTAACGATGGGGCGGTCGCCGGGCATCCAGTCCTTGAGGCGCTCGCGGAGGAGCGGGCTGCAGTCATCGCGGGGGATCTGGTGGCAGTAGGCGCCCGCCACGGCGGGATCGTCGAAGCTCGAGGCCAGGGTGACCATCCAGTCGCGGCTTGCGGGGACGGCGTCCTGGACGAGGAGGAAGACGATCTCGCCCCGCGACTCCCGGATGCCGAGGTTCCGCGTGAGGCCGTGATCGAACTCCGCCTTCGGGATCGTGATGACGCGGAGCCGCGGATCCCGGGCGGCGTGCTCCCGGAGGAGATCCGCCGTGCCGTCGGTGGACGAGGAGTCGATACAGAGGACTTCGAACGGGAAGGGCGTCTTCTGGCCGAGCACCGCTTCGAGGACGGTCCGGAGCCGGGGGCCGCCGTTCCAGGTGGGGATCACGACGGAGACGCGGGGCGCGTCACCGGGGAGGGACGTCGTCACTCAGGCGCCCCGGGGCTCCGGGGGGATTCGGATTCGTGCAGGCCGGCCTGGGCCGGCTCGGGCGTGTCGTGCCGGGGCTCCGGCGCGGCTGGAGATGGCTCGGGGCCCGGAGGCGTGTCTGCCGCCTGCGCCGCCGGCGCTTCGGCACGGGCCGCGTACGCCCCGCGCCGCGCAGCCTCCTCCTCGAAGCCCGGATCGGGCTCCTCCGGCGGGGCCGGGGTCTGACCCGGCGCGAAGGTGGGCGGACAGACCTGGACGAAGTCCCGGCGCGCTGCGGAGCCGCGGATCGCGGCATCGTAGATGGCTTCGATCTCGAGAGCGTTCTGTCCGATGGTCTTGACGGCGCTGCGGACATCCGAGAGCCGGCGCCTCAGGGCGTCGTCCTCGACGAGGATCGCGAGCTTCCGCGCCAGGTCGGCGGCGTCTCCCATCCTGAAGGGGACTCCGAACCGGCCTCCGTCGAGACCTTCGCGGATGGCACCGGTGTCCGACGCGACGACAGGTACCCCGGCGAGCATCGCCTCGCGGAGCGTGAGGCAGAATGTCTCCCACCAGATCGACGGGATGACGAGGATGTCGATGTTCCTGAAGATCCCGGGGAGATCGCCCTGCTCGTAACCGCCCCGGAAGCGGACGCGGCCGGCGTTGAACGCGGCCGAGTGGAGGCGGCGGACGTAGCTCCAGTCCTCGTGCCAGACCGGCGCCTCGCCCCAGATCTCGAGGGAGAGATCCCGCCGTCCGAGCCGGCGAAAGGCGTCGATGAGCACGTGGACGCCCTTCGGCGGGATCACGCTGCCGATGAATCCGATGGTCCGGACCGGCTCCGTGCGCGGCGGCGCGGCGGGAATGAGGTCGTGGTCGAGCCCGTGGGGCAGGGCGACGATACGTTCCGCGGCCACGCCGAGCTCGATCATCCGCTCCCTGTGGAATCGGGAGGGTGCGATGAGCACGTCGGCGAGATTGGTCACGAATCGGAACCGCCGGTCGAAGGTCATGAGGGACTGGGGGCTGAACCGTCCGGCGTCGTCGAGGAGCGTGGGCTCCGTGGCCCGATCCTGGAACAGGTGGGGCCACATGCGGTTCAGGCAGTGGTAGCAGCGGTTGCGGTCGATCTCCTCGCAGATCTGGAGGTCGAAGGCGAGACGCTGGCCCCGGGGGCACGCGCCCCAGAAGTCGTGGAGCGTGTAGACGACGGGGATGCCCTCGAGCTTGAGGGCGTCGACGATCGTCGTGGACAGGCCGTCGAGATGGTGGATGTGGACGACATCCGGACGGAACCGCTCGACCTCCCGCATGAAGATCTCGTGGATCGCCCGGTTGCGAATCGTCCACTCGAGCGTGTGGGAGACGAAGGGGGCGTTCACTCGCACGACGGGAAGGCCGTCGTGGAAATACCGCCTGAGAGCGTACTCCGCGGCCCCGGAGCGGCTTTCGCGGCAGAAGATGCGGACGTCATGCCGCCTCTGCAGCTCCCGTGCGAGCGCGAAGGCGTGAACCTCGGTGCCGCCCCGCGTTTCCGGAAGGAAGGTGTGAAGGACGGAGAGGATTCGCATGTCCGGGTCCCGGTAGATGCTCGACCTCGGCCCCGACGGACCGCGCGCGCGGCGCGCGGAAGACCTGTCGACCTCCTTCGTACCCAGAATCGATCGGCTCCGCAACAGGTTTCGCTTGAGCGGACTTGCGACGGATCGGCGGACATCCTGCGCATCCGACGTCGGTTCGGCGCGGCGGCGAGTCTTGCCGGCCCCGGTGCAGGGGCCTATAGTGGGCCCATGCCGTCCGTCGGCCGTGCCGGACGACTTCCGCCCGGATGGCCCGGTTGCCGATAGGCCCTCGTGCGCCCACCCGGAGTCCCTGATCCCGCCCCTCCCGCCGGGACGGCCATCCGTCATGAAGATCATCCACGTCACGCACGAAATCCCGCCCTACGAAGCCTACGGCACGGGGGTCTACACGCAGAACCTCGCCCGGGCCCAGGCCCGTTCCCACGAGGTTCTCGTCTTCGCGCGCCACTACGACTCCGCACGGCCGCGACACGACATCTTCGATGAGCGCCACGGGGATCTCCGGATCCGCTTCGTGAACATCCCCGAGCTCAACTGGACGCCGCTCGCCGACACCTACGTGGATCCGACGGCGGCGGAGATCTTCGGGAGGTTCCTCGACGAGGAGCGGCCGGACATCGTCCACATCGAACACCTCGTGGGGTTCGGCATCACGCTCATCGACGAGGCCCGGACCCGGGGCATTCCCGTCGTCATGACCCTCCACGACTTCTGGGCCATGTGTCCCATGGGTCAGAGGCGATCCTACTTCGACGGTTCGCTCTGCCATGAGATCGACCTCCGCCGCTGCGGACCCTGCTGCCACGGAACAGGCTGGACCTTCCCCGACGAGGAGGGAGCGCTCCGGCATGACGCGGAGCTCTCATCGGGCGGAGCCGGATCCGTGCCCTTCCGGATGCGCTATGAGCGGATCGTCGCCGACACGCCGGGCCGGGTCGGCCGCCGACCCAGGGCCCTCGCGCGGGCCGCATGGGAATGCACGAAGGACCTCTTCCAGCCCCGCCAGAACGGCGATGCTCCCGCCGCTCGCCTGCATCCCTTCGCGGAGCGCCTCGAGGCCATGCGGCGGGCGCTCCACGCCGTCGACTGCCTCTTCGCACCCTCCCGGTTCCTCTGGCAGTCGTACATCGACATCTTCGGCCTCGATCCGTCGCAGATCGTGTACACGCGGTACGGGATGGACCTCTCCTACGTGGAGATCACGGAGCGCGTCCCGTCAAACGTCCTGAGGTTCGGTTTCGTGGGGTCCATCATCCCGACCAAGGGCGTGAAGACGCTCGTCGAGGCCTTCCTGCGCATCGCCGACCGATTCCCGGCCACGCGCCTCGACATCCGGGGGTCGGCGAACCGGTGGATGCAGTGGTACGAGGACGAGGTCCGGGCGATGGCCGCGCCGTGCGACCGCATCCGGTTCCTCGGGCGCTTCGACAACCGGCGCATCGGCCAGGTCCTCGCCGAGGTGGATCTTCTCGTCGTCCCCTCCATCTGGTTCGAGAACTCGCCGCTCACGCTTTCGGAGGCGGCGATCACGCGCACGCCGGTCCTCACGTCGGACCTGGGCGGCATGAAGGAGTTCGTCGAGATCTTCCGGTACGGTGCCACGTTCCGCACCGGGGACGCCGCGAGCCTCGCCGAGGCCATGGCTCGGGCGGCGTCGGATCCCTCGGAACTCGCCCGCCTCTCCTCGGACGGGTACGTCAACAAGACGGCCGAAGAGGATGCGGCGGAGAAGATCGCCGCGTACGAGGAGATCCTCGCCTCACGCCGGACTACCGTGCTCTGCGGCGGGGTTCGCCGACCCGCCGTCTGAGATCCCGCGGAAGCGGTCGAACGCTGCGGCAAAGGCTGCCACGGCGGCGGCGCGCGAGAACCGCGATGTGACGAGGATCCTGCCCTCCCGCCGAAGCCGCTCAGCGAGCCCGTCGTCGTGGAGGAGCCTCGCCACGGCGGCGGCAGCCTCTCCGGGCGATTCGGCCATGAGCACATGGACGCCATCCGTGACGGGAAGCCCCTCGGCGCCCTTGCGGGTCGTGACCACGGGACGTCCTGCCGCGAGGGCTTCGAGGATCTTGATGCGCGTGCCCCCCCCGGAGCGGATGGGCACGGCCACGACGTCGGCGTCCCGGTAGATCGAGAGGAGATCCGGTACCCGTCCGAGGACCCTGGCCCCGGCCGCGACGAGGCGCGCCGCGGCGGCGGCGGGAAGGCCGCCGCCCGCGAGGACGGGCCGAGCTCCCGGATGCCGGCCGCGGATGGCGGGCATCCAGTGGTCCACGAGCTCGCTGGCCGCATCGCAGTTGGGCGGATAGCCGAAGCTCCCGACGAAGAGAACGGTGGGGCGCGTGCTGGCGGGAGGCCGCGGCGGCAGCAGCGGAACACGCTCCGTATCGACGGCGTTGGGCACGACGGCGACGGGAGCGTCCGGAACGAGTCTCCGGACCTCCGCTCCGTCGTCGTCCGAGGCGGCGATCACGAGCGTCGAGTGTCGGATGAGCCGGCGTTCGAGACGGCGGACGAGGGTCTCCTCGACCGTGGCGCTGAGCCGCGCGCAGGGGCCGGCCGCGGTGCGCCGGGCGCTCCGCAGGACGAGGCTCTCGACGTTGTGGAGATGGAGGACCAGGGGGCCCGGCCAGGTCGCGAGTGGCCCGACCAGGGACGAGTCGACGACCGTGACATCGGGGTTCCAGCCTGCTGCGACGCGGGCGGCCGCGCGGCGGGCGGCCGCGGGCAGGCGGCGCCCGACGACGTCGGAGCGGAGCGCCATCCATCGCAGGAGCTTCCGCGCCGTCCGGAGCGGCGGAATCGGCGCCGGCAGCACCGTGATGTTCTCGCAGCAGCGCCGCGCGCCTTCCACGTCGGCGGGCGCCGGAGGCTCAGGCGGCACCGCGACGAGGTGGATCGAAGCGACTTCCGCGAGGCCATCGAGGAGCATCGACGAACGTATCCTCCCTCCATGGTCGGGAGGGTGGGGCAGATGGGGCGACAGGACCAGGGCCCTCATGGCGGAGCGACGTCCGCGGGGCGCCCGAGGACCTCGTCGTAGACCAGCTCCGTCGCCCGGACCATCGCCTCGGCGCTGAAGCGGTGAAGCATGGCCTGCCGGGCGGCGACTCCGAGGGCGGCGGCGCGGCGGGGCGATGCGACGAGATCCGAAACGGCGCCCGCCAGGTCCCCGGCCCGGCGCGGCCGCACGAGGCCGCTGACCCCGTCCTCGAGGATCTCGCGCATGCCCGGGATGTCCGGCGCGACCACGGCGCGGCCGTGCCCCATGGCCTCGAGGAGCGCGAAGGGCACGCCTTCGTAGGTCGAGCACGAGACGACGACGTCGAGCGAGGCGAGGACGTCGGCGATGCACGGCACGTGGCCGAGGAACCGGACGCGGCCGTCGAGGCCGAGGCTCCGGGCGAGCTCGCGGAGGGCGGGGGCGTCGGGTCCGTCCCCCGCCACGAGGAACCGGGCCTCCGGATGCCGCCGTGCGAGCAGCGCCGCCGCGTGGAGGAAGAGATCGTGCCCCTTCTGAGGTCGCAGTGCGCCGATGATGCCCACGGCCGGGGCCCCGGGCGGAAGGTCGAGGCGCGCGCGAAGCGCGGCGCGGACGGAGGCGTCCGGGAGATCGGGCGGATCGATGCCGTTCGGGATCACGCGGATGACCTCCCGCGGCACGCCCCGGGCTCCGGCGGCGGCGGCGCCTGCCGATGACAGGGCGATGACGCGCCGGAACCGGAGAGCTGCGAAGCGCTCGCGGAAGGGTGGTGGCGGCACGGGAGGTCCCCCGGGAAGCTGCTCGGTGGCCATGAGCCGCCGGTGTCCGGTGAACCATGCCAGGACGGCGGGGCCTCCGCAGGAGCGCGCGTCCACGAGGTTGAAGTGGATGAGGCGGAACCGGTGCACGGCGAAGAATGCGGCATTGCGGACGACGGGCCGGAGCTCGGAGAGCCTCGGAACGTGAGGCAGTCGGTGGACCGGGAGGCCGAGGGCGCGACCGGCATCGAGGAGCGGCGCTGCGTCCGGGGCCGTGGAAATCGCCAGTGCCGGCCTGAAGCGGCGGCGGTCGAGACGGCGAGCCAGGGTGAGGAGGTAGGTTTCCGCCCCGCCCACGGAGGGCGCATCGGAAACGAGGAGCACGGAGACCGGTCGCGGCCTCCGGGGGGAAGGATGGGCCGCGGATCCGCCGGAGAGGCTCTCGGGGCAGTCCGGAGTGCTCTGCATCGCCTGTCCATGGCCCGCGGGCAAGGGTGGTTGCGGTGTGCCCCGCGGGAGCGGGGCGGGTTTCCGTACTATACGAACCCCGCGCGGCGCGATGGCGGCGGGGGCGCACGCCGGCCGGACCCTCCATGCGACTTCTCGCCGTCACACCGTATCTTCCGTACAGGGGCGCTCCCCATGGGGGCGGGCTCCTCCTCTCGAGCTTCATCGAGGAGGCGGCCCGGCGGGTGACGGTGGCCCTCCTGAGCTTCGCGACGGCGGAAGAGGCCGAGGCCCGGGACCGGATCGCACCGGGCCTCGCCGCGATCACCCTCGTGCCCAGGACGCGCCCCTTCGAGCTCTCGCAGCTCCGGCGCGCGGCGTGGCGTACCGCCATGGCCGCCCGCATGTCCTTCCGCGGCCTGCCGCTCGCGGCCGCGAAGTTCCGGTCCGGGCCGTTCC
The DNA here is from genome assembly GCA_964419995.1 of uncultured Planctomycetia bacterium. Lineage (GTDB taxonomy): Bacteria > Planctomycetota > CAYQRN01 > CAYQRN01. Next base: position 20,165 of record CAYQRN010000033.1, read on the forward strand.
GGCGGGCCCTCCGCGACGCAATCGCGTCGTTCCGGCCGGACATCGTGCTCCTCGAATACGGCCTCCTCGCGCAATACCTCCCGGACGTGCGGGGCGCCGTCCGCGTGGTCGGCGAGCACGAATCCGGAATCCCGGTGGGTCAGAGCTCCCTCGCGGGCCGTTTCCACGCACGGGCCTACCTCCGGCGCTTCTATCCGGAGGCCGACCTCGTGCTCGTCCTCTCGCCCGAGGATGGCCTTCGTGTCGGTGCCGCGGCGCCGGGATCCGCTCTGGCCGTCCGGCGCCCGGGGCTCCCCGTGCCCGGGAGGACCTTCGATCCCGGATCAGCGCCGCCGGTCGCCGCATTCCTCGGCAACGCGTCCCATGCGCCGAACAGGGAAGCGGCCCTGGCGGCGGTCCATGACGTCTTTCCGTTGATCCGGCGGCGGATCGGCGCGGCGCGGCTTCTCGTCGCCGGTCCCGGCATGCCGGCGACGTTTCGCGGCTCCACGGTGCCCGAGGGCGTCGAGATCAGGGACTTCGTCGACGATCCCGGCGAGGTCCTGGGCGCGGCGCGCCTGCTGCTCGCTCCCGTCGGGTCGGGGGGAGGCGTCCGCATCAAGGCGCTCCTCGCCCTCGCCCACGGGCTTCCCGTGGTGACCACGCCGCTCGGGGCACAGGGGCTGTCGGCCTTCGCCGCCCCGGCTCTCCAGGCGGGGGTGTCGACGGACGAGCTGGCCGAGGCCGCGGCCCGACTCCTGTCGGACGATGCGGCGTGCCGAGAAGCCGGGGAGCTTGCTCGCCGGATCTTCGTCCGACATCACGCCATCGACGTCGTGGTCGCCGAAACCCTGGCGATTCTCGAGACAACGGTCAGGAACGGACGCCGGCCTCGCTGAGGCGCCTGGCGCGGAACAAAGACGGACGGATCAACTTGCGCGAGATCATCAGAACGCGGGTGTACACGGCGGCCGCCGGAGTCGTCCTGATCGGACTTCTCGACGCGGCCATCGGGCTCATGGTGAAAGGACCTCCGCTCGGAACCGCGGGGTCGACCCTGATCTTCGCTCTGGCGGCGGCGGGAGACAGCGCGCTCCTCGCCCCCCTCGCCGTGGCGTCTCTTCTTCTGTCCCTTGCCGCAGCAGCGGCCGTCCGCCGATGCCTTCCCCGCCGGTCCCGGGCTGCCTGCGAGAGCCTCGTTCTCCTCGTTCTCGCGCTCGTGGTCTTCCACGGAGCCAATGCAACGTTGTTCCAGGGAGGAGGCATCAGCCGCCATCCCCTGCGCGGCGTCTTCGAGTGGGTTTTCCGCATCCTCGGCACGGCGGGGGTCGGCGGGGCGGTCCTCATTCTGTTCCGTGTCGTCCGCCGGGCGGACGGGAGCACGGCCCGGGTGCGGCTCTGTTGGGCTGCGCCCGGCCTCGCCGCGGCGGTCATGCTCCTTCTGGCCAACGCCCGCTTCCTTCCCGGTCAGTACCCCCTCATCCACTTCCAGCTCGTCCTCGGGGCGGCCGTGCTGGTCCTCGCGGCTGTGCGGATCTCGGCGGGACCGGGCGGCGTCTGCCGGCCGGGGTCCGCTCGTGCGGCGGTGGCGGTCGCCCTCGTTCTCGTGGCAGGTGCGGCAGGCGTCCGGAGGCTGCCGGCCTTCGAGGCGACACGGGCGGCGGTGGCAGGCCGTGCGCTCGTCGCGAGGGAGTGGAACATCCTCACGGGACCGGTGTACGCCCTGTTCGACCGCAGCGACCCGCCCCTTTCCGACATCCCCGCGGAGATCCCGGGTCCGGACCAGTGGCCGGCGGCATGGCGCGAAGCCTTCGACAGGACCCTGCCGCCGGGGTTCCGTCCGAACATCCTCTGGATCTCGATCGACACGCTCCGCGCGGACCACATGTCCCTCTACGGATACCGGAGACCCACGACGCCGCGGATGGATTCCCTCGCTCAGGGGAGCTTCGTCTTCGATCGCGCATCGGCCCCCTATCCGACCAGCGCGTTCTCCTATTCGTCGGCCCTCACGGGCCTCGCGCCCCGCGTGACGCCGGCCTACGCCGCGATGTACGGGAAGCCCCTGACCCACGCGCCGGGCACGACCCTGCCGGAGATCCTCGGCGAACGGGGCTTCTCGACGGTGGCCGTGACGGCGTTCAACCGCGAGGTGTCGAACAACGAGGCGATGTTCGGGACCTTCCGGCGCGGCTTCCGGGTCTACAACCCCGACCAGACCCTCGGCAACGCGGACGGGACCGAGGTGGCCGCGTCCGCCGCGAAGGTCCTCCGGACGATCGAGGAGCCCTTCTTCCTCTGGGTCCATTTCCTCGACCCCCACGATCCCTACGAGGACCGGCCCGGAATCGACTTCGGCGATGACCTCGTCGATCGCTACGACGAGGAGATCGCCCATGCCGATCGCCAGGCTGGGGCCGTCATCGACGCCCTAAGGGAACGGCGCCTCCTCGACCGCACGGTCATCGTGTTCTTCTCGGACCACGGCGAGGAGTTCAACGAGCGCGGCGGCCGCTACCATAACTCGAGCGTCTACGACGAGCAGATCCGCGTTCCCCTCGTGATCCGCGTCCCGGGCCTGCCCGGAGGGCGGATCGCCGTCCCCGCGGGGCTCCTCGATCTCCTCCCCACGACGACGGCGCTCCTGCGCCTGTCCGATTCCCTCGAACGGCACGGCAGGGAACTCGTTTCCCTCATGCTCGGCTGCGACGACGGCTCGGCCCGCCATGCGTACAGCGAGTGGTTCGGCATGCGCGGAACCACGCACGTCCGCGATCAGCGCGCCGTCGTACAGGGAACGATGAAGCTCATCGCACGGCCGCAACAGGCGGCCTTCGAGCTCTACGATCTCGCTTCGGATCCCGAGGAGTACGAGAACCTCATCGGTCACCGCACCGAGGAGGCGCGGCGGCTCCGGGGACTCCTGGCCGCCCTCGATGCGCGGATCGACGCCTTCAGCGGGCGCGGCACCGGAGCCCTGGAGCGTCCCGTCGCCGGGCAGATCGACGGGTTCGTGTCGGATCTCGTCGCGGGACGGGCCGTCGACGAAGCCTGCGGAGGGATCGTGCAGCTTCTCCAGGACTCCTATGGCGATCGGACTCCTCCGGCGCGGGCGGCGTTCGACGAGGCGGCGTGGCGCCGGCTCCTCGAACGTCTGCTGGGGCTTCTCAGGGACGGGAACTCGCCGGGGCTCGTCCGGCTCCTGCCTCTCTTCCGCGATCCGGCTGCCGCCTTCGCCGTGGCCGATCTGCGTTCCCTCGCGCATCGGGGCGGCGGATGGCGGACGGCGGTGGCGCACGTTCTCGCGGGCCACGGCGACGGAACGCTGAAGGACGCCCTCGTCGAATCGCTCGGCGATCCGGCGGCGGCGGTGGATGCCGCGCTCGGCCTCCTCGAGATCGGCGAGGTGTCGGGGTTCACGCACCTCGCGGCGACCCTGGCCCAGAAGGACGGTCCGAGAGTCGTGCGGCTGCTGCGGGCGGCCGCCCGCGTCGACCATCCGCTCCTCTCCCGCGCAGCGCGTTTCTTCTTCTGGAAGGAACCCCTTCTGTCGTGGGTCGTCCAGGATGCGGGGCTCCGGGGATTCGGAGCCAGGAACGACCCCGATGCGGCCTGGATCATGGCGCGTCTCGCCCGGAGCGCCGATCTCGAGATCCGGCGGCGGGCGCGCGAGCGTCTCGAGAGCCTCGCCGGGGGGGAGGACGCCGCGTCGGAGCTCGGCGACGTCGTGGACCGCCTCGTCGCGGGCGACGGATCCGCACTCTACCGGCGCTACGAGGAGGCGCTCGATCACTACAAGGCCGCCGTGGAGCGGCGGGCGCTGCCGCCGGCCGACGCCCGGTTCCGCCGGGCCCGGATGCTGCACATCCTCGGGCGGACCGAGGAGGCGCGGCGGGAGCTCGAGACGGTGCAGCGCGAAAGCGCCGATCCTCTGGATCGGGAGACGGCCGAGCGGCGCGTGCGGCAGCTTGCGGAATCTCCCGTGCTCGATCCCTCCGCCTTCGGCGCGGAGGTCACGGAGGGGAGCGTCACGGCCCCGTCGCGTGTCATCCCGTGGCACCCCTTCACCGTGACGCTCCGTCTCCGCAACACGGGCCGGACGGCCTGGCCCGGCGGCGCCTGGGTCCACCAGTGCGAGGTCGGAGCCGTGCTCGAGGATCCCGACGGGAACCTCCTCAAGCCGGCGGGGTGGGCCTTCGAGAACGTGCTTCCCGAAGGCGGCGTGGAGCCGGGCGAGGAAGTGCCGCTCATCCTCGGAGGAACGGGTCCGGAGTCCCGCGGAACGTGGCGCCTCGCCATCACGTTTCGACAGCGGCGCGCGCCCCTCGAGGCTCCGCGCGTGATCTGGCGGCGCCCGGAGCCCTTCGGAAACTGATCGCCCGCGGCGCCCGCCGGGCTCAGCTCTCCTTTTGAACGGAGACGGCGAGGGTGCTCCCGAGCTTGTCGGTGATGCGTTCGATGCGCCGGATGTTGAGGACGTTGTCGAGGACCAGCGTCTTGTTGGGGCCGTGGATGATGATCATCCCGGCGCGGTAGAACGGGTGCAGGTACTCGATCATGTCGGTGACGCGGACCTCGACGCGGGGCGTCATCATGGAGATGCGTTCACGGTCGCCGACGAGGGCGTTGCGGTAGACCTGGAGCTCATTGTGCTCCATGACGACGTAGTTGAGGCGGGTCTTGATGAAGGAGACGAGGGCGCAGATCCCGAAGAAGATCCCGAAGAAGAAGAAGGTCTGCTCGCCGAGCTGGAGGTTCAGGTTTCGGATGCCTCTCCAGATCTTCTCGAAGAAGTTCCACTCCGGCGTGCTGATGGCGAAGCCCACGGCGACGATGGCGACGAGGCTCAGGATCAGGATGACCGTGGCGGGCCGATTCCACTCGAAGATGAAGATGTTCATGTAGAACATGAACGCGAAGGTCCAGAGGAGGCCCCAGGTCCGGACGGCCGTCTCCGATTCGTTGCCGAGGGACACGCCGACGCCCGCCACGAGGGAGAGGACGGCCATGGGGATCAGGTAGATGGACTTGAAGTGGGAGCGGATGATCACCATGTGCCCGTGGGCGATGCGCTGCCGCCGCCACTCCCGCTCCGGGATCTCGGCGGGTTTCGTCGCGTCGCGCCGCGCGGCCACCTCGTCGACCTGCGGCTCTCCCGCCGGGACCGGGCTGCCCTCAGGCTTCACTGCCTCCGCCATCCGTATCCTCCTGCGGCCCCGCGGCCGGCTCTCGGAACCTGCGAACGGGCCGGATTCTAGCATCGCCGCGCTTCGGGCCCCAGCGCCGCGGCTCCGATGGGAATACGGCGCTCGGTCCGGAGATTCCGGCGCGGATCAGTTCCCCCGCGGCGGGGAGGGACGGGATGCGTCCTCCGGAGCGTCGGGGAAGCCGATGCGGCGGTTGACGAGCCAGGGAGGACGTCCCTGGACCTCGGTGTGGATCCGGCCCACGTACTCTCCGAGGATCCCGATGAGCATGAACTGGATCCCGAAGAGGAAGAGGATCGCGATGAAGAGCGACGCGAAGCCCCGGGGCCAGGTCCTGCCCGCGACGATCCAGAGGACGAGGTAGACGAGGGCGACGGCGAGGGACGTCCCGGCCATGAGGAACCCGAGCTTCATGGCGTAGCGGAGCGGGCGGACCGAGAAGGTCACGATGCCGTCGGCGGCGAGGTGGGCGAGCCGGCGGAAGCTGTACTTCGTCCGCCCGGCGTACCGGGGGTCGCGCTCGTACTCGAGCCCGACCTGTGAGAGGCCGATCCAGGCGCGCAGGCCCCGGATGAAGCGGTTCCGCTCCGGCATGGCGTTGAGATGGTCGACGACCCGGCGGTCCATGAGGCAGAAATCGCCGGAGTCGAGGGGGATCCGGATGCTCGCGAGGCGCGCGAGGATGCGGTAGAAGAGGTGGTACCCCGCCCGGAGGATGAACCCCTCCTTGCGGCGGCGCCGAACGCCGTAGACGACGTCGTGTCCGGCGCGCCAGAGGCGGAGCATCTCGGACAGGACCTCGGGCGGATCCTGGAGATCGGCGTCCATGACGGCCACGGCGCGCCCCCGGGCGTGCGAGAGCCCGGCGGAGACCGCCATCTGGTGGCCGAAGTTGCGCGAGAGACTGAGCCCGCGGAGCCGTGGGTCCGTCCGGGCGGCTTCGCGGAGGAGGGCTAGGGTGCCGTCGCGGCTGCCGTCATCGACGACGATGACCTCGTAGTCCGTGTCGGTCCCCCGGAAGGCCGCCTCGATGCGCCGGAAGAGCTCGGGGAGCGTCTCCTCCTCGTTGCAGGCCGGGACGACGATGCTGAGGGTCGGTGGCTGCATGGCCGTCCCGCGGCGGCTACATCCGGTCCACCGTGCGGATGCCGAGGAGTCCGAGAGCCCGGGAAAGGGTCGCGGCCACCGCCGCGGCCAGCGCGAGGCGCGCCGCACGGATCCGCGGGTCCGGCGCGCGCAGGATCGGCGTCTCGTCCTTGGCCTGGTAGTACGTGGCGAAGGCCTGGGCGAGCGTGAGCGCGTGCTGGGCGACGAGGCCGGGGTGGCAGTCCCGCGCGGCCCGGTCCACGATCCGCGGGAAGGACAGGATGAGGCGCGCCAGAGCTTTCTCTGCGGGGTGGTGAAGGAGCGACGCGTCGGCGCCGGGGGCTCCGGCATCGGGGCCTCCGTCGTCGAGCATGCGCCGGATCCGGGCGCACGCGTACATGACGTAGGGGCCGGTGTCGCCTTCGAAGGCCACGGAGCCCTTCGGATCGAATGTGAGGGTCGTCGTCGGGTTGACGCGGAGAAGGAGGAACTTCATCGCACCGAGGGCGATGGCGCGGGCCCGCGCCGCCAGCTCGGGCCCGGAGACGGCCGTGTCGTGGGCGACGATTTCTTCCCTCGCGAAGCCCTCGACCTCGGCGAGGAGATCGTCCGCGTCCACGACCGTGCCCTCCCGCGACTTCATCCGCCCCTCCGGGAGGTTCACGAGGCCATAGGCCAGGTGCGTGAGGCGCCCGGCCCAGGGATACCCCATGAGTTCGAGGATGCGGAAGAGCGTCTGGAAGTGCTGGCGCTGCTCATCGGCCACCACGAAGATCTGGCTGTCGACCCCCGTGTCCTCGATCTTCCGGACGGTCGTCCCGATGTCCTGCGTGATGTAGACGGACGTTCCGTCCGCGCGGAGGAGGACCTTCGGGCGGTCGCCGATCCCGAAGGACGTGAGGTCCACCTCCACGGCGCCGTCCGCCCTCCGCGAGAAGGTGCCGCGGCGCAGATGCTCGAGGACGAGCTCCTTGCCGAGGCGCCAGGTCTCGCTCTCGAAGTAGGTGCAGTCGAAGACGATGTCGAAGGCGTCGTAGGTCTTCCGGAATCCGTCGAGCACCCAGCCGTTCATCTTCCGCCAGAGCTCCGTGACGGCGGCATCGCCCTCCTCCCAGCGGCGGAGCATGGCGGAGGCGCGCTCGTCCTTCGTGAGCGGAAGGAACGCAGGGTTCTGGAAGAGGACGTAGTAGTCTCCGACGAAGTGGTCCCCCTTGCGGCCGAGGGCTGCGGGGTCGGCGCCGTCGCCGGCGACCTCGTAGGCGAGCATCGACTTGCAGATGTGGATGCCGCGGTCGTTCACGAGGCTCGCCCGCACGACGTCGGCGCCGGCGTTGGCGAGGAGGCGGCTCACGGCATCGCCGAGGAAGTTGTTGCGGAGATGCCCGAGATGCTGGGGCTTGTTCGTGTTCGGAGACGAGAACTCGACCATGATGCGGCGGCCCGCGTGGGATGTGCCGCGGCCGAAGGCTGCCGGGTCGCCGAGAACTTCGTCGATGGCCCGGCCGACGAGGAGGGCCGGCGCCAGGGTGACGTTGACGTAACCCTTCACGGCTTCCACGGAGGTGACGCCCGGGACGGTACCGACGGCGCCCGCCACGACCTCGGCGATGCGGGGGGGCGGGACCCGGAAGGCACGGGCCAGGTGGAAGGCGTTGATCGTGAGGTCGCCGTGGTCGGTCCCCGTGGCGAAGTCGACCGGGAACTCGTCGGGGGCCTGGCCGAAGGCGCGGCGGAGACCGTCGCGGGCGGCGTCTGCGATGGACGGGAACAACGGGGGCCTCGTCGTGCCGTGGGTTTCGGGTCGTCCTGAGTCCGGCATGCTACATTCCTCCGGCGGTTCCTCATAGGCGAGGGCGCCGCTGTGCGTTCCCGCCGCCAACCTCCCCATGCCCCGGCTCATCACGTCGTCAGGCGAGCTCGCGTCCCTGCTCCGCGGTCCCGGCCGCGGTCCTGCGGGTCCCTCTGCGCACCGGATCCTCATGGCGTCGCCCGCGCATTTCGAGGTGACGTACGTCATCAACCCCCACATGGCCGACGATGCCGGAGAGCCGCGCCGCGTGGACCGGGGGCTGGCGCGGGCCCAGTGGGAAACCCTGCGGTCGGCCTACACCTCGCTCGGGTTCGACGTCGACGTCCTCGATGCCGTTCCTGGGCTTCCGGACCTCGTCTTCACCGCAAACCCGGCCCTGCCGTTCCTGGCGCCGGACGGCTCTCTCCACGTCATCCTGTCCCGGATGAGGGCGCCGGAGCGCCGGCCGGAGGTGGATCTCCACGAGACCTGGTACAGGTCCCGGGGGTTCTCGATCCACCGGCTCCGGAGCGGCGGGTTCTTCGAAGGCATGGGCGACGTCCTCGAAGCCCCGGAAGGGGGGTTCCGCTTCGGGGGAATCGGCCCGAGGACATCCCCGGAGGCCCTCGCGGAGGCGGCGGACCTCCTCGGGGAGCCGGTGATCGCCCTTCCGCTCGTCGATCCGCGCTTCTATCATCTGGATACCTGTCTCTGTCCGCT
>CAYQRN010000034.1:0-27935 GCA_964419995.1 uncultured Planctomycetia bacterium
GACGGGACCCAGGCGCTCGGCATTCCCAACAGCTATCGCAACGAGACCTACAACGGATCGACGTTCACGGGGGCCTACTACAACTTCGTTTGCCTGCCCGCGGGTTCGAGTCTCGTCGTCGCCTTCTCGCAGGACTGGGTCGTGGACGGACCGGGAGCCGACCTCATCGTCCATGAGTACTACTCGATCGAGGATCAGTTCTATGTCGAAGCCAGCGACGACGGCGTGAACTTCCAGCCCATGGCGCTCACGGGAAACGTCTCTCCGATCTACGGAACGACATCTGTCGCCACGCCCAATATCCGGGCCTTCGATCTCGCCGGAACGGGCCTCCTCCAGGCCGACTACTTCCGCATGGTATCGACGTCGACCGCCACCTCCGGCTCGACGCCGGGACCCGACCTCGACGCCCTCGAGGCCGTGAACTTCTCCGCCAAGGCACGGAAGCTCTTCGTCGCGACGCCCCTGGCCGTCGGTCTCCCCGGCGCGATCACGCTGGCGGCGCCGGCGCATTCGGGCCAGGTCTGGGTGACCCTGCCCTCCGCCACGCCTCCTGTTCCGCCGGCCTTCGGCTACCCCATCGGCAACGGGCATGAGTTCCGCCTGCCGCTGTCCGACCCCGTCCTCCAGTTCGTCCTGTTCGACCCGTCGGCCTCCGCGATCTTCACGGGGACCTACGGCGTCCTGCCGGGAAACGGGATCGGGACCACGACGGTGCTCGTTCCCTTCGCACCGTCGCTCCAGGGGGTGACGCTCTGGTGGCACTCGGCCTTGTTCCCCGCCGGAAGCGGAGTCTCGACGGGCACATCGAACATCATCGCGGCAGTCATCCTCTGACGATGTGCCGCGCCGCCGCAGTCGCCGCAATCCTGATCGTCGCGGCCACTGCGGCGGCTCAGCCCGTCGAGACCCACGGCACGGCAGTCGGCGACCCGCTCCCGCACCTCGCGACGGTCTGGGTGCGGGCCTCCGACGCCGCCCTCGTCTCGATCATCTGGGGAGTGGCCGGCGCGACGGGTCCCGCGAGCGAGACGACCCCCGTCCTCGCGGGGCCCGCGACGGACTTCACCGCGAAGATCGATCTCCAGGGCCTCCTGCCGTCCACGACCTACGCCTACCGAACTCGCCTCGCCGATCCGGCTGTGCCCGCGTCCTTCTCCCTCGGACCGCCCGGCACCTTCCGGACGGCACCCCTGCCGAACGCGACCGCGGATCTCGTCATGCTCTTCGGCGCCGACATCGCCACGACGGGGGATTTCGCCATCTTCGACGCCATGTCGGGAATCGGCGCCGATCTCGCCCTGCTGCTCGGCGACTGCCCCTATGCCGACGGCGCCACGACGCTCGCGGAGTACCGGGCGAAGCACCAGCTCGTCCGTGCCGAGCCGCAACTCCAGGGCTTCCTCCGCGGCACAGCCATCGTCCCGATCTGGGACGACCACGAGATCGTGAACGACTGGGATGCCGCGACGAATCCGACACTCGTCGCCAATGGCCGCGCCGTGTGGAAGGAGTATTTCCCGGTGCGACCCGCCGGCGACGACACCTGGCGCTCCCTCAGGTTCGGCACCGCGGCCGAATTCTTCATTCTCGATACGCGGACGCACCGATCCGCCGACGCGGCCCCGGATCTCCCCGGCAAGACGCTCCTCGGCGCGGCTCAGCGCTCATGGCTCCTCGGAGCTCTCGCCGCCTCCACCGCCACGTTCAAGTTCGTCGTCTCGTCGGTTCCCCTCCGCTTCGGCACGACGAACAAGGACCACTGGCAGGGCGCCATGCACGAGCGCCGGCAGATCCTCGACTGGGTCGCGGTTCAACGCATTCCCGGCGTCATCGTGCTCTCCGGCGATCAGCACTGGTCCGCCGTCCACCACCACGCGGAGGGCGTGAAGGAGTTCCAGGCCTGCCCGCTCACGGCATCCGTCCGAACGCCTCCCGCCTTCCCGGAACCCGAGGTCGTGGCCATCGACGCCGTTCCGTCCTTCGGCGTCCTCAGGGTCCACGCCCTCGCCTCCCCGCCACGGGTCGATATCGAGATCCGTTCGGCCGCGGGTCTCATCCGTACGGCGACCGTCGAGGCAGGGCTGCCCGGCGCGCTCCGTTTCACGAGCGACGACCCGGACGCCGCGGTCGTGCTGGACGGACCGCATCGCTTCTCGGACCGGGGGGAGGACCTTCGCTGGCCTTACGCGCCGCCCGGGACCTACGCCGTGACGGTCACGCCTTCGGATCCCGCCGCAACGCCTCTTCCGATCCCGCCGATTCCATGTCCGCCGGGGGGCTTCGCCTCCCTCGCCACGGACACAGGCGCTGCCGGACCGCCGCCGGGGCCGGTGCTCTTCCGCGACCACTTCGACGACGGCGACATCGCCGGATGGACCGTCGTCGACGAGGGCACGACCGATACGCCATCGGCATGGTTCGTTGACGACCGCACGCTCGTCCAGTCGAGCAACATCTATGGAGGCTCCACGACGGCGGCGAGTCCGGACAAGCCCGGCACCTTCGTCGCGGCGGGCGACCCGGGGCTCACGGACTTCGTGCTGTCCTTCCGCGTGAAGACGCATGACGACGACGTCGTCGGCGCCATGATCCGGCTCGGACCGGATGGCTCTCACTACGGCTTCGCCATGGATCGACAGCGGAACTACCAGCGGATCTTCCGGCGCCTCGGTGGGACGACCACGACCCTCGCCGAAGCGGCAGCCGGATACGAGATGGACCGCTGGTACGACGTGGCGTTCCGGTGCTCGGGCCCGTCCCTGGCGGTCTTCCTCGATGGCATCCAGATCCTCTCCGCCACGGACACGGCCATGGCCGCGGGACGGTTCGCTCTCTACTCCTGGGGCAGCCAGGTCGTCTGGTTCGACGACGTCGTCGTCCGGCCGGACTTCCCGCCCGCAGCCCCCGGCGCCATCTTCCACGACGGATTCGACGACGGAGTCCTCGCGGGATGGACCGTCGTGGACCAGGGCAGCCAGTCGGCGCCGTCCGCCTGGAGCGAGACCGGAGGCGCCGCGCTCCAGAGCTCCAACATCTGGGGCGGTTCCCTCTCGGGCACCGATCCGGACAAGCCGGGCACGTTCCTCCTGGCCGGCGGCGTCGTCATGACGGACGGCACCCTGCGGTGTCGCGTCCGAAACGCCGACAACGACGCCATGGGGCTCATGTTCCGCGCCACCGCGTCGGGCGACGGATACCGGTTCAGCATGGACAGCGAGCGGGGCTACCGCCGCCTCACCAGGACGCTTGGCGGAACCACGACGATCCTCGCCGGGGATTCCGTGCCCTTCATGCCGGGTCGCTGGTACGACATCGCCATCACGGCGTCAGGCCCGGCGATCTCGGTGCGTATCGACGGCGCCTTGATCCTCGCGGCCACGGACTCCGCCTTCGCATCCGGAGGCGTCGCCCTCTACTGCTGGGGCTCGGCGGGCGTCGAATTCGACCATGTCACGATCGCCCCGCCCTCCGCCGGCGGCTCGGCCCTCTGGGCTTCGGGATCCACGGGAGGTTTCAGCCTCGGCGTTCTCGCGCCCGACCGACCGGCGCGGGCCTTCGTCCTCGCCTTCGCCCTGTCGCCGAACCCCGGCATCCCCCTCGCCATCCTCGATCCCGCCGATCCCCGCGTGCTCCCCCTCGCGCCGGACCCGCTCTTCTTCCTGTCGCTCTCCCCGTCGCCCTTCTTCAGCGGCCTGTCCGGAATCCTCGACGCCGCCGGGCGCGCCGGCGCCACGGCGGCGCTTCCCGCGAGCCCGGCGCTCGCCGGGTTCTCCCTTACGGCCTCGGGACTCGTCCTCGAGGCGGGCATGCCCTCCGGAGTCGCGCTCGTTCTCCCCGCCCTTCCCATCGTCCTGCCCTGAGGCCGACCGCCTTGCCCCGCCGCGGCGATCCGGCAGAATCCGCGGCGATGGAGCCCACCGTGAAACCGGCCCACGTCCTGTACATCACGGTGCGGCTCCGGGATCTCGACGGCCTCCGTCACGTCAACAACGCCACCGTCGTGTCATGGCTCGAGGACGTCCGGACGGACTACCTCATGAGTCGCCGGAACCTGCGGCGGATCGAGGACGTGGACTTCATCCTCGCGCGAACGGAGATCGACTACCGCTCGCCGGCCTGGCTCGACGAGGAGATCGAGATCGCGGTCTGGCCTGTCCGGATCGGAACCCGCTCCTTCGATCTCCGCTACCGGATCCGGGAACGGGCGACGGGCCGCGTCGTGGCCGAGGCCGTCTCCGTTCTCGTCTCCTATGACTATGCGGCGGGCCGCCCGATGCCCGTCCCCGGGCCCCTCCGCGCCGTCCTCGAGCAGGACCTCGCCGTCGCCGGGGGCTGACGACTCAGTACCCCCACCAGCGCACGGGATTCGACAGGCATGGGGAGGGCGCGATCTCGTAGATCTGGGCCGTGAGCTCCGTCTGGGGCAGGACTCCGAGCGGAGCCGTCACCGACCAGAGACCCTGGGCGTCCGTTGCCCACGGGAACCAGAATACGGCGCCCACCTGCGGCTCGATGAAAAGCTCGTAGCCGATTCCCGGGACAGGGAGGCCATCGGCCCGCGTCGGTCCGACGAGAAGCAGGAACGCCTGGAGCGGCACCGTGGACCGAGCCGTCAGCGTGAACGTGAGCGACGGCGCGTGGCGATCGAGCGTGAGCGCGGGCGTGATCACCGTCGCGGCCGGGAGGAAGGCGACCAGCCGATCGCCCGTTTCGAAGAGGCGCGCGCAGTGGACGCCGGGCTCGAGAGGTCCGCTGAAGGCGGCCGTCACGGCCGTCGGACCGCCGGCGATCCCCGTGCTCCGCTGGCCCTCTCCGATCTCCACGGTGACTCCGGCGACGGGAAGGCCCGAGCCCTGGAGCGCCAGGAGCTGGGCCGTGGGATAGCCCGCCTGGGCCGGAGATCCCGCCGCGAGAAGCGGGTGCACGGCGTTCACGAGCAGGTCCTGTCGAGCCGTGATGCCGGCGCGGATGCGGAGCTTCTGGCCCGGCGTGAAACGCGCCTGGGCAGGCGCTATCGGCCCGTGGTACGACATGACGTTCCAGCGAACGTCATCCTTCTCCGCCGCCGTGTACCCGAGCGTCGCCGCGAGCGCATCGAGCGCCGCCGCGTGGCAGGCATGGAAGGAGGCCGCCGACGTCGTCGAGCCGTGGCACGGCGCGGGATCCGCATCGTCCATCGTATCGGCCACGCAGTCCCCGGCGGCGCCACCGGCGCATCCCGCGCCGGCGCCGGTCTCGTGGTTCGCATGGGTGTGCCGGAGCCCGAAGAAGTGGCCGAGTTCATGGGCCAGGGCCACGCCGCCGTTCGCCACGAATCGCCCGATGACCACGGTCTTCTCGGCCGGGGATCCCGTTGCGAAGGACGCCTCGCCGAAATCGCTGGCCGCGAGGTAGATGTTGATCGCGTCGTGGCGCCAGCGGTAGAAGCACGGCTCGTGCTTCGCGAAGGACTCGAGGCTCGTGACGGGGCTCGGGAGCGGCGAGAGCCAGGACATGGGGAAGCGCGGATCGACCCAGTCGATGAGGTCCGCCGCCTGCGCGTACTGGAACTGGAGCCCCGTGCCGGCGAAGAGCTGGTTCGCGACGTCCATGAAACTCTGGACGTCCGCGTCGGTCCAGGGGGAACCTGTGGCGCCGTGGACGCGCTTCACGGACACTCGCGCGTACACAGGGGCGGCCGGCGGCGCCAGTGCCGGCGGCGCGACGGGTACCGGGCTCGAAGTTGCTCCCGCGATTCCGAGCTGCGAGAAGAAGTTGGAGCCCCACGTCTTCACGGAGCCGTCCGCGAGGAGCGCCACGCTGTGGGAGTCGCCGGCCGCGATGGCGACGACCCCGCCGAGGACCGCCACCGGCGAGGGCCGATCCACCGTCGTCCCGTCTCCGATCTGTCCCGAGAGATTGTCGCCAAAGGCCCAGACCGTTCCACCGGCCGTCAGAGCCAATCCGTGATTCCCGCCGGCGGCGATGGCGACGATACCGGGGGGAAGAAGCACCGGCACGGGCACGCCGCTCGATGATGTCGTGCCGTTCCCGAGTTGACCGTCAGCGTTGGAGCCGAAGGCGTACACGGCTCCATTCCGGGCAAGCACGAGCGAATGCAGGTTGCCGGCCGAGACCTCGGCCGCCGCGGGCAGACCCGGAACGGCGGCAGGAAGGGCCGATGCCACGCCGGTTCCGAGGCCGAGCTGACCGGAGGATCCGTCCCCGAAGGCCATGACCTGACCATTCCGCCGCAGGACGAGACTGTGGTAGAAGCCCGCCGAGACGCGCACGGCGAAACCCATGTCCTGACCCGGATCGACGGGGTTCCTCGGCGGGAACCCCGGCACCACCACCGGCGAAAAGACGCTCAGGGAGGTTCCCGTCCCGAGCTGCCCGAGCAGGTTGAATCCGACCGCGCGCACGGTCCCATCCTCCATGAGGAAGAGCGTGTGGGAGGCTCCGCCGTCCATGGCACGCACACCCGCGAGGCCCGCCACGACGGTGGGAACCGGAATCGTGTTGCCGTTCATGCCAAGCCCGAGCTGCCCCCCCGAGTTCTGGCCGAAGACTCTCACCGTCCCGTCCACCGCGAGGAGGACGCTGTGCCCGATGCCGGCCTCCACGCCCGCGATGAGGTCAGACCCGAGGACCGGCACCGGAGAGGCTGAGGTAGCCGTCCCCGAGCCGAGCTGCCCGGAGCCGTTGGTGCCGAAGGAGAACGCCTTTCCGTCCTCGCGAAGCAGGAGCGTGTGCCCGGCGCCCGCCGCCACGTCGATGATCCGTCCCTGTCCCGATGCGTCCGCCGCCGCCAGCAGTCCAACGAGCATCGCCGCCATCCCCCGCGTGATCCCGTACCGCATCCTCATGTTGCAACCTCCTTGGCCACGCCGTCTCTCGGCAGCCTCTCCCCTATGACCCGCGCCGGCCGGATCTGAGAAACAGCAGCGCTGCGGTTCCACGGGCGGCCGCCTCAGCCGCATCGCAGCTCCCGCGCGAGGAGGATCGGATCGACGCGGCCGAAGAACCGCTTCCGGCCGTCGATGAAGACGACGGGGATCTCGAGGCCCCAGAGCTCGCCGAGCCGGGGATCGCCGGCGATGTCCACCACGGTGAGGCGCATCTTGAATCTCCGGGCGGCGGATCGGAGAGTCGCATGGGCCTCGTCGCAGAGCGGGCAGTCGGCGCGGGTGTAGAGCACGACGTCGCGTTCGCGACCGGACCGGATGAGCCTCATGGATACCTCGGGAACGCACGCCGCGGGCGCGACGCTGCAGGGCGCCGCCCGGGATGCTTTCGTCCGGGATCTCTTCCACGGGATCGCGGAGCCCTACGACCGGCTGAATCGTATCATCAGCTTCGGCCGCGACCGCGCCGCCCGGCGGCGCGCCGTGGACCTGGCCGCGCCGGCGCCCGGCGTCACGGCCGTGGACCTCGGCACGGGCACCGGCGACCTCGCCCTCCTGCTCGCGCTGGCGGCGGGCCCCGGCGGCGCCGTATACGCCATCGACGCCGCCCCCGCCATGCTCGGGGTCGCCGCTCGCAAGCTCGACCTCGCCGCACGGCAGGCCCCCGGACGCCTTGCCCCGGTGACATTTCGCGAAGGCCACGCGGCCCGCACGGGACTCACGGACGCTTTCGCCGACGTCGTCCTCATGGGCTGGGTCCTCCGCAACGTGGGAGACCGACCCGCCATCTACGCCGAGGTCCTCCGCATCCTCCGACCCGGCGGTCGTTTCATCGTCCTCGAGATGTCGCGCCCCCGATCCCTCTGGCGGCGCCTGGCCGCGGCGCCGTGGCTCCATCTCGGGATGCCGCTCGTCGCATCCCTCTGCGGCGGGAGTTTCCGCGCCTACCGCTACCTCGCGCGCTCGACGGCCATCTTCCCCCCGGCCGACGCGCTCGCGGCGGAACTCGCCGACGCGGGCTTCGGCGAGGTCACGTGGGAGACGGCGCTCTTCGGTAACCTCGCGATCCATCGGGCCGTCCGCTGAGCGCCGCGCTTCAGCGGACGAAGAGACCCCGATCGAGGTCGAAGTCGAGGACGAGGTCTCCGTCACCCGAGATCTCGACGGGGTCCGAGGTGACGGGGAGGGATCGAGGCGAGAACCGCAGGATGAAGGTGCCGGCGGGAATGTCCGGGATCCGGAAACGGCTCGCGGCATCGAGCCGGCCGCTCCAGAGGACCGTGGCGTCGGGCAGGATCAGATCGCAGTCGCGCCCCGCGGTGTCCCCGGACCGCCGGCGGGCCGTCCCGGCGAGCGTGCGCCCGCCGCCGATCTCGACGACGACGTCGGTCACGCCCTCGTCAGGCAGTCGGAGATCCACGACCCGGCCGCAGGACTCGCCCCGCGGAAAGGTCACCTCGACCCGGGCGCTCATCGGGAACGTGCCGCGCAGGACGAAGGTCCCGCCGGCGTCCGCCATCATCGTGCGGCGGAGGTGCAGGAACGGCGTCTGCAGGAGGCGGACACGGGCGCTCGGAACGGCCCCCCCGCGGCGATCGACGACGCGGCCGTGGATCGTGACGGGGCCGCGCGAGAGGACGAACTTCAGGCGCGAGAGGTCCGGCTCGCGGTGGTGGAGGAGTTCCTGGCGGTCGTAGTCCGGATGGGAGACGACCACGGAGCGCAGGGCGTCGAGAGGCTGCGCCGAACCGAACCGGAACGACCCCTCCGGATCGGTGAAGGCCTCGCCGAAACCCTGGAGCAGCACCGAGGCGCCTGCGATGCCGAAGCCCGTATCGAGGTCCGTGACCCGGCCCGCCAGGGCGTAGCCGCGCGCCAGCATGATCTCCGCCGTTTCGGTGCGGCCGGAGCGCACCTCGACAGGCCCGGAGAGGGCCTCGATGCGGTCGAGAGCCCGGGCGGCGACGCCGTACTGGCCCGGAGGGACGTCCTCGATCCGGAAGGTCCCG
The DNA here is from genome assembly GCA_964419995.1 of uncultured Planctomycetia bacterium. Lineage (GTDB taxonomy): Bacteria > Planctomycetota > CAYQRN01 > CAYQRN01. The sequence goes on from CAYQRN010000034.1 coordinate 8,900, forward strand.
TCCGGGAACACGGTCGTACGCCCCGCGGCGGGTCGGAGCTCCACCTGGACGTCGGTGAGCGGCTCACCGGACCCATCCCGGACGGCGCCCTGGATGGCCCCGGGTCTTCCCGACGGCCCCGACTCCGCGTCCGCCGCGTCCGGCGGAATCTGCGGCACGGCCGGAACCCGTCCCGAACCGTGCGGCGCCGGCTGCGCTCCCCGGCGCGGCGGCGAGGATTCCGTCTCCGCGTCCTCCGCCGCCGCGGATCCCGCGGCGGGCGCCGGATCGGGGGATCCCGCATCACGGAGGAGGCGAAGCCCCAGCCACACGAGCGCGAAGGTCGCGACGAAGGCGACGACCCCCGCTCCTGCACGTCCCATAGCTCGTTCAGGCTCCTCGGCTCCGACCGCCTCCGCAGTCTACGCCCCCCTCCCCGCCCTTCAACCGGGCGGTGCGTCGCGGTCAGCGGGACGTGACCGCGACGAGATCCGCGGGGGGCCGGCCGCCGGGATCCGAGATGCGCGCCGCGAAGCGGCAGAAGTAGGTCGTCTCCTCGATCTTGATGAGGAGGAGGTTCAGGCCGGCGCGGAGTTCGAGGGGCACACGGCAGGAGTCCCGCCCCACGGGGCCGTGATGGTGGCTCTCGAAAACCCTCTCCCCGTTCAGGAGCACGCGATTGCCGTCGTCGCTCGAGAGCCAGAGGATGGCGCGCTGCGGCGCCCGGGTCCGGAGCCAGACCGCCGCGTAGCAGGAGGCCCAGTCGAAACCGCGCTCGAGTGCCCGGTCCATGTCGATCTCGTCCTCCGGGCTCTCGAAGACGCGCCAGCGGTCCCGGCCGGCCGCCTCGCCGGCCACCGGGCGCACCTTCGTCTCCGGGAACGGCTCCGCCGCGAAGGCCCCGTCGTCAGGACAGGGGAAGGGACCGGCCACGAGCCACTTCCGGAGGAATGGCACATCATCGCCCGGCGGATCGAACCGGACCGGCGCGTCGCCGCGGGCATAGCGGTTGTCGTCGGCGGCGGGTCGCGACGTCGACGAGAAGGTCGTCGAAGCCCGGGAGAGGAAGAGAAGGGCGAAGCTCGTGTCCACGACGCCTGCGATGTCGCCGTCCGCCTTCTGGGCGGAGATGATCCGCTCCGCGCCCTCGGCATACCAGTCGTGCTTCCCCACGGTTCGGATGCCATGGATGTCGGCGTACCGCTCCATCGAGTAGAGGTAGTAGTAGAAGTAGTCGCGCACGAGGGCGCCGTTCCCCTCCGGGTTCCCGGCCACCGAGAAGAACCGTTCGAGCCAGGCGGAGGCGCGCTTCACGGCGGAGGCCACGTCGTGCTTCAGGGCCGCCATGACGGAGTTGCGGGCGAGCTCCTCCGACAGGATCCGGAGCGAGGCCACCGCGCCGAAGGTCATGCTTCCCCGCGAGAGACCGCCGGGGCGGTAGGGGAAACCGCCGTCCCGGTTCTGCGTCCGGAGCAGCGTCTTCAGGACATCCGCGAGGATCCGCGGATCGTTCTTCCGCCCGCGCTTCGAAGCCGCCCTGAGGGCGAGGACGGCGAACTGCGTGTTCGAGAGATCGGGATCGTTCACGGGATAGGCCCAGAGGCCCGACTTGCGGTCGAAGCAGGACTCGAGCCACTCCGCGATCCTGAAGATGCGCTCGTTGTAGGCGATCCGCCCCGTCGCGTGATACGCGAGCGCGGTCACGGATGCGGCATACGTGCGCTTGTAGTCCACGTACTCGAGGAAGCGCAGCGCGCGCTGGATCTCCGGAGCGTCGTCGGGAACACCGGAATGGAGGAGCGCGTAGACGACGAGGGCCGTTTCCCCCCCGTACATGGGATCCTCGCGGCGCGCCGGATCCTCGAAGGCCCCGTCGGGAAACTGCTTCGTCCGGAGCCAGGCCGTGCCCTTGTCGATGGCCTCGTTGATCGTCCGCCCGAGCTGTGCCCGCCCCGTGGCCGGAAGCGGCGCCAAGGCGGCGAGGCAGAGAGCGAGGATCCTCGCGCGCCTCATCGCCACGCCAGGGCTCCGAGAAGGCGGCGGTACCAGGGCAGGCGTCCGACGGACGGCGCGAGGCCCGACAGCGCGGCTCTGAGCGAACGCAGCTCGGCGCGGTCCGACTCCCATTCGGCGAGAAGCTCCGGCAGGAGGGTCGCGAGGGCCTCTTCCCGACCGGCACGAGCCGCCCGGCGGGACTCCACGGCCCCCGCGTGGACCTCGACCGTCCGCGCCGCCGTGGCCCGCCAGGTGAACGCCCGCGCCCTCCCAGGACCCAGCCGCGCCAGGGTCCGGCGGAGATTCCCGTCCGTGACGACCCTCAGGATCGCGCGCTTGAGCTCCGCCGGGTCCGACGCGTCCACGAGGAGCGCCGCGTCCCCGACGACCTCGGGCAGGGCGCCGCCGTCGTGGGCGATGAGCGGCGCGCCGGAGGCCAGAGCCTCGAGGGCCGCGAAGCCGAAGCCCTCCTCGAGAGACGGAGCGATGACCGCGAGGGCGGACCCGTAGATCGCGGGAAGATCGTCTTCGTCCACATGGATGTGCAGGATCGTGCGTCCGGCAAGAGCGCGATCCTCGGCCAGGAGCCGCTCCACGGGACGGCGCCGGCCGGGGTGGGGAGGGCCGGCGAGGACCACGAGGCGGACGTCGCGCGGCGCCTCCGGCAAGAAGAGTCGAAACGCCGTCAGAAGTCCGAGCAGGTTGCGGTGGGCGCGGTCGTCCGCGACCGCGAGGAGGTAGCGGCCGCCGATGCCGTGCCGTTCGAGGGCGGGGTGGGCCGCCTCCGGGGTCTCGAGCGGATGGAAGCGGCCTTCGACGCCGTGCGGAACGAGAGAGATCCGGTCCAGGGCTGCTCCTGGAACCGAGAGCAGGGCGCGCCGCGTCGCCTCCGACGGCACGATGATCCGGTCCGCGGCGCGCACGGCAAACTCGAGGCCCGCGCGGAACCGGCGGTGCGCCACGCCGTCGTCGAAGTCGCCGGCGTCGCGCCACGCATGCAGGTCGTGGACCGTGAGCACCGTGGCCGGAGCGAGGCCGAGGAGCGCGGCATCCCGCAGGTCAGCAGGCGGTCCCGTGGCATGGAGGAGGTCCGGGCGGTCCGGGTCCGGCGACAGGAGGTCGGCGCGCAGCGCGCCGGCGTCGAGGACGGACCTCCGATCGATCCTCGCGGAGCGGGAAAGGGGCGCGCTGCCGTGGGCGTAGATCCGGATCCGATCGGGGCCGCCGAGCGAAAGAAGTCCATCGACGAGCCCCGCGACGTAGCGGTTTTCGCCCGAGGGACCGAGATGGAGTCGTCTGGCGTCCAGGGCCGGAAGCATCGTCTCTCGCCGATCCGGATGCGTCCGCCGGGACCCCCGGGCAGCGCGGATCGGGCCCTACTCTGGTCGCCCCGGCCCCCGGTGTCAAGGCGGCGCCTCCGCGCCTCAGGTCAGTGGACGTCCGCGACGACACGGAATCCGGTGTCAGGAAGGCGCGCCCACCGCGAGCGCGTCTCGCGGTGGCTGGCGCGGCAGCGGTCAGGTCCCGTCAAGAACGACCCGCCCCGGACGAAACGGAGGGCTTCGGCACGCTCCCGCGAGGAATCGGTCGGACCGTCGGCAACCCACTCCCAGACGTTCCCGATGACGTCGCAGAGACCGAAGCCGTTTCCGCGGAAGGAGCCGGTCGCCGCCGCGACGACGGCGCAGTCCTCGATGTCGAAGCTCCGGTCCCGCGCCGCCGGGAAGGCGCTGAGCCCGGCGCGGTCGAGGACGTTGGCGGCGCCGGCGGCCCCGGCCACGCCATCGCCCCACGGGAACCGCCCATCGACGCCCCCCCGGGCGATGTACTCCCACTCGCTGTCCGTGAGGAGCCGGAGTCCGAAGTGGTTGCAGAAGGCTCTGGCGTCGTCCCAGCTCACACGCGCCACCGGCTGGTCCGGATGGTCGATCCGGTAACCGCGCAACTCGCCGCTTTCATGGCGCGGGTTGAAGCGGGCGAACGCGTCGTTCGTGACCTCCGTCACTGCAACGTAGAGCGGCGCCGGAACGCGGGCGCAGCGACGCGGGAGTTCGTCGGCGCTGGCGTCCGCGTCGCCCCGGCGAGCGCCCCGCAGGTAGGCTCCCGGCGGCACGAGTTGCAACAGGACGCCGCTCTCGCGATGTCGAATCCTGAACGGACGGCCGCAGTCGAGAATCCGGCGGCGCAGGTCCGGATCGGGCACCGCTGCCGGATCCGGCCGTCCATCCACGACGTCGGCCCATGGAGGAGCCGAGAACCGACCGCCCGCCGTGACATGTCCGCTGCCGCGCTCGCGGCCATCGCCGGCCTCCGGGGAAGCATCGGTCTCCGCGTCCGGCACGGCCACGAGAACGAACCCCCCCGCCACTCCCGAAGAGGGCGGGTCCCGGAAGGGCGTCTGGATCCGGCCCGACCGGGCGGCCGTCTTCGGAACCTCGCGCTCGACCCAGTTCCAGATCTCCTCGATCGTGACGCAGGAGTCCCGATCGGCATCGGCCTCGCCGCGGAGACCGCGAAGGAGCGCCCCCGTGAAGATCCCTCCCCCGAGTCGGGGATCCTCCCAGGCGAGTTCCTCACCCCGCGCCCCGGCGATCACGATCCGCCCCCGGCCCATGTCGTCGCGCCCGCGGAGAGCAGGCTTCGCGATGTCACGGCTCCGGAGTTCGGGGCAGAGAGTCGCAGCGGCGTGGCAGGAGTCGACGAAGGCCACGAGTCGGACCGCCGGCACGGCGCGAATCGCGTCGCGGATCTCCCCCGCAGGAAGCCCCGTCCGGTCGAGATCCGCCCGGCGTGAATCGAACCCCACCCAGCAGGCCCTGCCATCGCTCAGGACGCCGCCGTGGCCCGAGAACAGGATGACGACAAGACCATCCGGCGCCGCCGCCCTGAGTGCGCGGAGCTCGCGGCGGATCGCCGCAACGGTGGCCTGCTCCCCGAGGAGCATCTTCACGTTGCGGTCAGGGATTCCGCCCCGCGCCGGATCCGAAAGGAGCCGGGCGAGAGCCGTCGCATCACGCTCCGCGCAGCGGAGCGGGGGGATCTCTCGATCCTCGTATCGATCGATGCCGATGACGAGCGCCAGGCAGTCCCGCCCGCCAGGGAAGAGCGGGCCGGGATCGCCCTCCGCCCCTCCGGCCGCGGCCGCGGTCAGGCAGAGGGCGATGACGGCCGCTCGGAGCCTCCCGGAGCCGGCCCGCGGCGTACGAAGCTGAGCAACGGTTCCGATCCCGATCCACACGGCGCGATCCTCCTGTTCGCAGGGAGTAGCGCGCGGCCGGCGGGCGCTCGCGGTTGCAGCGCTGCTCCCGCATCGGGAAGCGACGCCTGCCGGCGGCCGTCACATGCCGTCGGCAAGGCGCGTGCCGAGGATCTCGTCGAGCTCGCCGATCTGGCGGATCTTCTCGATCGTCTTCTGGAAGTCGTAGGCCACCCTGTGATGGTGGATCTCGTCGTCTTCCACCTCGACCCAGCAGGCGCGGTTGTCGCGGTCGCGCGGCTGACCCACGGATCCCACGTTCACGATGTACCGGCCCTCGGCGAGGTGGAAATGCGACGTCGTGCCCTTCGGCGTGAAACCGCGCAGCCCGTCCGAGATGATGCCGGGAAGGTGGGTATGCCCGACGAAGAGCACACGGTCGAACCGGGAGAAGATCTCGCGGAGCTTGGTCTCCGCCGTGAACCAGATGTCTTCCTGGTAGATGTACTCGTTCGTGGGGTCGCGCGGCGATCCGTGGACGAAGAGAGCGTTGCCCTCCGTGAATGAGAGCGGCAGCGTCTCGAGGAACGACCAGCGCTCGACCGCGTTCCGGGCCTTGAAGAGGCCCGGCTGCATGCGTCGGCGCGTCCAGCGGATGGCCGCCCGGGCGAAGGGGTTGAACCGCTGCGCGTTCCCGAAGAGCGCCTCGTCGTGGTTGCCCCGCACCGTCCTTGCGCAGCGCGCCCGGACGAGATCCGTGCAGGCCTCGGGATCAGGACCATAGCCGACGATGTCGCCAAGGCAGTAGATCGTCGTGATGCCCCGCCCGTCGATCCCGGCGAGCACGGCCTCGAGAGCCTCGAGGTTGCTGTGGATGTCGGAGATGACGGCGTACCGCATCGGCGCCCCAGCTTACGCCGAAGCGGTCCGGCAGGGGAGCCCCCCCGTCCCCGGCCGTCCTCTCCTCCCCCCGCGCATCAGTTGCGCTCGAGGACGGCCGAGAGCCGAACCGGCTTCCCGTCGCGGAGGATCCGGACCTCGACGCGGTCGCCGGGCCGGTAGCTCCGGAGCGCGAAGGTGAAGTCCATGATGTTGTCCACGTCGACATCGCCGAAGCCCACGAGGATGTCGCCGGGCCGGACGCCCGCCTTCTCGGCCGGGCTTCCCGGCGATGTTCCCGCGATCTTCACTCCGCCGCGCTCGGAACCGTAGTCGGGCCGCGAACCGAACCACGCCCCGTATCCCGCAGAGGCGCGCGTCGTCGTCCCGCCGTGCGGTCCGGCCGCCTGTGCCTTCTCGAAGGGCATCCGCGCCGCGTCGCCCGCCACGAGGCGCACGACGCGGGCCACGAACCGGACCGTGTCGGCCATGCCGGGGCCGTTGATGCGGTCCCAGTCGTCGCTCGGGCGGTGATAGTCGGCGTGAGCCCCGGTGAAGGCATGGACCGCCGGGACGCCGGCCGAGATGAAGGAGACGTGATCGCTTCGCCCCCCGAACTGTCCCGCCGTGAGGGCGATCCGGAGTCCGCCCGTGTTTGCGGCCTCGATGACCGAGGGCCACCGCGGCGAGGACGCCACGCCGTCCACGGCGATACCGGAGTCTCCGAGCCGCCCCACCATGTCGAGGTTGACCATGGCCTCGACGGAACCCGCCGGGACCGTGGGCGACGCGCAGAATCTCGCCGAGCCGAGGAGTCCCTCCTCCTCGCCCGCGAACGCAATGAAGAGGACGGGATTGGCGATGGGCTTCCGCGCGAAGTGTTCGGCGAGCTCGAGGAGTCCCGCCGTGCCGGAAGCGTTGTCGTCGGCGCCGTTGTGGATCTCGTCCGTACCTGCGAGGGAACCGGGGCCGCCGCGACCAAGGTGGTCGTAGTGAGCGCCGATGACGAGGATCCGATCCGCCCGCGCAGGGTCCGTCCCCGGGACGCGTCCGACGATGTTGTCGGCCCGCGCGCGGAGCTCCCGGATAGTGACGTGGGTCGCGGCCGTGATCTCCGGGAACTCCTTCGAGAGGGTCCGGCCGCCGTCGGCGGCCTTCTCCGCCTCCGCCATGTGGGCCGCCACGTCCGGGAACCGCTCGAGGAAGAGGGAGCGCCGGACCTGGATCGCGGGGATCCCGACGCGCGAGGACTGTCCGTCGCCGGCGAGGGGCTCGAGCTCGTCGCCGAACCGCTGCCTCCCGTCGGTGACGAAGACGATGCCCGCGGCGCCGTGGCGCTTCGCGTTGAAGGCCTTGTAGCGGGCCGAGCCGAGTCCCGCGAGTGCCGCCCGGGCCTCGGCCGACTGCCCCTCGAAGCGGGGGACGCCCCGGAGCCATGCGATGACGACCTTGTAGGTGACGTCGATCCCCTTGTAGTCGTCGTAGCTGCCGTCCGGCGTCGTGATCCCGTACCCCACGAATACCGCCGGCGCGCCGAAGGCCCCATCGGAGGAGAAAGAAAGGGGGCGCCACGCACGGTCGATGTCCCAGGGCTCCGCGCCCATGCTGAACTTGCACGACGAGTCGATCTCGAAGCCGGCCGGAACGTCGAAGCCCTGGCGGTACGTCCCGTTCTCCCCCGCGGGCGCGAGGCCGAGCTTCTGCATCATGCCCTCGACGTAGTCGGCGGCGAGGGCGGCCCCGGGCGTGCCGGTCCTGCGTCCCTCGTAGCGGTCGTCGGCGAGGACCTGGACGTGGGCCAGGAGCTCGTTCGCGTCGATGTCCTCCGTCGAGACGCTTTCCCCCGGCGGGGTCGGGCGGGACGCAGGTGCGGCGGGCGCGGCCTCGAGGGGCAGGAAGAAGTCCTCCTCGGCCGGCATCCGGAAGTCGGCCACGAAGATCTGGGAGATCCCGCCGTTGCGCGTGGACGTCCAGAGGATCCGGCGGCCATCCTGAGAGAACACCGGCAGCACGTCGGCCCGGGGATCCCGCGTCACCCAGGCGACCTTCCGATCCCGGATCCGGAGCAGGAGGATCTCGTAGTTGCTGTGCCCCTCGACATTGGTCGAGTAGAGGAGGTGCTCGCCGCCCGGATGGAAGTACGGCGCCCAGTTCACCGCCTGATTGAAGGTGAGCTGTTCCTCGCCCGTGCCGTCGGCGTCGATGACGTAGACCTGGGCCCAGCGCTCGTTCGTCGGGTCGCGGAACCCGCGGAAGCAGATGCGCTTTCCGTCCGGGGAGAAGAAGGGGCCGCCGTCATACCCCGGGGTCCGGGTGACGCGGCGGACATCCGTCCCATCGGCCGCCATCGTGTAGATCTCGGGATCGCCGTCGCGCTCGCTGCAGAACACGATGCGCGATCCGTCGGGCGAATAGGCGCACTCCGCGTCGTAACCGGGCGTGTCGGTGAGGCGCACGAGGTTGCCGCCGTCGGGGTCGGACTCGAAGACGTCGAAGGAGGGGTGGCGGTTCCAGGCGTACCGGCCGCCCCTCGCCGCCGGCGGCGGCGGGCCGAAGGTCGCGGGATCGAGGTGGGTGGACGCGAAGAGCACGCGTGGCTTCGTCGGATGGAAGTAGGAGCAGGTCGTGAGCCCCTTCCCCGGGCTCACGCGGCGGAGCCCGGACTCCTGCCCCGGCCCGTCGAGCTCCAGGGTGTAGATCTGGTAGTGCGGGCAGCCCTCGCGCACGGACTGGAAGATGATCGACTTCCCGTCGGGCGAGAAATAGGCTTCGCCCGAGCGATCGCCGACGAAGGTGACCTGCCGGATGCCGGACAGCAGGGGCTCGGCGACCGCGGCTCCGCCCGGGCCCTGGGGAAATGCGGCCGCGGGAAGGACGAGGAGCAGGATGGCGGTGACGGCCACCTTGAGGTTCATGCGCGGACTCCTGAGGGGGAAGAACATACTATCGGGGGACCGGCGGGGGCCGAACCCTTGGTGCCTCCGGCAGGAAGGGACATCACGAAACTCCGTCAGCCCCGTATCTTGAGGCCCGGAAGCCTCTTCCTCGACGGCCGGTTCGTGGATCCCGTGGACGGAGCGGCCTTCGAGACCTTCGACCACTCCACGTGCACGCCCCCTCACGGAGGTGGCCCGCGCCCGGAGATATCGACGTCGTCGTCTCGGGCACGGCCCGCGGGCGACCCCTTCGGGCGGTTTTGGGGATTCCTTTGCACGATTCCGGCGCGTCCCCTACACTGAGTCCACCCCACTTGCTGCGCATCCCGCGGCTCCGTCAGAGAGTTTGAGTGAGATGAACGCCCTCCGGAAGCACAGCCTCGCACCCGCCCTCTTCGCCGTTCTCCTCGTCGCGATTCCCGCGGCGGCCCAGAACGGATTCGACAGCCCGTGGTGGATCAACGCCCACCTCGGCCAGCCCGGCCAGCTCTCCGTCTACAACTTCGACAACAACGGCGGCAACTACGGCTGCCCCGTCGAGTACGGCGACTTCAACAACGACGGCTTCGTCGATGTCGTGATCTCCCCGCCCCTCGCGGAATCCGGCCCCGCCGGCGCGCGCACGAGCTGCGGCGAGTGCTACATCTGGTTCGGCAACGGCTCGGTCTCCGGCCAGTGGGACGGCTCCGCGCCGGGCCCCAACGCCCGCGTTCAGTTCTACGGAGCCGCCTCCAACGACTACCTCGGGACGGAACTCGGCGCCGGCGACGTCAACGGCGACGGCATCCGCGACCTGCTCATCGGCGCGCCCGGCGCCAACCCCCTCGGCCGAAGTAACGCCGGGACGCTCTACGTCGTCCTCGGCGGCGCCTGGCTCACGACCGCAGGCTCCATCGATCTCCAGGCGGGGGTCCCGGCCAACGTGCTCAGGATCTACGGCCGCGACGCCGGCGACCGCTGCAGCCAGTGGATGGAGGCGGCCGATCTCAACGGCGACGGCCAGGCCGAGATCATCCTCGGACCCGACCTCGGCGACGGCCCGACCAATGCCGCCCAGGACACCGGCGAGATCGTGATCGTCTGGGGCGGTCAGAGCCTTCCGGCCATCCTCGATCTCGCCAACCCGGGCGCGATCAGCATCACGACGATCTACGGACGCGACGCCGGGGATCACCTTGGCGCCTGCATCCACACGGGCGACGTGGACGGCGACGGCTTCCGTGACCTCATCATGGGCGCCGGACTCAACCGCGCCACCAACGGCCTCACGGGCTCCGGAACCGGCGGAGCCGACGGACCGGGCAACTCCCGCAGCAACTGCGGCGAAGCCTACGTTCTCTGGGGCTCCGCCACTCTCCCTCTCACGGCCACCGTCGATCTCAACGACACGGTCGGCCCCATCGGCTCCCAGGTCACGACCTTCATCGGCGCCGACTCGGGCGACTACTTCGGCGAGGAGCTCGGCGCCGCCGACATGAACGGCGACGGACGCCAGGACATCTTCGTCGGCGCCATCACCGCCGACGGCCCGTCCAACACGCGTTCGGCGTCTGGCGAGGCCTACATCATCTACGGCTCGCCGGCACTCCGCGGCCAGACGTACGATATGGCCGCCCTCCCGATCCCGGGCATCACGGTCGTCTGGGGCGCCGTGGCGGGCGACATCGCCGGCGACACGGTTTCCGAGGGCGACGCCAACGGTGACAGCCTCGGCGACTTCATCCTCGGCGTCCCCCAGGACGATCCGGTGACGCCGGCGGGCGTCCGGAACGACGCGGGCTCCGTCTTCGTCATCTACGGCCAGGGCCAGAAGCTGCCGCCGTCCATCGACCTCCTCAATCCATCCGAGGACGTCCTCTTCCGCTGGATCCAGGGAAATGACTCGGGCGACCTCTCCTCGTATTCGATGGAGGTGGGCGATCTCGACGCCGACGGCTTCTCGGAGGTCATGACCAACGCCATGACCGGCGACGGCTTCGGCAACTCCCACTCGAACGCCGGCGAGGTCCACTGCGTCTCCGGCCGCTTCCTCTCCCGGGGAATCCTCACCGTGAAGAACGTGCCCGCGGCCGGGAACACCGTCGATCTCAAGCTGTGCGCCGAGGCCGCGGCCAACTACGTGGTCGCCGCGTCCGCCGCCACGGCTCCTCCCATCGCGACGCCGTACGGCGATATCCATCTCGCGCTCGATCCGCTCTTCTACTTCTCGGTCCTGACGCCGGCCCCCTACTTCACGAACATGACCGGCGTCCTCGACGCCAGCGGGCGCGGGACTGCCCATGTCAACATCCCCCTCGGCATGCCCGCCGGACTCAGGATCTACCTCGCCTTCGTGACCTACGACGGCACCAACACGATCCTCACGATCTCGGACACGACCGCACTCACCTTCGAGTAGTCCGACGACGTCGGGCGGCCAGGGGCCGCCAGCGGGACGCATTCGCCGCGCGGCCGGCCGCGCGGCGATCCTCTTTCCGGCGGGATCCCCGGCGGGGATTGCGGAGACGGGCCTCGTTGGTGTACGCTCTGCCCATGTCCGGTGCCCGAGAGAGAGACTGAGACCACCGATGAATCCCCGATCCACGTCAACATTCCTGACTTTCGTCACAGTCGTCGCCTGCCTCGCCGGAGTCGCTCAGGCCCAGCCCGTCACCATCTCCGGGAGCCCGAACTGGCTCATCGGTTCCCGCATGGGACAGCCTGGCCAGAGAAGCGTCTTCGCCCACAAGCCGAACGGCGGCAATGACGGCTGCCCCCTCGATGTCGGCGACTTCAACGGCGATGGCTTCGTCGACATGGTCATCTCGCCCCTCCTCGCCTCGAGCGGCCCCAACAACGACCGCCAGAACGCCGGCGAGGCCTACATCTGGCTCGGCAACGGCCAGGTGGCGGGCAACTTCGACGGCGCAACCCCCCCGGTCGGCTCCACGAAGATCACGATCTACGGCGCGAACGCCTTCGACTACCTCGGAACCGAGCTCTTCGCCGCCGACGTCACGGGCGACGGCATCACGGATCTCATGCTCGGCGCCCCGGGCGCGGACCCCCTCGGCCGCGACAAGGCCGGCACCGTCTACATCGTGAAGGGGGGCGCCTGGCTCACCGCCGCGTCCACGATCGATCTCGCTGTGCCGCCCGTCAACGTGATCATGATCCATGGCGAGGACGCGGGAGACCGCTGCAGCCAGTGGATGGAAGCCTGGGATCTCGACAGCGACGGCGTCCGGGACATCCTCATCTGCCCCGACCAGGGCAACGGCATCGGGAACGCCCACAGCCACCGCGGCGAGGTCGTCGTTCTCTGGAGCGGCCAGGTCCTGCCCCCGGTCATCGACCTCGCCAATCCCGGCAGCCTCCAGACCACGAAGGTCTACGGCAGGGACAACGAGGACCACCTCGGCACCTGCGTGAGGGCGGGAGATCTCGACAACGACGGATTCCTCGATCTCGTCATCGGAGCCGCCATCAACCGCGCCGACGCCGCCCTCACAGGCCATGCCGTCGCCGGCGCCGATGGCCCCGGGAACTCGCGCGGCAACTGCGGCGAGGTCTACGTCGTCTGGGGGACAGCCCTCCTGCGCACGACGCCCGTCATCGACCTCAACGTCACCACCGGCGCCATCGGATCCCAGGTCACCACGATCCAGGGCGCCGACTCCAACGACGTCATGGGCGAGGAGATCTGCGCCGCCGACCTGAACGGTGACGGCTCGCAGGATCTCATCCTCGGCGCGCTCACGGGATCGAGCGTCGGCAACGCGCGGGTCTACGGCGGCGAGGTCTACGTCGTCTACGGGTCCCCGGCGCTCCGGTCCCAGACCATCGACCTCGCCCAGCTTCCGATCCCGGGGATATCGGCCATCTACGGCGCCAACGCCGTCGACATCTGCGGCGACACGGTCGCCGCCGGCGACGTCAACGGTGACGGGATCAGCGACGTGGCCGTCGGCATCCCGAACGGCGACGCCTCGTGGGCCAACGACACAGGCGAGGTGGCCGTCTTCTTCGGCCAGAGCGTCAAGCTGCCCCAGTTCATCGACCTCGCAACGCCGCCCGACGACGTCGTCATGAAGTACATCGTCGGCGCCGACGGCGGCGACCTCGCCGCCTACTCCATGGAATGCGGCGACATCGATGCCGACGGCTTCTCGGAGATCGTGCCGAACGGCATGGCCGGCGACGGCTGGCAGAACCAGTATCAGAACGCCGGCGAGATCTACGCGATCTCCGGCCGGGAGTTCTCGAAGGGCATCCTCACGGTCACCGGACTTCCCGTGGCGGGCGCCACGGTGAACCTCCGGATGGTCGGCGAGCCCGGCGCGGCCTACCTCGCCGCGGCCTCGACAGCCACTTCGCCCCCCATCAACACGGCGTGGGGGCCCGTCTACCTCGCCCAGGATGCCCTCTGGACGCTGTCGATCTTCAGCCCGGCTCCCTGGTTCCAGAACATGGGCGGAACCCTCGACGGCTCCGGCCGCGGCTCCGCCCAGGTCAACATCCCCGTCGGCGTCCCCCTCGCGGGCATCAAGATCTACTTCGCCTTCGTCACCATGGTGACGCCGGGACAGATCTCCACGATCGGTCAGCCCACGGCCATGACATTCCAGTAGCCGGAGTTCGGCCCCCGGAACCGTCAGAAATCGACGTCTCGCTCCTCGCCCTCGGCGAGGACGAGCGTCCGGGATCCGGGGCCCGAGCCGAGGGTGTTCTGGATCTCGAATCGGCCGCCGCGTTCGACGAGGGTGACGCGGTACTCCCCCGCCGGCAGGCTCCGCGCCTCGAACCGACCTTCCGCGTCGGTCCGCGCCTCGATCTGCACAGGGGGACGAAACTGGCCCACGACGAGGGCGCGCGCGTGCGGGTCGGGGCTCCCATCCGAAGTCCTCACCGTGCCGCGGATCACGGCGCCCCGGGCGAGGACGATCGTCCCGATGTCCGCCTCCGACTCCCCCGAGACCACGATGGGTGCCGTTCGCGTCCAGGCATGGTCCTTCTGGCGCAGGATGATCTCGAAACGGCCGTCGGGAAGCGCGTCGGCCCGGAAGACCCCGCGGCCGTCGGTCGTGAACGTGTCCCAGCCCGCGACGGCGGACACGAGGTCGAGGATCATGCGGTTCGCTCCCGCCCCCGTGTCGGGCGGCGTGAGCAGGGGCGTGACGAGGGCACCCGGAACGGGAAGACCATTGCGCCCGACGACGCGGCCGACGATGACGCCGCCGCGCGTCAGGCGGATCACGATGCCGTCCGCGCCCGTGCCCTCGGCGACCCTCACGGCGTTTTCCGTGCGGCCGACGGCGTAACCGTCGGCCTCCGCGAAGACCCAGTAGAGGCCGTGGCCCACGTCGGGGATGAGGAACCGCCCCTCCGCGTCCGTGACACGCCGCCGCGCGGACGGCGGCACCATGCCGGGATCCGCCGTCCGGCCGATGAAGACGGTGAAGGCCGTCACGGGCTCGCCGGTCGCCGCGTCGAGGACGCGGCCCGTCACGGGAGGGATCGGCTCGAGGGCGAATTCCACGTCGCGGCTCCCCGCCGGGACGCCCGCAAGGCGTCCCGGGGCGAAACCCTCGGCTCGGGCCAGCATCATGAAGGAGCCCGGCCGGACACCAGGGATCTCGAAGACCCCGTCGGCTCCACTCCGCGCGCTGCGTAACGCCACGGAATCCCCGTCCCCGCTCCCCGTCTCGGATCGCGCCTCCACGATGGCGCCGGGGACGGGATCGCCTGCGGCCGAGCGGACCCGACCCGCGATGGGGGCTCCCTCCGCGAGGGTGAAGTCGACACCCGCGAGGCCCCGCGTCGGGGGAACGATCACGGGAGCGCGGCCGAGGGCGGCGTAGCCCGCGCAGAATACGGCGATGCGCTTCTGGCCCGACGTCAGGTGGCGCACTGCGTATCGCCCGCCGGCATCCGTCGTCGCCGTGCCCTCGAGCTGTCTCTCGGGATCACGACTCGTGAAGGAAAGGTCGTAGACGCGGACGGAGGCCCCCTCGATGCCACCGCCCGTCGGGTTCCTCACGATCCCGTTGATCTCGAGACCCTGGCGGAGGATCACCTCCACGAGCTCGGGAATCGCCGCGGCGTCGATGGAGAGGCGCGCCGGGGCGTAGCGCGAGTCGCTCACGGAGAGCAGGAATCGCCCCCTCGAGGGCAGCCCTTCGAAGACGAACTCGCCCACGTCATTCGTGCGGACTCCTCCGAGGACATCGCCTTCGATGGGCGGGTTCCCGGTGGAGATGTCTTCGGCGAGACTCACCGGGGCCCCCGCCACGAGGCTCTGATGGTCGTCCCGGACGACGCCTGCGAGTCGGCGCGGCGCAGCCTCCGGCTCCGCCGCATCGTTTCCGGCGACGGGAGACGTGGTCGTCTCTCGACGGACCCGTCGGGGGAGGCCCCGCCGCGGCCGCTCCAAGCGGGACTCGACGTCCCCGTGGCCGGCGTCGACAACGGGCTCGCCTGCGACGGGTGGCGCCGGCAGCGGATCGGCTTCGGGTGCGCCGTAGTGCCGCCACGCGGCGTACGCGACCACGACGGCGACGGCGGCGACCAGGATGGGCGCCAGACGATCACGCACGACGATCTGCTCCCTCGACGCCCCCGGAGACCGGGCGGCCTTCCGGACGGCTCGGGAGCCGCCCGGCATCCCTGTCAAGTCACTGGACTTCGATCTCCGCCGTGCCGCCCTCGGGCACCTGGACCAGCACCTTCTGCCCTCCCTGCGCGCTCTGGGAGAGAAGAGCCATGAGATCGAAGACGCCGTTGCGCTCCATGACGATGACCTGGTACTCGCCCGGGGGCAGGCCGGTGAATTCGAACGCCCCCGCGGGGCCCACCTCGACGTTGCGGCTCAGCATCGGATCCGAGACGGACTTCACCATCACCTTCGCCGACTTGAGCTCCTCGCCCTCCTTGGGCCGGACCGTACCGCGAATGGACCCGCCGGGCGCGAGGGCGAAGTCGCCGGTGTCGTGCTCGCCCTTCGCGGGCACGCTGAAGGGATCGCTCGTGCGGGGCGAGAAGCCCGCATGGCTCACCTTGAGCGCCCAGCTTCCCTCGAGGACGTTCTCGATGCGGAAGCGTCCGTCATGGTCGGTCACGGCGCCGGACCGGGTCGCCCTCATGCTGCTCGTGAGGATCTTGACGAAGGGGTGATTGGCCTGCTCGTGGCCCTCGTCGCGGCTCTCGATCTCCACTTCCGCACCGGCGACGCCGGCGCCGGCGCGATCGACGACGCGCCCTGTCACCGTCGCTCCGCGCACGAGCCGGATCTCGACGTCCGAGACGCTGCCGGCGGCGGAGAGCGTCACGGAGTCCGGCGTGCGCCCCCCGGCGTATCCCGGAGCCTCGGCCATGATCCAGTAGACGCCCGGCGGCAGCTCCCGGAGCTCGAAGGTGCCCTCGGGATTGGAGAAACGGCGCTTCTGGTTGCGCGGGATGAGCCCCGCGAAGCGGTTGCGGCTTCCGTAGACGGCGAAGTCCGCGACCGGCGCTCCGGTCTCGTCGTCCACGACCCGACCCGTGATCCACGGATTGGCGGTGAGCGTGAAGTCGTTGCCCTCCGTCCCCGCCTGGAGCGTCTTCCCCGCAGCGGGCTGGTAGCCGGCGCACTGGACGGTCACGGCATAGCTGCCGGCGACGAGGCCGTCGATGGCGTAGCGCCCCTCGTCGTCGGAGACGGCCTGCTCGCTGAAGACGCCCTCGCCGCCGCGGATGATGGTCTGCGGCTGGCGGACCGCGGGGACCTGGATCGGCGGACGCGCCACCTGCGGCTTCGGCGGAGGCTGGGCCGCGCCGCCGTCCTCGCCTTCGCGGCCGGGTTCGTCGCCGGTCTCATCGCCCTGCTCCGCGAGGGCTCGGCGCTCCTTGGATTCGCCGGCCTCCGGGAACGCGTCCGGCGTCGCAGGCGCGGATCGGGCCACGAGGCGCACCGTCACGCGGGCATCGACGACGGGAGCGCCGTTCTGATCCCTGATGGTTCCCGAGATGGCGAGCCCTTCGCCGAGAGCGAAATCGAGATCCGCGAGGTCCCGGCCGGACTCGATCTCGACCGGCGTGCGGCTCATGGTCCCGAGCTTCGCCCTGCGCGCCGTGACCTTCTTGAGTCCCGGCGAGACCCCCGCGATGACGTAGCGTCCGTCGGCCCCCGTCGTCGCATCGCGCTCCCGACTCTGGTCGGGGTCGAAGGCGCTGATCCTCATGTCGTAGACCGTGACGACGGCGCCCTCGACGGGGTTCCCCGCGAGGGTCGCGACCCTGCCGGCGATGCGAGATCCGTTCTTCAGCGTGATTTCGAGGAACTGGTCCGTCCGGGCATTGACGTCGAGATTCTCGCGACGCTCCACCGTATAGCCCGGGTGGTCGGCCCGCACGATGTACCGTTCCCCGACGCTCAGGGACTCGAAGTGGAACTCCCCGTTCCGGTCGCTCTTCATCGTGGCGACCGTGTCGCCGTCCTGGGGCCGCGTGGCGATGGGCGAGACATCCACGATGACGGAGACGGCGGCTCCCTCGACGAAATGACCCTCCTCATTCCGAATGACGCCCGCGATGCGGGGAAGCCCTCCGCGCTGCCGCTGGGCACGACGTTCCGACGCCCCCGTCTCCCGCGGCTGGCGGGGGATGGTTGACGGCCGCGTCCTCGGCAGGGGTGCACGTACCGCGGGCTCTCCGGACGCATCCCCGGTCTCCACGGATGCGGGAACCGCCCCGGACCCTCCGGGACCGGGATTGACGACCTCGTCGCCGCCGCTCAGGACGAAGAAGTAGATCGCACCCCCTCCGACGAGGACGGCCAGGATCGCGACGAGGATCAGACGATCGTTCATGACGGGGCCCAGAGTTGTCGTTAGTCGTTGGCGAGAGTAGCCTTGCAGCACGCCGAAACAGTATAGGGCGCGTCTCTCTCCGGTCAAAACGGACGGAGTGTCGCCAACACAGCTTCGACGCCGGGAATGCCCCGGACGTCCCCCATTTTTCGGACGGAACTTCCGCGCGTCTCAAACAACACTGCGGCAGTCACTTGCGATCCCGAAGCGGCACGGCCTCAGGGCGTGCCCTCGCCGGCTCAGCGCTCCACGGAGACGTTCGTCGTCTCGCCGGCTCTGATCGTCACCTCGATGCGACGAGTGAAGAGAGGCGCCGCACCCCCGCCTCGGGCCGACATCACGAGAAGCATGTAGTCACCGGCGCCGAGCCCGCCGGCCACGAATCTCCCGTCAGCAGCCAGGGCGATGCGGCGATGGAAACCGGGGTCGCTCCGCGATGTGAGCGCGGCGTGGATCCCGGCCGGCGGCCCCGCGAGATCGGGAGAGACGAGCCCGCTGAGAACGCCGCCGGCCTCGAGCCAGATCTCGCCCACATCGATCTCGCCGCCGGCCGGCACGGTCAGAGGGGGCGAGGTCCATGGCGCACCAGCCGGATGAGAAGCAACGACGACGTGATCCCCCTGCCGGACGCCGGGGACCGTGAACCGGCCCCGCTCGTCGGTGCGCGCCTCCCGGATTCCCGGCCGCCGTCCCGCCGCGATCCGCGCGATGCGATAGGCCTCGGCTTCCTCCGCCGTGGCCGCATGCGGGCGCACCTCCACGGCGGCGCCGGGCAACTCTCGCCCGTCCGGGCCAAGAACGTGCCCGACGATGACGGCGCCGCGCGCCAACCGGACGACGACCCCTCCGGCGCCATCGGATCCCACGGACACGGGCCCGTCCGATGTCCCTCCTGCAAAGCCCGGCGCCTCGGCCAGCACGGTGTAGACTCCGGGCATCACGTCCGTGATGACGAAGCTCCCGTCGGAGGGGTCGGCCCGGAACCGTGGCAGGCCGGGGCCCGCCACGTCGGCGAGGTCCCGCCCGAGGAACACCTCGGCCCCGGCCACGGGCCTGCCCGTCTCATCCGTGACGACGCCCGCGATTCCCGGCGTCGCCTGCAGTCGGATCTCGATGTCCTGAGAACCCGGTGTCGCCGTGAGGCGGTCCGAGGGCCGGAACCCGCGGCAGCGCGCCACGACGGCGTGCGCCACCTCCGCGGGGGCCTCGAAGCGGAACCGGCCCTC
>CAYQRN010000035.1:0-27755 GCA_964419995.1 uncultured Planctomycetia bacterium
GGATGAGCGGGGTCCATGCGATGGCCTGCATGAAGTTCGGGATCTGGGCGTGGGCGATCTGGAAGCCCGTCATGCCGAAGACGATGCCGCCA
The DNA here is from genome assembly GCA_964419995.1 of uncultured Planctomycetia bacterium. Taxonomy (GTDB): domain Bacteria; phylum Planctomycetota; family CAYQRN01; genus CAYQRN01. Next base: position 93 of record CAYQRN010000035.1, read on the forward strand.
ACCGAGGCGGCGGCGGGGGGCAGGCCGGAGGCGCGGAGGAAGAGGCGGAAGAAGAGGGCCGCGAGGAAGAGGTGGAGGATGCCGGAGACGAGGAATCCCGTTTCCGCGCCGAGAAGGACGTAGAGGAGGTTCAGCGGATAGAGGGCGAACGTGTCCTGTGTGGCGAGGAAGGGGTGGCCGCACAGGATGTCCGGGTTCCAGAGAAGGGAGCGTTCTCCGCGCCAGGCCGCGCGGATGCGCTCGATGTTGGGCAGCGTGAACACGAGCTTGTCGGTGTTCCCGAGGTTCTGCGCGAGGGCGACGTCGTTTCGCCCCGCGATCCACGGGGGCGCGATGCGGGGATCCGCGGGGAGGAAGGCCTCGCCGAAGACGACGTAGGGCGCGAAGAGCCCGGCGGCGAAGAGGAGGAGCAGAAGGGGGCCGCCTGCGCGGAGTCTATGGCCCATGCGCGTCGGATTCCCTGGGTGCCGGCCGGCGGGAGGCGCCGGGGAGGACGAGGAGCGTGGCGATGGCGGCGAGGGAGAGCGCGCTCACCCAGGGACCCGCGCGGTCGCCGCGCCAGACGAGACGGACCTCGCAGGGGCCGGAGGGGACGGGCACTGCGAGGAAGGCTCCGTGGGTCCGGTGGACCGGAGCGGAAGACACGGTGGCGCCCGTGATGACCGAAGCTTCCCATCCCGGAAGATGCTGGTCCGTCACGACGAGGTGACCCGGCGCCGGCGAGTCGCAGGCGACGTGGATCATGGGGCCCTCGCGGCGAAGGACGACGGCGGGCGTGGCCACGGATGTCCGGTCGTCCGGTCCGCTGCCCTCGACAAGGGCGTGCGTCCGGATCTCGGCGGCTCCGGCCGCGACGAGGTCGAAGGCCTCATCGGGACTCCGAACGAATCGACGCCCTGTGGCCACGAACGCCCGGGGCATGGCGTCGGGGCGCTCGTAGACCCAGAGGTCGGCGGGGCCGGATTCCGCGGGAGAGTAGATGGGCGGCACCGGGACGGGCAGTGGTCGGGGCGAGATGACCCAGCGGACGCCGAGGACGTCGAGCACGGGCGACGCCAGCGACGCCGGCCGCCGGATCGACGGCACGCCCACGACGTGCCGCTCGCCTTCGATGCGGCCGAGGAGATCGAGGTAGCCCGCCGGGGCCAGCTCGCGGTAGCCCTGGGCATCGGAAAGCCCGTGGACGACGCCGAGGTTCGGAGGCAGGAACGTGGCCTGGTCCTCCGGCGGGCCGCAGCGGATGAAGCGATCGTGGCCGATGCGGCTCCTGAGAAAGGCGATGCCCGGGGATTCGGCAAAGAGCCCCTCCCTCGTCACCGGGAGGTTGAAGCGGACGGCGGGGATGCCGAGGTCGAGGACGAGAAGGGCGACGAGCCAGGCCGCGGGAGCCGGGGACCGGGGGCGCAGAAGCAGGGCGCGGACAAGTGCAAGGGCGGGGAGCGCCAGGAGTCCGGCGAGAAGGAGATTCCGGCGTTCCTCGCTGAAATGGGCGCCGAGGTCCTCGCACCAGGCGTCCACGGAGCGGGGTTTCATGCCGAGAGTCTCCTCGACGCCGGCCGACTGGAGGGCGCGGATGGTTCCCCGAAGCGTGGCGCCCGGTGCGACGTGGCCGGCTACGGCCCAGAGGGTGAGCGGCAGGAGAACGGCGAGCACTGCCACGATGAATGTGCGCCGGACTGCTGCCGGACAGGGCGCCGACCGCCGGAGGACTGCGTCGAGGGAGAGAGCGGCGAGTGCGGGCAGGGCGAAGGCGACGATTCCGAGAGCCCGAGTCGGGGCGGAGATGCCGAATCCGGGCAGGGTCGAAAGGAAGGAGAAGGGAGGCACGAAGAGAGCGAAGAGGAGGGAGATGACTCCTGCAGCAAGGAGGCTCAGCGCGACCCGATCGCGCCGGAGGAAAGGGCAGAGGAGCGCGAGGAGAAGGACCGGGAAACCGGGGTAGAGGGTGCGCTCGACGTAGTTGTTGGCCACGTTGTGTACGCCGCGGGAATCCGGTTCGCCGAGAAGCACGGCTGCCACGAGGTTCTGGTTCTCGCCGGCGTTCCAGAGGGGGTGGCCGAAGAGATCCGGGGAGAGAAGCCCCGCGAGGGCGGCGGGACGGAGGCGGTCGGCGGCGAGGGCGGCGCGAGGGGGCGGGGAGCCGGCTGCGGCGTCCGACGCGAACCGGAGCGTCGGGATGGCCTGGATCGCGGCGAGGCCGGCGCCGAGGAGGCCGGCGGCGAGGAGGAGGAGCGCGGCGCGGCGGACAGCGGGGGCTCTCCGGCGGGCGCGGGCCAGGAGGCCGGCGGCGGCATGGACGGCGACGAAGACGCTCATGTACGCGGCGAGGGGTGGGAACCCGCCGAGCCACGCGAGCCCGAGGGCGAGAGCAAGGAGCGCGGCCCATCGGCCGCGCGGGTCGGCGAGGAGTCGCTCGATGGCGAAGAGGGCGAGGGGCAGATGGCAGATCGTCTGGATGAACGGACCGTAGTGCGCGTGGACGGCCATGAATCCCGAGAGGAAGAAGCCCGTGCCTCCGAGGAGGGCCGCGATGGAGGCGACGTTGCAGCTTCTCAGGAAGAGGAAGGTGAAGACGCCGGCCAGCGCGAGGTGGAGCGCCGCCACGAGGGCGGCGCCGTCCAGGGCGCCGAAGAGGAGATAGACCAGGTTCGCGGGGGAGGCGGAGGCCGTGAGCGGGTTGGCGAGGTGGGGGCAGCCGGCGAAGATGAGGGGGTTCCAGACGGGCAGGCGGAGGGCGCGGATCTCCGAGAGCCAGAAATGAACGTCCGGGTGGATGAGGTTCACCTTGTCCGAGAGGACGAAGTTCGCGGGTTCCCCGGCGATGCCCGCGGGAGCGACGGCGCTGTAGGGCTGGAAGATCCCGGTGTGGCGCGGGAAGAAGGCCCGACCCGTGGCGAGGACGGCAAGGAAGGGAAGGACGGCCAGGGCGACGATGAGGAGGATCGCGCGTCCTGCCGGGATCATGGACCTGCCGGATCTCCGCGCGGCGCCATGGCGGGAAGGGTAACACCCATCGCCGGCGGTCAGGACGGGACGGGGGCGAGGACGGGCGCGGGCACGCCGACGGGGGCCTTCTCGGCCACGATGATGAGGGAATGTCCGGCCGGAAAGGAGATACGGGGCACGACGTGGCGCTCGAAGCGGAAGATGGCCTCGAGAATGCGATTCACGAAGCGCGGGATCGGCAGGCTCACGTTCGTGCCCGTCGAATCCGGCGGCGGCGGGAAGAGACGTTCCCTGGCCTTGATGACGAGAAGCGCCGGCAGGATGACGGGGAAAAGGATCGTGTTGTAGTAGGACCTGCGCACGACGCGGAAGCCGGCGCGCCGGAGCCGCCCGCCCAGGCTCCCGAGGGTGTAGCGGCGCTGGTGGTGCACGACGCGGTCCTGATGGCTGAAGAGCCACGGATAGGCCGGCCCGGACGCCACGAGGATGCCGCCCGGCCGGAGGATGCGGCGGCACTCCCGCAGCGTGGCGGCATCGTCGGGGATGTGCTCGAGCGTGTCGAAGGCCGTGATGAGATCGAAGCTCTCCGGGGCGAGGGGCAGGTCGGAACCGCTGGCCGTGAAGAGGCGCCGGAATCCGCGCCCGCGGCAGAAGACGAGGGAGGGCAGCGACGTGTCTGTCCCGAACGTCCGGCCGGCGGTTGAGAGGATGTCCATGAGTCCGCCGACACCGCACCCGAGATCGAGGGCGCGGTCGATGACGCGGCCGGCGACGGCGCGCCGGAGCACGGCGGCCAGCACGGCCTTGCGGCCTCGGAACCACCAGTGGGACTCCTCATGGTCCTGCATCTGCCTGTAGGCGTCGATCTCCATCAGGCCGGTCCGGAGGCGGGGGCGGAAGGAAGGCGGCGGGCCACGACGATGATCTCGTCGCCGGGGTTGATGTAGAGGTAGAAGCGACGGAGGAGCAGGAGGGGCGAGAGCAGGATCCGGAGGAGCGGGGAGATCCGCGCCGAACGCTCGGCGATGAAAGCGGGCGAGACATGCTTGCCGGCGGCCTTCCGCGTCACGTGGAGGACCTTGAAGCCGGCGCGGGAGAGCAGCGTGCGTACGGTCGACGGGTCGAAGTGGTACAGATGCTCGGCCTGCTTGAAGTGGTGCCAGCGGCGGCCGAGGATGCGGGCGAACCGCGAGGAGAGATCCTGGGTCTGGAGGACCAGGATGCCGCCGTCCCGGAGGAGCCGGTGGACGATGGCCAGCTCGACGAGCGGGTCGGGGAGGTGCTCGATGACGTCCCAGAGGGTGACGAGGTCGTACGCGCCCGCCGCGAGGGGAGCGTCGGAAAGGCGGCCGGAGTGGAGATCGGGAAGGTCGAAGAGCTCGCGGGCGGTACGGAGGATGCCGGAACTCACTTCGACGCCGGTGACCGCATGGCCGCGGCGGCGCATGACATCGAGGAAGAAGCCGGCGGCACAACCGACGTCGAGGACCCGGGCGCCTGGCACGACGAACGGCGCGATGACGTCCGCGCGCTTCTCGAACGTGCGGGTGTAGGCCCGCCGGTCGCGGGCGTAGTCCGTGTAGCCGTAGTCCCGGGCGCTGTCGCTCCGGAAGTAGGCGTCGGAGTAGATCTCGTGGACGCGGGAGGCCGCGATGCGGGGCGAGGTGTAGCCGAGCCCGCAGCCGGCGCACCGCAGGACCCGGAACGGCGGATCGTGGAGGAGCACTGAGCCGTCGGTGCGACCGCAGATGTAGCAGGCGACGGTTTCGAGGGGGAGCCCGGCCCCGGTCGCGCTTCCCGGTGCGCGCCCGCCTTCCGGCGCCGGGAGCCGGGTCGATCCGGTCTGGACGGGCATCGGATCCGGCCGGATCAACCGAAGTACTCTTGCCCCGTGGCGACCTTGCGGTGGCTTTCGCCGACGCCCATGAGGTTATCCGCCGCCGCCAGCCCCATTCCGATGGAATGGTCCATGTTGTTGTACTTGAAGAGCCCCTGACGCCCCGTCGTGTCGAGCCCCTGGATCGAGTCCACGTGGTTAAGGACGAGGTCGCGGTTCCGGCGGTAGGCGAGGTCGTAGATGGGGTAGGCGTACTGCTCGCGATGGACGAAGGACTCGAGGGCCTCCTCCGGCCGGAGGAGGCCCATCCTCGAGAGGTCGTCGATGCAGATGGCGCGGAGCTCGGCGTCGGTGCGGCTCCACACGGCGTCGCCGAGGTCGCAGGTGATCTCCGCGCAGATGAGCGTCCGGCCGGCGGGCGCTGCATCGGGGCTGAAGTTCTTGAACTCCGAGATGCGGTGGACCGTGATGCTGCGTTCGGGAAGGTAGATCCAGTTGTCGCGCGTGAGGCTCGGGCGGTCGAGGACGAGGAAGACGAAGACCATGCTCCGGTACTTGAGGCGCCCCACGCTCTCGAGGACTTCCGGCGGCGGCTCCGGACGGAGGACGCGGGCGAGGACCGTGACGGGGATGGTCGAGAGGACCCGATCCGCCGCGATGAACCGTTCTCCGGACGGTCCGGCGACCAGCGCCCCGGAGACGGATCCGCCCACGACCCGCACTTCGCGCACCTCGTGGTCCGTGAGGACCTCGGATCCCGCCTTTTCGACTTCCTCGCGATAGCGGCGGGCAATGGTCCCGATTCCGCCGGTACGGGGGTAGCGGAAGGCGCTCACGTAGGTGCGGGGGACGTTCTTCGGTCGGAAAAGCGTCTTCTTCACGGTGTCCCAGAGAGAGAGAAGCGTGATGCGCTGGGACGCCCAGTCCGCCGAGATGAGGGAGCAGGGCATGCCCCAGGTCTTCTCCGTGTAGGTGCCGAAGAAAACCCGGTAGAGCGTCCGCCCGAAGCGGTTCACCACCCAGTTCTCGAAGTTGCTGTCGGGGCGGCGCGCGACGATGTTGCGGAGCTTCACCGCGAAGTAGTCCGCGAACGCACGGAGGAGAACGAGCTTCGGCAGGTTGCGGAGGACGTTCCCGGCCTGGAGGGGGTAGTTGAAGAAGCGCCGGTAGAGGAAGATGCGGGAGAGGCGCTCGGCCTCCACGGCGTTCAAGCCGAGCAGCGCGACGACCTCGTCGCGGACCCGCGCGTCCGTCGTGTGGAAACGATGAGGGCCGATATCGTAGTCGAAACGGCCGGACTCCGAGACGTGGGTGCGGCTCTTGGCGAGACCGCCGACCTCGGATTCGCGTTCGACGACGGCGATCCTCTGGCCGGCCCGGGCCAGGGTGTGGGCGGCCGCCATGCCGGCGAGTCCGCCACCGAGCACGAGGACATCCACGCGTCCGCTCATCCGCTCCTGCTTCCGGATCGGCCCGGGTCCGGGGCGGGGGCTTCCGCCTCCTCCCCGCGTGTGTCGCCGGCTCCGGCTTCGGGGCGGCGCTTCTCAGCGCGCCGGGCGCGACGGCCCGCGCAGTAGAAGCAGTCGCCGCGTTCGAGGCCTTCGGTACCGCAGACGGGACACTTCATGGTCTCTATCGGTCGGTCGCGGGACGAACGGGGTTTGAGTCCGCGTCGCCGACCCGCCGCGGGCGGAGAGCGGGATGGCGCGGCCCGTGACGAGGGAGCATACCAGCGGTCCTTCCGGCTGTCAAACGCGGCGCCATGGAAGCTGCTTCCGTAAGAGGCTTGGATTCAACACGTTAGCCGCCTTGGCCTTCCGGAGGCGGCCTGCTAACGTCCCGACCCGCGGCTCGTGGCCCGGGCAGGTCTGCCACGCACGCGGCCGCCCGCTTCCGGGGGGTGACGGGACGTCCGCAGTTCGTCCTTCGCCCCGGCGCCCGGACCGGTCGATGATGGGCAGGCCGTTCCCGGTGCCCGGAGGAAACCCTTGATCGCCCTCGTCCGGCGGTGCTTCCAGTTCCGCGAGTTCCTCGTGGCCTTCGTGGCTCGGGACATCCGGGGGCGCTACATCGGGTCGATCCTCGGCGGCGCGTGGGCCGTCCTGCAGCCCCTGGCCTTCCTGTCGGTCTACTACCTCGTCTTCATCGAGATCCTGAACATGGACGAGGGGATGGTCCGCGGGAAAGGCTGGGCCGTGCCGGCAACGGTGGACAGCCGGACCGTGGCGGCGTTCCTCATGTTCTGCGCCATCGTTCCCTGGATCCACTTCACGGAGGCCGTGTCGCGCATGGCCGGCTGCATCGTTGAGAACGGGAACATGATCAAGAAGATCACGTTTCCCTCGGAGCTCCTGCCGGTCTACATCGCCCTCGCGTCCCTCGTCAACATGCTCGTATCCTTCGCCGTCTATGCGGTCCTCGTGCTCGTTTTCCTCGGCCGCCTGCCGGAATGCCTCTGGGCCCTGCCCATCGTCCTTCTTTTCCACACGCTCTTCGTGCTGGGCCTCGGCTACTTCGCCGCGGCCGCCAACGTGTTCGTGCGCGACGTGGCCCAGCTCCTTCCGCTCCTCCTCACGTTCTGGTTCTTCCTGACGCCCATCTTCTATACCGTCGAGATGCTCGAGACGGATGTCTCGCGCTCGCATCTCCTCTGGATCTTCCGGGCCAATCCCCTGGCCTATGCGATGAAGCTCTACCGGCGGATCTTCATCGCCTTCGAGGATTTCCGCCCGGAGGGATCCGCGACCCTCGCCGCGGACCTCAGCATCTTCGGCGCCATCGCCATCGTCAGCTTCTTCCTCGGCTACCGGTTCTTCATGAGCCGGCGGCCCCGTTTCGCGGACGAACTCTGATGGAAGCGATGGTCAGCGTCCGAAGCCTCGGGAAGAAGTACAAGATCTACCCGAGTTCCCGCGCCCGCGTGCTCGAGGCGCTGACCTTCGGGCGGAAGGTCCTCCACGCGGAGAAATGGGCGCTCCGGGGTGTGAGCTTCGACGTGGAGCCCGGTTCCGCCCTCGGCATCGTGGGTTCGAACGGGGCGGGCAAGTCGACGCTCCTCAAGATCCTCACGGGCACGACGATGCCCACGACGGGGGAGTTCGCGGTGAAGGGCCGCATCGCGTCGCTCCTCGAGCTCGGCGCCGGCTTCCATCCCGAGTTCACGGGCCGCGACAACGTCTACATGAATGCCGCCATCTCGGGCATCCCGAAGAGCGACGTTCGCGCGCGGTTCGACGAGCTCCACGACTTCGCCGAGCTCGGGGAGTACATGGACCGGCCCGTTCGGACGTACTCTTCCGGCATGGCCATGCGGCTCGGCTTCGCGGCGGCCCTGCTCGCGGATCCGGAGGTCCTCATCCTCGACGAGGTGTTCGCCGTGGGCGACCAGCATTTCCAGCAGAAGTGCATCGATCGCATCCACGCCATCCGGAAGCGGAACCGCACGATCCTCTTCGTGTCCCATTCCCTCTATCACGTGCGGCAGATCTGCGACCGGGCCGTGTGGATCTCGGACGGCTGCATCGTGAAGGAAGGCGACCCGATCGAGGTCACCGACGAGTACTCGAACTACCAGCACTCCCTCGGTCGCCGCCGGACGGCGGTCACGGCGATCGTCGCCGGCGCGAAGCCGTCCGCCGCGCCCGAGATCACGGACGCGTACCTGTGCGACGCCGGCGGCAGCGGCCCGGCGACGACCTTCCGTACGGGGGAGGACCTTGCCGCCCGCATCCGCTTCCGCAATCCCATGGCCCCCCGCGGCGTGCACCTCGGGATCATCATCCTGCGCAACGACGATGTCATGGTCGCGGCCTCCCGGACCCTCGAGCACCTTCCGGCGCGGACATGCGCCGAGGGGGAGGTCACGGTGGTCTTCCCGGCCTTCCGGCTCCTGGCGGGGGAGTACCAGGCGTCGTTCTACCTCATGGACGAACCCATGGTGCACATCCACGACCAGCGCCTCGGGGCCGTCCGCTTCAAGATGACCTATGGCGGCATGGAAAAGGGGATCTTCCTCGCCGAGGCGCGCTGGTCGGCGGGCGCGGAGAGCCCGTCGGGCGCGGGGCCGGAGTCGTCGGAGGGCGGCGGGAGATACGCATGACGTCCCCGGGGCCGGCGTGGAACGCCTTCGGAGCGAACTACCCTGCCGCCGACCACGAAGCCATGGTGGCGATCCTCGGGATCCGGTCCGGGGATCGCGTGCTGGAAGTCGGCGGCGGCGGCAACGCCTTTCCCCGGGCCGATGTCATCTGCGATGCGACGTTCGGATCCTCCGCCCAGCGCAACGGCGCTCCGGCGACCTTCCTCCCGGGGCGTCGCTACGTGGAATGCCCTGCGGAGCGGCTTCCGTTCGCTGATCTCTCCTTCGACTGGGTCTGGTGCACCCACGTCCTCGAACATGTCGCGGATCCCGTGGCCGCGTGCCGGGAGCTCGCCCGTGTGGCGCGGCGCGGCTTCGTCGAGGTTCCCTCGCGTCTCTCCGAGATGGTGAACGGCAACCCGTCGCACCGGTTCATCGTGGATCGGGACGGCGACACCCTGGTCTTCACGCCGCGCACCTTCGTCCGGCATCCGCTCAGGAACTTCTTCTACGGAACGATCTTCCGCGACCCCGACCTCCGCCGGCGCGCGGAGACGGAGTTCCGGAACGTCTTCAATCACCAGGTCGTGTTCCAGGGGAGCCTGACGGCCCGGCTCCTGGCGCCGCCCGGTGGCGAGCCTTTAGACTGCGATGACCCGGCGACGCGGGCGGCGGCACACTACGACTTCGCGCGAAACGTCCTCGAGGCCGGCGCGGACCCGGCATACGGCTACCCGGACGCCCTTCTCGCGGCGCGCCTCCTCCCCGACCTCCCGGAACCCCACGCCCTGCTGGCGGCCTACCGGATGCGCCTCCTCATGGGCGACGAGGCCGTCGCCGCCGCGGCGCGGGCCGTGGAGATCGAACCCGCTGCGCGTTCCTGGTGCGCCCTCCTCGACCATGCACGCCGGCTCCAGCGCGGCGAGGCCGTGGATACGGCGGCGGCGGGACTTCCGGGCCCCCTGCCCCGGGTCGGCACGGTGGCGGCCCCGCTCATCGAGCGGGTCTCGGTCATTGCGACCGCCCGGGACCCCCGGCGCCTCGCCGCCCTCGTCGAGTGCGCGGCCGCGCAGGATCATGAGAACGTGGAGATCGTGGCCGCCACGGAGGCGCCGGCGGCCGACGTGGCCCGGCACCTCGCTCACCTCGACCTCGGCCCGCGGCTTGCGGTGGTTTCGGTGCCGGCGGGAGCCTCTTTCGGCCGGCGCCTCAATGCGGGGCTCGCGGCCGCCCGGGGCGACGTCGTCGGCTACGTCGTCGAGGGCGACCGCCTGCTGCTCCATCACGTCGAGCGGCTCGCGGCGTTCATGGGCTCGTCCGGCGCGGACGCGGTGTACGGCGATGCCATCGTCCTCTCCCCGGGGCCGGAGGGACCTGCCGTCCTGTCGCTCGATCTGGACGTCACGAATCCCTCGACCCTCGGAATCCCCCTGTCCTCGGTCCTCCACACGCGGGCCGTCCTCGAGCGGACGGGCCCCTTCCGCGAGGAGCTCGGAGACGGCGCGCCGGCGGAGTTCCTGCTGCGGCTCGACGCCGCCGCGGCTCTCCGCCACGTCCGCGAAGTGACGGTGGAGACGGAGGCGGGCCCCGGGAGGCGTCTCGTCCCCCTCGATGCGATGCGATCGCGCCGGGGGCTGTCGCCGCTCGAGATCTACCGCCAGCTCCTCGAGCTCTACGGCCGGAACCGCGCCCTCGCGGAACGCGTGGCCGCTCTGGAGGCGGAGCGGGAGCCGCGCCCGGGAGCGTCTCCATGACCGCCGGAGACCGCGGCACGGACGCGCCGGACGTCTCGGCCGTCATCGTCAACTTCAACTCGGCCGACTTCGCCCTCGGCTGCGCCCGGTCCCTCCTCGAGTCCGCCTTCACGGTGGAGGGGCGCCGCGGGCGCATCGAGATCGTCATCGTGGACAACGCCTCCCGCGGTCCCGACGTGGAGCGGCTGCGGCGGGGGCTCGGGGACGCCGCGGTCGTCCTCGCAAGCCCCCACAACGCGGGCTACGGCCCCGCCAACAACCAGGGCCTTCGCGTGACCCGCGGGCGCTACCACCTCGTCATCAACCCCGACACGCGCGTGCTGCCGGGGGCCCTCGACGCCCTGGTGTCGTGGCTCGAGGCCCACCCCGGCGTGGCAGCCGTCGGGCCCCTCGCCTTCATGGACGAGGACCTCGAGGTCCTGCTTCCGCCGAACGAGATCCCGACGCCGGAGGTCTTCGCGCTGCAGGCGCGGGCCCAGGCCTCGGCGGACGCCGCCCTGGAGAACGATCGGCGCCGGACGCCCTTCGCCCTGCGATTCTGGACGGCGCGGGAGCCCATGGAGCTCGAGATGCTGTCCGGGGGCTGCTTCCTCGCCCGGCGGGACGACCTGCTCGGGATCGGCGGATTCGATCCGGGCTATCCGCTCTACTACGAGGACACGGATCTCTTCGTGCGCCTCCGCACGGCCGTCGGACCCCTCGTCCACCTGCCGTCCGCCCGGATCCTCCATTTCTTCTCCCGATCCGCGATCACGCACATGAAGGGGGCGATGCACCGACTCGCGATCTCGGAGCGCCGCTGGTTCCGTCGGCACTACGGGGTGGAGGGGGAGCGGGTCTGGCGGGAGTGCGCGGGGGGCGGCCCTTCCGGCGGAGCCGCGGCGCCGCCGTGCGAGCCGTGGCCCGTCGAGGCCCTGCCTCCGTCGTCCGAGCCGCCGCCCCTCGATCCCGGGACGGATCGCCCGTTCTACGTCGAGATCGCCGGGAATCCCCTGTTCACGCTGGCGGCCGCGGCCTTCCCCCGGGGCGGGCGCCCCTGGCGCTTCGGCCGGGCCTTCTGGCGCCAGCTCGGCCCCGGGACCTACTGGGCCCGCGCCGTGGACCGGGAGACGCTGTCGCCCCTGCGGACGTGGAGGATCACGCGATGCCCGTGAGCGATGAACGCGAGTCCGTGTCCATCGGCCCCTACGAACCCGGGGACGAGAAGGAGATCCTCCGGCTCTTCCGGAAGGTGTTCAACGAGGATCGCTCGCCCGACGTCTGGAACTGGGAGTTCCGGGACTGCCCCGAGGGGATCCACTCCTTCGTGGGGAAGACCCCGTCCGGGCGCATCGTGTCCCAGTTCTGCGGGATCCCGGTCCGGATGAAGGTCGGGGACCGTAGCCTCGTGTTCAGCCAGATCGTCGATTCCATGGTGGATCCCGAGTTCCGGTCGGGGCTCAAGAAGCCGGGCCTCTTCGCCACGACGGTGTACCGTTTCGTGGATCACTTCGGCCACGCCGACCGCGAGGCCGTGATGTACGGGCTGCCCAATCCCCAGGCCTTCCGTATCGGACAGCGCCTGCTCGGCTACAGCCATATCCGGGACATCCGCGTGGCGGTCCGGGCCGTCACGCCGGACATCGCCCGTCCCATGCCGCCGGAAGAGATCGTCGTTGCGGGCGGCCCCATCTTCGTGCGCGTCGTGTCCGACTTCCCGGCCGACGTGGACGGGCTCTGGGAACGGCTGGCACCCCGTTACGACGTCATCTGCCGCCGCGACCGGCGCTTCCTTTCCTGGCGGTACACGGCCTGCCCCCGCTGGCGCTACGTCCCGCTCGAGGCCCGGGACCGGAGCGGGCGCCTGGTCGGGTACTCCGTGCTCCGGACGAGCTGGCTCGGGCAGCCGGATCTCATGGTGGCGGACTGGTTCGTCGATTCCGGCGCCCCGGCTGCAGGGGTGGCTCTCCTCCGGACGATCGAAGCTCTGGCTTCGAAGGCCGGAATGGAATCGGTGAAGATCCTCGTTCCCGAGCCCTCGGCCTCCTGGGACTTCCTCATGGGCGAGGGCTATGCGGCGGCCCTGACTCCCTTCGTCCTCGTCGCGAGGACGTACGACCGGGACGGACTTCCGCTCTCGCGGCTCGCCTCCGGGTGGTACTACACGATGGGGGACTTCGACGTCGTGTGACGGGGCGGCGCGGTGTGCCGTCGGGTGTTATGGTGTCGCCTCTCGGGATCGGGGCCATGGATCTCACGGACTTCCGGGTCTTCGTCGCCGTCGCCGGGCGCGCCTCCTTCACGCGGGCCGCGCGGGATCTCGGACTCACCCAGCCCGCCGTCTCCCAGCGCATGAAGGGGATCGAGAAGGAGCTGGGCGTCGTGCTCACGAGGACCGTGGGGCGCTCCGTGCACCTCACCGATGCCGGGGAGGTGCTCCTCGAGGAGGCGCGGAAGGTCGTCCGCGCGGTGGAAGCGGCCCGGGATGCGGTGGACGAGGTCCGCGGACTCCTCCGGGGCCACGTCTCCCTCGGAGCCTCCACGACGCCGGGCCTCTACTTCCTTCCGGAGATCCTGGGGCGCTTCAAGGCGGAGCACCCGGGGCTTCGTGTCACGATGGTCATCGAGAACTCGCGGACCATCGAGGAGCGTCTTCTCTCCGGGGATCTGGATCTCGCCGTCGTGGGCGAGGTCCCCGGCCACCCGGGCCTCCGGTCGGAGCCGCTGTTCCGGGACCGGCTCCGCGTGTTCGCGACGGCCGTCCATCCCCTGGCGGCTCGACCGGAAGTCCGACTCGCCGATGCTGTGGCCGAGCCCTTCGTCATGCGGGAGCCGGGCTCCGCCACGAGGGGAGCCTTCGAGCGATTCATCGCGGCGCGGGGACTCTCGGTGACGATCGCGCTCGAGCTCGGCAATCCCGAGGCCGTGAAGCGGGCCGTCTTCGCCGGGGCGGGCCTCGGCGTCCTCTCGGAGGTGGCGCTGGTATCCGAGGTCGAGTGCGGGCGCCTTGCCATCCTGCCCGTGCGGGACCTCGATCTCCCTCGCGGATTCCGGCTCACCTTCCGGAGGGACCGGGACCGATCGAGGGCCGTCCGGGCTCTCGTCGCGTGCCTCAGGGCGGCAGGGGAGGAGGCGCGCCGGTGAGGGGCGGCCGGGATCGACGGCGGCCGGGAGGCTGCGGCCGGAGCCGGCGCCCGTGACCACGGTCCGCATCGGACGCGCCCTCGTCGTGGGAGCCTCCTCGGGGATCGGCGCCGCGGTGGCGCGGCGCCTCGCCCTCGAGGGCGCGCGCGTGGCGCTCGTGGCGCGACGCGCACCGGATCTCGACACCGTGGCGCGGTCCATCGAAGAGTGCGCCGGCCCGGGCCGGACGGTGTGCTTCCCTCACGACGTCACGCGGAGCGCCGAGGCGGAACCACTGCTCGGCCGCATCGCGGCGGAGCTCGGCGGGCTCGACCTCGTCGTCTACGCTGCCGGCGTCATGCCGGCAGTGGGTCCGGATACGTACGATCTCTCGCTCGACCGGCAGATGATGGATGTGAACGTCATCGGCGCCATGGCGTGGCTCGGGGCCGCGGCATCGCTGTTCACGCAGCAACGTTCCGGAATCCTCTGCGGGATCTCCTCCGTGGCCGGCGAGCGGGGCCGACGGGGAAATCCGGCCTACGGAGCCTCCAAGGCGGCCCTGACGAGCTACCTCGAGTCCCTCCGCAACAGGCTCGCACGGCACGGCGTGGCGGTCGTCACGATCAAGCCCGGCTACGTGGACACGGCCATGACACGGGGCCTGCCGGGCCTTTTCTGGGTCATCTCGGCGGACAGGGCCGCGCAGGCCATCGTGCGGGCGGTGAAGCGCCGGGGCGGGACGCGCTACGTGCCGCGGCGATGGGGCCTCGTGGCCTTCGTCGTCCGCTCGATCCCGTCGTTCCTCATGAAGAAGCTGGACTTCTGAAGCGGCCATGAGCCTTCTGCGGCGACGGGAGCGACTCTTCGGCTTCGGGCGGGCGGTCTCCGGCGAGTCCATCGTGATCCGCGCGCGCGGGGCCGGGGACATCCTCGAGGCCTTCCGCGCTGCGCGTGACGAGGGGCTCACGGTGGCACTGCGGGGCGGGGGGAGGAGCTACGGAGACGCCTCCCTGAACCCCGGCCAGATGGTCCTCGACCTCACGGGCATGAACCGCATCCTCGATCTGGACTCGGCGGGCGGCGTCGTCCACGCGGAAGCCGGAGCGACCATCGGCGATCTCTGGCGGCACGCCATCGAGCGGGGCTTCTGGCTCCCCGTCGTTCCGGGGACGATGTTCGTGACGCTCGGCGGCGCGGCCGCCATGAACGTGCACGGCAAGAACAACGTGCACGCGGGTCCCTTCGGCGAGCACGTCGTCGAATTCGAGCTCCTCCTGCCGTCGGGCGAGCGCGTCACCGTGGATCGGGAGCGTCACCCGCGCCTGTTCCACGCCGTCATCGGCGGCTTCGGAATGCTCGGCTGCATCCTGTCGCTCAAGATCCGCCTCCGGCGCGTCGCCTCGGGTGATCTCCTCGTCAGACCTGCGGCGCGGCGCCGGCTGCCGGAACTCATGACGGAGCTCGCGGATCGAGCGGCCGTTGCCGACTACGCCGTCGGGTGGGTGGATGCCGCGGGGGCCGCGAGGACGGGCGGACGCGGGCTTCTGCACAGCGCCGTCTACGCGGCGGACGGGGCCCAGCCGCCGGGGCAGGGCCAGGATCTGCCTGCCCGCTTCTTCGGCGTGATCCCGCGACGGTTCATGGCTCCGCTTCTCCGACCGTGGGTGAACGACTTCGGCATGCGGGTGCTCAACGCGCTCCGCTACGCCGCGGGAAGCCGGCGGGCGCGCCGCGGTCGCGACCACCGACAGTCCCTGGCCGCATTCTCCTTCCTCCTCGACTACATCCCGGGCTGGGAACGGGCCTACGGACCGGGCGGCCTCATCCAGCACCAGAGCTTCGTCCCCGCTGACCGGGCGGCGGGGGCCTTCGGCGAGTTGCTCGGGCTGGCGGCGCGCCGGGGGCTGCCGCCGTTCCTCGGCGTCCTCAAACGCCACAGGAAGGATGCCTTCCTCATGAGCCACGGCGTGGACGGGTTCTCCCTCGCGCTCGACTTCCCGGTGACCGGCCGCCGGCGCGAGGCCCTCTGGTCCCTGGCTCGGGAGATGGACCGGATCCTGCTCGACTGCGGCGGCAGGTTCTACTTCGCCAAGGACGCCACCGCGGAGCCGGCAACGGTGGTCAGGGCCTTCGGCGGGGATCGGGTGGCGGCCTTCGCCGCGCTTCGGCGCGAGTGCGATCCCGCGGGACTCCTGTCTACGGCGCTCTGGCGGCGTCTCATGGCGCCCCTGATCTGAGGAGCGAGGGGGCGCGGTCGGGGACTCCGACGCCGAGCCTGCGCGGCTCAGGGGCCTCCGGCGCCCACGACGAGGTAGCTCTCCATCGTGATCGCGGGAACGCCGTTCCGGATGAGGGCGAGAACGAGCCAGGGCGACACACCGACGAGGGAGAGGTCGAATGGGTGGAGGGCGATGGAGAGTCCCTGGGTGCCGGTCGCCGTGATCGTTCCGAGGGTCGGTCCGAAGGCCTGGACGGCGGCCCAGTCGAGGACGAACGGCATCGAAAGCCCCTCGCCCACGGCGAGGAGGATGTTGTTGGCGAGGGGGTTGGCCGGAATCGAGGCGAGGAACGAGCTCATCGTGGCGTCGGTGAGCGAGAGCGTGAAGACCGGCTGGAATGCGGAGCCGGCGGCCACCGCGCCGGACGGCGGGTGGATCGAGAGGACCGGGAGGGCGACGGGCGCGGGTGGCTCGGCGGGCGTGACGCCCGAGAGGAACTCCGACGCCGTGGCGGCCAGCGTCGCGGGATCCGGGCTCACGAGAAGCTGGGCGTTGGGGTTGTTGGACTGCAGGAGGGCCTCCTGCATGAGCCAGCCGAAGAGCAGCGAGTGGGGATCGTCCGTGGGAGCCGGGATCTGGGTCGAGGTGGTGATGGCCGGGTCGCCCTGGTAGATGCCGAGGATCTGCATGTGGGAATTCTGGGCGGCGTGGACGGTGGCGAGCCACGCGGGCGAGGCGGCCTGCTTCACGGAGAGCGGGATCAGGGCGAACTGAGCCTCGGACGCCACGCCGAAGTACCACCAGAGGACGAGGAGGTTCGGGGAGCCGCCGAGGAAGGTCTCGGTGAGATACGTGGGCGCGCGGCAGGCGATGACGCGGGAGGGTCGCGACGATTCCCGGAGGACCGGGTCGGGGTTCTGGGGGTCGGCGAGGTCCGGGTTCATGGCGAGCCAGAGGGCGAGGTGGGCGCCGGCGGACTCGCCGATGATGGTCACGTCGTCGGGGTCGATGTTCAGGAACCCGGACCAGGAGCGGAGGAACTGGAGCGCACGGGCGCAGTCGAGATTCTGGGCGGGGAAGATCGCCGCGGGAGCGAGCCGGTAGTCGACGGACGCGACGACCGCACCCCGCTCGTGGAAGGCCTGTTCGATGATCCCGCCGGCCCCGGCCCCGTAGTAGGAGGCGAACGAGCTCTTCGAGCCGAAGCTCCAGCCTCCGCCATGGATCTCGACGAGGAGGGGACGCGGCGCCGTGCCGGCGCCCGCGGGGATGTAGAGGTCGAGCCGCTGAAGCGGATCCGGGCCGTAGGGGACGTCCGCGAGCGCGGGTGGGGGGAGTGGCGGCGGTGGTGTTCCGGGGCCGGCCTGGCCCCGGGCGGCCGCGCACGAGAGGACGCAGAGGGCAAGCGCCACAGCGCCTTGGATGCTGCGTCGGGTCATGAGGGTCGATCACGCTCCTCGGGTCGGAGGGCGTGCCACGGCAACGGCCCGCCCTCTCTTCATCTCACCACAGGGCGCGGCGGTTTGCAAGGGAACTGCGGGGTCTACTGGAAAGCCCGTTCCTTGGCCATCTTGATGAGCCCGGCTTCGGGGAAGAAGGCGAAGAAGGAGCGCTTTGCCCGGAAACGGCTCACCTTTCCGTAGAAGCGCAGGAGGCGGGAGAGGATCGGCCGGTGGCTGTACCAGTCCGCGACCGTGCGGCCATCGAGGAAGTACGTGAAGTAGGACGCCCGCTCGAGGAATCGTCGCTCCTTCTTCGTGAGCCAGCCGTAGTCGATGCGGTTCCAGTTGGACCCGGCCCAGTCCTCGAGCTTGTCGGGCTCGCGGAAGCCCTGCTCGCGGCAGAAGTCGAAGAGCTCCGTGCCGGGATAGGGACTGTAGAGCTGGAGGTTCGTCGTGCCCGCGTCCTCGTTCTCCTCGACGAGCCGGACCATGAGGTCGAGGGTCTCCTGGACGTCCCTCATCGTCTCGCCGGGATAGCCGGCCATGAAGCTGTACTTCGGGGAGATCCCGACCTTCCGGAGCTTCTGGTTGGCAAGGAGCACCTGGTCCCGCGTGATCCCCTTCTTCACGAACTTGAGGATCCGGTTCGATCCGGACTCGACGCCGATGTAGAGCTGCGTGAACCCCGCCTCGGCGAAGCGGCGCCAGTCGGCCTCGTCCACACGGAGGACCTGGTCGATCCGCGCGTCGGCGCGGAACTTCATGTCGATCCCCTCGCGGGTCACGAGGTCGCAGAACTCCGCGATTCGGCGCGGCTGGACGAAGAAGAGGTCGTCGAGGAAGTTGACGGCGGTGATGGGCCACGCCATGAGCCGGCGGACCTCGTGCAGCATCCGGGCGGGCTCCATGGACCGCCAGCGCTGGTCCGACGGCCCCACGTAGCAGTAGGTGCACTGGTAGGGGCAGCCCCGGCTCGTTGCGGCGACGAGGTCACGATGTCCCTTCACCGCCGACGTGATGTACTGGTTCACGTCGATGAGGTCATAGGGGAGGTCGGGGATCCGGTTCATGTCGACGAAGGGGCGCGGGCGCGGCGGGACGCCGATGCCGCGGCGCTTGAAGCCCACGCCGGGGATGTTCTCCGTGGAGGCTCCGGTCCGGAGGGCCTCGCAGAGTTCGAGGAACGCGTCCTCGCCGTCGTTCGAGACGGTGAAGTCGACGTAGCGGTTGTCGATGGTCTGCTGGGCCACGATGGTCGGGTGGATGCCGCCCCAGCACGTCGGCACGTCGCCGGGCGCCTCCTTGACGATCCGGCTCATGCGGAGGGCATGCGTGATCTGGATCCCCGTCATGGAGGAGAAACCCACGACCAGGACGTCGCCCGACGCGAGTTCGCGCCGGAGGGCCGCGTCGCAGTCCTTCTCGACGCGCTGGTCGAGGATCACGACGGGGTACCCGTTCGCCCGGAGCGGAGCGGCGACGAAGAGGACGGAGAGGGGAAGCGAGACCGTGACGTGGAGCGTATCCCAGCCCGTCTTCGGGTAGACGAGGATGACCTTCTTGTCCATGGAGTTCCTGCCTCTCGTCAGGGGCCCGGGTTCAGGCCCTGCGCCGGAAGATGCGCCGGATCGCAGGCGGTGGAGCGGTTCCAGCGCGGAAGGCGCCGTCGGCGACCGGCGCTGCGGCCGCCGCTGGCGATACCAAGGCGCCGCGCTGGAGGAGCCGCCCGATGCGGAGGAGCGCGCCTTCGGGATCCGTCTCCCCGGCGAGGACGCCGGCCACGGCGACGGGCGCCGTGCCGATGCGTTCGAGCAGCGAGAGGTCGGCGGCGTCCATGTCGAGGATTTCGCCCGTGGCCGCGATGAGCATGCAGTAACGGCTCTGCGCCCCCGCCTCGGGTCCGAGATCGGCGCCGCGGTTCTCCGCGGGAACGGCCACTGTCCGGTCCGCGACGGGTGGATCCTCGAAGTCCGGGGGGCCCACGGCGGCGGTGCCGGAGATGGCCGGGAGGAGCTCCGGGTGTTCCGTGGCGTAGAGGAGAGAGGCGCCGCTCACGGCGATGGGGATGTCGCTCCGGACGAAGAAGGCCTCGTGCAGGGAGCGATGATCCCAGTCCCGTCCGTCGTCGCGGCGGTAGGCGGGGTTGCCGGCGTCATCGACGACGATGCGGATGCCGTAGTCGCCTGGCGAGCGGTAGACAGGGACGTCGGTTCCGAGGCCGAAGGTGCCCGTGTAGAGCGAGAGCTGGATCGCGTCCCGGTGCCGGCGGATGTAGCGCCACGTCTCGCGGGCATCCTCCTCGTCCTCCGTCGGGAACCCGATGAACCATGTCACGGCGCAGGCGATTTCGTTTCGCCGCAGGTTGTCCAGCATGGGCTCGATCTGATCGAGGCGATTCCCCTTGTGCATCCGGTCGAGGATCCGCTGGACTCCGGATTCGAGGCCGAACTGGAGGATGCGGCATCCGCCGTCGCGGAGCGTCCGGAGGTAGTCGGGACTCTGATAGATCCGCTCGAACTTGACCTCGGCGTACCACCGGACGGGCAGCGACTCACGGGCGATCTCCCGGGCGACGTGGACGAGGGTCCGCGGAGGCGCGAGGGGATCGAAGAAGTGGATGTGACGGATGCCCTGATCGAGCACGAGGCTCCGGATGTCGGCATAGACGTTTTCCGGGGACCGCATGCGGAAACCCTGGCGGAAGCTCTCGGGGCAGAAGGTGCACTTGCCGTAGTAGCACCCGCGGGACGTCGTGTAGATGGCGGTCCTGTCCGGGAGACGGTAGTGGCTGAAGTCGAGTCCCGTGTAGTCGGGCGCGGGGCTCCGGTTCATGTCGGCCTCGGCGTGGTCCGTCGTGCGGACGACCACGGCTCCCTCCCGCCGCCAGAGTCCCGGAACGTCGTCGAGGCGGCCGCGGCCCTCGAGGGCATCGATGAGGGCGGGCAGGGATTCCTCCCCGTCCCCGACGATGGCGTGATCGATGAAGTCGTAGAAGCGGGGATCCGGAAGGACGACGCCCGCGGCGTCCGAGATGCCCGTTCCGCCCATGACGAACCGGACGTCGGGAAGGATCCGGCGCACATCCCGGGCGAAGCGCATCGCCGTCGCGATCTGGGGGGAGAAGGGGCACGTGAACGCGATGACGTCGGGACGCAGCGCTGCGACCTTCGGCAGCGTGTCGCTCACGTAGACGAAACTGTAGGCGTCGGTGTCCTCGATGGCGAGGCGCGCGAAGAGATCCCGGACGAAATGGGTGTTCCGCGGGTCGAGGGAGGGCGTCGCCGCGTGCAGGAAGGCGTGCGTCGTCCGGAGGATGCTGCTCATCCGGAGGAAAGTGGCGGGATCGAAGAAGCACTCGGGACGCTGCATCGACTCCGCCGCGTCCTGGGCCGTGAGAAGGAGGTCCCGCGGATAGACCGAGAGACGGCGGAGAGTCCGCGCGTAGTCGGCCTCGATGGCGGAGGGGGAAGCGATCCGCTGCAGTCGGTCGAGATCCCGGTCGAGGACCTCGAATAGGGCAGAAAGCACCTCGCGCCTCGACATCACCGTGAACGCCTCTGCGTTGATGTCGAGGATGTGCGTCGTGTGACCCCGTCGGCGCAGACAGGCGTTGAGGAGCCCGAGAGCGCCGAAGGGCATGGACGGCATGGCGAATGACGGCGGGTACGCGAGCAGGATGCGCACGGGGTTCTCCGGGCCGGGGCGTCCTGGACCTATCGGAGGAGTCGGGGATACGGCGTGAGGAGCGTATCCCCGACCTGTGACGGCCGTCAAGGCGACGGGGTCACAAATCATGACAAAAGTCAGCAAAAAGTTGTCGAGGATCGTGCTGAAAACTCTCTAAGTACTTTCAGGACAACGCCGGACCAGGCGTCAGCCCGGTGTTGCGATTTCGTTGGCCCTGACAGAAAGGGGACGTTACGATCGAAGGACGGAAGCGAGGTTCCCCCGCCGGTGGAACCAGGCTGATTATTGTTGCCGTAAAGTTTTATCCCCAAGAGGTTTGTATTCCTCTTGACGCGCGATTCCGTCAAGGTGATCGCGAGGGGGCGACCGCATGAAAGTCACTCTCGTCCACTGGTCCCGAGGTGATCGGGAGTTCCACCCGGGGCTCGCGGCCCTGTCGGCCATGCTGAAGAAGCTCGGGCACCAGGTCCGCATCATCGTCGACGATGACACTCTCGGAATCGAGGACTACAGGTCGCATATCGAGGAATTCGACCCGCAGCTCTTCGGCTTCACCTGCATGTCGTTCCAGTGGCGGCCGGTGCAGGCCCGGGCGGACTGGGTGAAATCCGTCCGGAACATCCCTGTCATCGTCGGCGGATACCACCCGACCGCGTTGCCGGACCAGGTCCTCGCCCATCCGAGCATCGACTTCGTCTGCCTCGGGGAAGGGGACCACGCCCTGCCGGAGCTTTGCGCCGCCCTCGAGACCGGAGGCAGCGCGACGCGGATCGGCAACATCTGGAGCAAGGAGACGAGCGAGGGCGATACGATCATCCATCGCAACGCGGTGCGCCCCCTCGTCGGCGATCTCGACGAACTGCCGTGGTGGGACCGGGATGCCTTCGACATGGACCGGCTCCTCCAGGACGTGGGGCGCCTGGCCCTCGTGTGGGGCAACGAGATCATGCCGGTGTACGCGGGGCGCGGCTGCCCCTACGCGTGCACGTTCTGCGCCAACTCGGCGTGGCTCATGATGTACCGGGGAAAAGGCCGCTTCACCCGGAAGCGGACCGTCCGGAACATCGTCGAGGAGCTCAAGTACCTGAAGGGTCGGTACCGGATCCGCCGCTTCGAGTTCTGGGACGAGATGTTCGCGCTCGGCCACGGCTGGCTCGAGGAGTTCGCGGAGATGTACGGGAAGGAGGTCGGGCTTCCCTGGACCGCATTCGTGCGGGCCGAGACCTGCACCGTGGACATCCTGCGGAAGTTGAAGGCCTCGGGGTGCCAGATCCTCGCCATGGGCGTCGAAGCCGGCAACGAGGACTACCGGCGCCAGCACCTCAAGAAGCGGACCACGGACCGGATCCTCATCGAGGCCTTCGATAACTGCCGCGAGGTGGGCATCGAGACAGTTGCGAGCAACATCATCGGCCTTCCCTACGAGACGCCGGACCTCGTCCGGGAGACCATCGCGCTGAACCGGCGCCTCGACCCCAACGCTCTCTACTTCTTCCACTTCACGCCCCTTCCCGGGACGGAGCTCTACGACGTCTGCAGGAAGGAGGGCTATCTCCCGCAGGATCAGGAGTTCTGGTACGAGTCCGCGGACAACATGCTCCACCAGCCGAGCCTCACGGAAAGCGACATGAAGGTCGTGTGGCAGGAGTTCCGGGAGCTGCAGCGGGAGATCGAGAAGAAGTACGAGTAGGCGCCGTCTCCGGCTCCGCTACCGGATCCACTCGAGGGGACGCCTGGCAGCGAGATCGTCGAGGACCCGCTCGGCCGCCTCCGTCGCCGGACCGCGTCCGGTGCCCCTCCGGACGGCGACGGCGAGGACCGTGGCGCCGGCGGCGAGGGCCACGATGTGCCCGCCCGGGAACGTGACGTCTGCGGCCGTGATCCGCCCGAGTCCGAGCTTCCGGACGCAGGCGGAAGCGAGATCCCGGATCCCCGTGGCCGTGGCATAGAACGGATCGGCTTCCCCGTCGCGCAGCCGCCGCCCGCGACCCGCCCTTGCCACGACGGCGACGTCGCCGCAGCGCAGCGCCGCTCTCGCGACGCCGTCGGCGGCAGAGACACGCGCGGCGCCGTCGAGAATCCGAGCGGCCGGACAGGCTGACGTTCCTCCGGGGGCGCCGCCCTCGGACTCCTCGGCGTCGATGAAAGCGTCTCGCGCGGCGGCGGGCCTGAGACGGAGCCGCCGGATGTCGGCCCAGAGACCGAGGGTCTCGCGGTCCCGCGGCGCGGCGTTGAGGGCGAGGAGGGCGTGCCATGCTGCGCGGGAGGCCTCTCCTGCGTGGGCCCAGATCCGCGCGAGGCCCCGGTGGGCGTCGGGCGAAGTCGGATCCGCAGAGAGCAGGCGCTCGTGCGCGCGGATGGCTTCGCGGCCGGCGGCGGCGAGGCTCTCGGATAGGAAGACCCGGAGCCGGCTCTCGGCGAGGAGGCGGATGAGGGAGACGTCGCGGGGAAAGACACCCAGCGCGATCTCGAGGGTCTCCGCGGCCTCCCGGGCGCGCCCGAGGTGAAGGCACGTTCGCGCTTCGACCTCGTAGTCCCGCAGGGACGGAGCGGCGGACAGGGCTGCGAGGCGCCGGACGTGCGTCGCGCACCCGCAGAGTTCCCAGACGAGCGAAACGGCCTCGGCGATGCGGGGGGAATCCGGGTAACGCCTGATGAGGCGGGCGGCCGCCGCCAGGGCGGCGAGGTCCCGTCCGGTCCCGGCGAGCCGGCGGAGGCGTCGCGCCCGGGCCGTGGCCGTCGGGGCGAAGAGCGCGAGGATGCTCGCGGCGCGGGCGAGGAGCGGCTTCCGGTGGCGTCGTGGGACGAGGGTTTGCGTCGCGCGGGGAATGAGCGGGCCTCCACTCTCCCTATCGGCCGGACAGAAGCGACGCTGAGCCCGGTCAGGGGCGCCATGACGTTGCCGTAACTTCGGGGGGGCGTACGATGTTCCTTCTCCGTCACTTCCGGACGATGCCGCGGGAGACCGATGCGCCGCCGAACTCGACTGCTCTGGTTCCTCATTCTGGCCGGCGGGGCCGCCGCCGCTTTCTTCCTCGTTTCACGCGGGGACGAGGCCGTGCGGGTCACGACGGAGCGGATCGAGCGCGTCGCGACCCTCGAGCTCATCGTGAGCGCCACCGGCGAGATCCGCGCCAAGGAGTTCGTCGATATCCAGGCCGAGATCCCCGGCGTGATCGTGGATCTGCCCGTGGCGGAGGGGCAGTCCGTGACGAAGGGCCAGGTGCTCCTCCGCATCGATCCCTTCCAGGCCCGCCAGGACGTGGAGTCCGCCACGGCCATGCACGACGCGGCCCTCGCGGATGCAGGGAGCGCCGAGGTGCAGATCGCCTATGCGGAAGCGTCACTCCGCCAGGACGAGTTCCTGAAGGCCGCCGCCGAGTCGGAGCTCGAGCAGTCCCGCGCCAACGCGGCACGGCTCGAGACCCAGTACCGCCGCCGGAAGGAGCTCTTCGAGGGACAGGTCGTCTCGTCGGACGAGCTCGAGGCCGCGGAGACGGCCTGGCGCGTGGGGGAGGGGCAACTCAAGGCCGCCGCCGCGAGGCTCGACCACGCCGTCGCCCGCGTCAACGCGGCGCGGGTCTCCGTGACGCAGCTCCGGAAACAGCATGAGGCGGCGCTGCGACGCGCCGACGCGGCGCGGGCCGCGCTGGACCGCGCCACGGACCTTCTCGGGAAGACAACGATCGCGTCGCCGCTCGAGGGCGTCATCACGCGGCTCAACGTCGAGAAGGGGGAGCGGGCCGTTCCCGGCATCCAGAGCAACCCGCAGGCCACGCTCATGACCATCGCGGATCTCTCTGTTCTCGAGGCGGAGATCCGCGTCGACGAGACGGACATCATCAAGGTCGCGCTCGGACATCGCGCCACGGTGACGGTGGATGCCCTCCCCGACGTGGACATCGAGGGCGCCGTGACAGAGATCGGCAACGCCCCCATCGCCGCCGCGTCCGAGGGGCAACTCGGCCGGTCGGCGGCCGCGTCCGAGGGCCGCGACTTCAAGGTCGTGATCCGGCTCGAGTCGCCCCCGCAGGCGCTGCGCCCGGGCCTCACGGCGTCCGCGGAGATCCGGGCGGACCGGCGCGAGAACTGCCTCGTCGTTCCGCTGCAGGCTCTGACCGTGCGCGAGCTCCCGGTGGATGCCGGGGGAACGTGGACGCCGCCGCCCCTCGTCGAGGCCGTGGCACGCTCCGAGCGGCGCCGGAGCGGCCAGGATCAGGAGGACCGGGAACGGGATCGGAAGGCGACGCTCCGCGAGATCGATGGCGTCTTCGTGCGAGAAGGCGGTCGGGTCCGGTTTCGGCCCGTGAAGATCGGCATCAAGGGCGAGATGGACGCGGAACTCCTCGAGGGTCTTGCGGAGAACGAGGAGATCGTCGTGGGACCGTACAAGGTGCTCCGCACGCTCGGAGACGGCGACTCCGTGATCGTGGACGACTCGACTCCGGTGGTGCCGCGATCGAAGGGAAAGGGCCGGCGCGGCAGGAACCCCTGATGTCCGGGAACGGCGACACGCTCCTCATCGAAACGGTGGGTCTCTGGAAGACCTACGTCATGGGCGCCACGGAGGTCCATGCGCTCCGGGGAGTGGACTTCGCGGTGCGCCGGGGCGAGTACGTGGCCATCATGGGGCCGTCGGGTTCGGGAAAGTCGACGCTCATGAACCTCATCGGCTGCCTCGACACGCCCTCGAAGGGCGAGTATCGCCTCGGAGGCGTGTCCGTGAGCCGTCTCGACCCGGACGAGCTGGCCCGCATCCGGAACCGGGAGATCGGCTTCGTCTTCCAGTCGGCGAACCTGCTCCCCCGGGCCACGGCGCTTCGCAACGTGGAACTGCCCCTCGTCTACGCCGGAGTGCCGCCGCGGGAACGGCGGGCCCGGGCCCGCCGGACCCTCGGGCAAGTGGAACTCCAGGACCGGATGGAACATCGGCCGTCGGAGCTCTCCGGTGGACAGCGCCAGCGCGTGGCCATCGCGAGGGCGCTCGTCACGGAGCCGTCGATCATTCTCGCCGACGAACCTACGGGGAATCTCGATTCGCGGACGAGCGAGGAGATCATGGCGATCTTCGGATCGCTCCACGCCGCGGGGCATACGGTCATCCTCGTGACGCACGAGCGAGACGTGGCGCTGCACGCGCACCGGATCGTCTCGATCCGGGACGGCAGGGTCGCGACGGACGAGCGGGTCCGCGCGGATGACCATCCCGCCGTCCTGCCGGCGGGCGGCGAATGAACCCCGGCGAGGCGGTGAGGATCGCGCTCTGGTCCATCGCCGCGAATCCGCTTCGCTCGTTCCTCACGCTTCTCGGGATCATCATCGGCATCACGGCGATCCTGGCGGTCATCGCCGTGATCCACGGACTCAATCTCTACGTGGCGGAGAACCTCTCGAACTTCGGCCCCAACGTCTTCGTCGTGAGCCGCTTCGGGATCATCTCGAACCGAGAAGACTTCCTGGCGGCCCTCCGGCGGAACCGGGAACTCAGAGTGGCGGATGCGCGGGCCATCGAACGGAACTGCGCTCTGGCCGCCGCCGTCGCAGTGGAGGTGCACCGGCGGGCCGACATCCGTCGGAGCGGGCAGGAGGTTTCCGACGTGGACATCGGAGGCATCGATCCCCGTATCGTGGAGATCGAGCCCTACGATGTGGCCTCCGGACGGAACCTCACGGAGGACGAGAACCTCAGGGCCGCCGCCGTCTGCTTTCTCGGCCATGACGTCGCGGATGCGCTGTTCGCGACCGTGGACCCCGTGGGCAAGACCCTGCGCATCGGCGACCACACGTTCGAAGTGGCGGGCGTGGCCGGGAAGCGGGGATCGGTCTTCGGGATGTCGCGGGACAACTTCGCGAAGATCCCCATCCGGACCTTCGAGAAGATGTGGGGCTCCGGGCGTTCCGTGAACATCAGCGTGAAGGCTCGCGACGACGCCGTGATGGAGGAGGCCATGGACGAGGTGCGAGCCGTCCTCCGGGCGCGGCATCACCTGCGTTTCGGCGACGAGGACGACTTCGGCATGGTGACCGCCGAGGGTGTGAACGACCTCTGGCAGAACCTCACACGCACGATCTTCCTCGTGGCCGTCTTCGTCGTGGGCATTTCGCTGGTCGTCGGCGGCATCGTCATCATGAACATCATGCTCGTCTCGGTCATCGAGCGGACGCGCGAGATCGGGCTCCGAAAGGCCGTGGGTGCGCGGGACCGGGACATCCGGCTCCAGTTCCTCATCGAGGCCGTGACCCTGGCCTGCGTCGGCGGCCTCGCCGGTGTCGTTCTCGGGGCGGGGGTGGCGTTCGTCGTGAGGACCGCCTCGCCGCTGCCGGCTCGGGTTCCGCCCTGGGCCCCGGGGCTCGCCTTCGGGATCTGCGCCGCCATCGGTGTCTTCTTCGGCCTGCAGCCGGCCCGGCGGGCGGCGCGCCTCTCGCCCATCGAGGCGCTCCGTTCGGAGTGAGGCCGTGGGACGGATCCGGCAGCGACTCGTCCTGCTCCGCGAGAACGTGCGCCTCGCCGTGGAGACGCTCCTCGATCACCGCTTCCGGTCGTTCCTGACGATCCTCGGCGTGTTCATCGGCGTCTTCATCATCGTCTGCGTCG
>CAYQRN010000036.1:0-26531 GCA_964419995.1 uncultured Planctomycetia bacterium
GCGGGCAGCCGTCCGGCGGGACTCCTCGGGCCGAAGGGGTCGCGGGAGCCCGTGTTCGATGCCGGCGGCAATGCGGCCGAGTGGGTGGTGGACGATCCGGAAGCGGGGGCGGAGTCGAGGCCCGAGAGCCGGAGCGCGAGCCGTCCCGAGACCCGCGAGAAGGGCAGGGCGGCCGGTGGCCATGTGCTCGCCTTCGGCGATCACGCAGCCGGGGAGGCGCGCCCGCCGCGCGAGGTCACGGGGCTCCGGGTCGTCCTCGATCCGCGGGCCGCGGGCGGAGGGCGCTGATGGGGACGCGAGGCGCCGGCGGGACGGATGGTCCGCCGGCGGACCCGGACGAGGATGCTCCCGGACGGCGGTCCTCGAGGACGCCCGCCGGCGGCCTCCCGGCGCCGGGTCCCGTCCTGACGGCCGTCCTCATCGGTGTGCTCTGCCTCATCTGGGGCAGCACATGGTTCGCCATCAAGGTGGGGCTCGCGGACCTTCCGCCGCTCTTCTCCGCCGGCGTGCGTTTCGCCCTCGCCGCGGCCGTGTTCGCCGCCCTCGCGCCGCGGCTCCGGCGCTTCGAGGGAGGCGCTCCGCCGTCGGGGCGCCTCACCGCCATCATCACGCTCTCGAACTTCAGCATCTCCTACGTCATCGTCTACCAGTGCGAGACGGTCCTGCCGTCGGGCCTCACGTCCGTCCTCTGGGCCACGTATCCGATCTTCATCGCCGCCGCGGGATCCATCGTCCTCCCGGAGGAGCGGCTGGCGCCGGTCCAGTGGGGTGGCTTCATCGTCGGGTTCATCGGAGTCGCGGTGCTCACCCAGGTGGACCTCCGCGCGCTCGGCCCGGAAGTCGTGACCGCGGGACTCCTCCTCCTCCTCTCTCCGCTCACCGTCGCCGCCGGCACGGTGTTCATCAAGCGCGAGGGCGCGCACGTGAGCTCCGTCCTCCTGAACCGCAATGGGATCTTCTTCGGGGCCCTCGGGCTCCTTTCCCTCTCGCTGCTTCTCGAGCGGGGCCGTCCCGTCGCCTTGACGTCCCGGGCGGTCCTGGCGACGGTGTACCTCGCTCTCTTCGGCTCCGTCCTCGCTTTCGGCCTCTACTTCTGGCTCCTGCGCTTTGCGCGGGCGACGACCCTCGCCCTCATCTCGTACATCACTCCGATCATCGCTCTCGGCATCGGCGTCGTGGCCGGGGGCGAGCCCCTCCGCCCGGCCACTCTGGCGGGGACCGGGCTCATCGTGGCGGGCATCGTCCTCACGGGCCGGAAGCGCCGTCGCCGCCCCGCGGCGCCCACGGCGGCGGCCCTGCCCGTGGTCCCGGACGCCCGCCGGACCTGAGTCCGGTTCCTTCTTGATCGTTTCACGCCCATCTGGTGGAATCCCTCCGGGCGATCGTCGCCTCCGGAGTCGCCGGTGTCCGAGCCCGCGGGCCGAAGGGTGTCCCCCGTCACGCGGTTCCTCGTGCTGCTGTCCCTCGTGGTGGCGGCCGCGTTGCTCGTCCGCGCCCTCGTGGAGGACCGGCGCGCGACCGACCGCGCACGGAGGCTCTGCGGCGAGGCGCGTTCCCTGCACACCGAGGGGCGGGTCGAGGCCGCCCTCGCTCTCGCCTCCGAGGCTCTCGGTGCGGATCCGGGCAACGGCGACGCCCGAGAGCTCCGCGAGGACCTGCTCATCGAGGCGCGGGCGACGGCCGAGAATGCGGCGTCCGCGTGGCGTCGCCTCGCGGACGAGCGCCGCCTCGATGAGCTTCTCGAGGACGAGGCCCGGCTCGGGCCGTCTCTCCCCGGTCGACTTCCCATCCTCGAGGGTTTCCTCCGCCGGGCCGAGGAACTGGTGGCACGCGGCGAGGATCACGCGAGGGCTCTGGCGCGCATCGACGCGTCGGGGGACGCCGGCGGCGATGCCGCGGAGCGCTGGCGCCGCGGAGTCCTCCTCCGTCTCGTTTCGGGGCTCCGCGCCCTGCACGCGAGGCTTCCCTCCCTGCGGCGGCGTGTGGAGGTGGCGGGGCGTGTCGTGGAGGAGTCGGTCGCATCGCCGGGGGCGCAGGCGGCGTGGGCCGCCGCGGCCGGCGCTCCGGCGCATCGGAGTTTCTACGCCGGCCTCCGCCTGCAACCGGTGCCGGGCCTCCTGCCGCGGCCCGTCGAGGGAACGGACGGGCTCCTCGAGTTCGCTCTCGGTGGGGCGGGACCGGAGGGCCTGGAGGTCGTCTTCCGTCTCGTTCCCGGAGGGATCGCCGGCGCGGCGGAATGTGGCGCGTCGGAGAGCCGGGTCGTGGCCGGCCTCGCGACGCCGCCTCCGGCGTCCGCCGCGCCGCCACGGCTCACGGTCGTCCCGCCGTTCTTCGTGGCGTGCGATCCCCTGACGGCGCCCGCGTGGCGCCGCCTCGCCGCCGCGTGGGCCGGTGTCGAGGGGGCCGCGGGCGCGGATGCGGGGCTCGCGGCCGTACTCGGGGCCTTCGGTCTGACTCCGGCAGGGGAGGCGGAACTGGCGATGGCCCGCCGAGCGGGCGCCATCGCCGGGGGAAGCGGGGACGCGTACGTGATCCGCACGGTCGACCCGTAGCTCCGGACGCGGCCGCCTCTGCCCCGGAAAAGCAGAATCCCCTGCTCCGGCCGCGAATACCATGATCCGGAGAGCCGGCGGGTCGCCGGCGCCCGATCCCGGGAGAACGCAACTCATGACCGGACGAATGCTCCTCGCGCTGCTGGCTGGCGCCGCCGCTCTGATCGCCGCCGCTGTCTTACTGCTTCCCGGCGCCGATGCACCGAAGCCGCCGGAGGGGGAGCGGGCCACCGGGCCGGGCGCGCCGGCGGCCGAAAGTCCGGGCGCCGCGGGTCGCGGCGCACCGGGGCCGGCTGCTGCCGGC
This sequence comes from uncultured Planctomycetia bacterium, assembly GCA_964419995.1. GTDB lineage: Bacteria > Planctomycetota > CAYQRN01 > CAYQRN01. The sequence continues at coordinate 2,857 of CAYQRN010000036.1, forward strand.
GAGCCCGCATCGCGGATGGCTCCTACGGCAGCGGCGAAGCCGCCCGTGGCGGGGGCGGTGGGATCGGAGACGGCGCCCGGCGCCGCCGCGAAGCCCTGCCGCCTGACCGGACGCGTCGTGGACATGGACGATCATCCCGTGGCGGGGGCGGAGCTCTCGTGGGACGGAGGCGATGGATTCCGCGCCGGCGCCGCAACCGGGGCCGACGGAGCCTTCGAGATCGCCGTCTCGCCGGATCTGGAACTCGTCGTGAGGGCTGCCGCGGCCGGATTCCCTTCCATCGACACGAAGATCCCGCCGCTGGCCCCGGGGGAGGCGCGCGGCGGCCTGATCCTCCGGCTCGGCCGGGGTACCGTCGTGACGCTGCGCGTCGTGGAGGGTGTCGCCGTCTTCGGCGAGGAGGAGAAGCCGGTGGCCGGCGCGCCCGTGGTCCTCCGCCGGGTCGACGCCGCCGGAGGACCGCCCGTTGCTGCGGTGGCCGACGACCTCGGGCGGGCCGTGGTCGCCGGTGTCGCTCACGGGCGCTGGATTGCCGAGGTGGACTGGCCGCCGTACCGGGGGAGGTCGGGCGAGGTCGAACTCCGGGGCGAGGAGACGACGCTGACGGTCCGGGTGGCGCAGCTCGGTCGGATCCGCGGCACGGTGCGCGACGAGTCGGGGCAGCCGGTCACGGCCTTTGCGGTGACAGCGCAGAAGATCACGGCTGCCCACGCGGCTCCGAACCCCGTGTTCCGGACCTTTGAGTCGCCGGCCGGCGAGTTCGAGATGGCGGATGTCGGTGCGGGGTCCCACGAGGTCCACGTGGCGGCCGCCGGCTTCGCGCTGCGCGTCCTGCCGCGTGTGGATGTGCCGGGCGGAGGCACGGCCGTCGTCGAGGCGGTCCTGCCCGCCGGCGGACGCATCGCGGGTCGAGTGGTGAGCGCGGCGGACGGATCGCCCGTGGCTGACGCCATCGTCTTCAGCGACACTGAGTTCATCCCCTGGTCCGTGGACCTCACGACGCGGGCGGCCTTCCGCCCCCACGCGCGGGCCACCCGGACCGGAGCGGACGGGACGTTCATGCTCGGCGACCTGCGACCCGGAGAGCAGGCCGTGGCCGCGGTCCATCCCGACTTCGCGGAGGGTCGTGCCACGGCGGCCACGGGCGCGGAGGGCGTGGAGATCCGGCTCGCCGGAGGTGGCGTCGTCGAGGGTCGGTCCTTCGACGGCAGCGGGAAGCCGGCCATGCAGGTGCCCGTCCTGCTCATCCGGATCATGGTGGCGAACTCGAAGAAGCGGTCTCCGCGCATGGCGCAGGTGGACGCGACCGGGGCCTTCCGCTTCGATCACGTCGAACGCGGGAGCTTCGTCTGCGTCCGGCCGGAGGCGGCGGGGATCGCCACGGAGATGAAGTTCGTCTCCATCGCGAAGTCGGAGACGAAGGTCGTGGAGTTCGGGAGCGGTTCCGCGCAGACCTCCGTGACGGGGATCGTGACGGATCGGCGGCAGGGCGCCGTGGCCGGCGCATGGATCACGTTCTTCAGGACGGACGCCGCGCGAGATCCGTCCGGAATGCCGAAGTTCCAGCAGAGCGTCACGGACGCGGACGGGCGCTACAGGATCCCCGACATCGAGGCCGGGCACTACGACGTCCACGTGGGCGCGGGCGTGAAGAAGGGCTTCAACAAGGTCTCGGATGTGGAGATCGAGGCCGGAGGCGAACGCCGCCACGACATCGTCGTGTCGGGCGGCAGGCTGCACGGGATCGTCCTCGGAACCTCCGAGGAACCCCTCGCCGGAGCGGAAGTGCTTCTGCTGAGGAGCGGCGGCGGTGCGGAGGCGGCCTTCGCAGGACGGGCCGAGACGACAGAGGACGGGCACTTCGAATTCGCCTGGCTCGAGCCCGGGACCTACCGGATGACGGCGTCCGCGCCGGGCCACGCCATCGCGGTTCGGGAGCGCGTCGACGTCGGGGAGTCGGAAGGAGACCCCGTCCGCTTCGTCCTCGTGGCCGGAGGGTCCATCGGAGGCACGGTCTTGGACGAATCCGGCGCAGCCGTGAGCGGTTGCTTCATCGAGATCCGGCGAGCAGGCACGGACGAGCCCGTCGTCGTGGGCCTCCAGAACTGGGTCGGACCGGATGGGCGATTCGAGATCCCGTCCCTGCCCGCCGGGATGGTGAAGGTCCGGCCGGTCAAGACCGGCCACACCGGCGACGTGGCGGAGGTGGAGATCCGGCCGGGCGAGACGGCGCGGCTCCGGCTCGTCCTGCGGAAGATGTAACGATCAGACGTCGATGGGACCCGCCGGGGGGCGGATGCCCCCCGGGAGGACGGAGCCGCATCCGCCACCGTTCCCGAGGAGGGACAGGATGGGGATCGAGCCGTAGCGGTCCGCGAGGTTTTCCGCCATGCGTTCGAACCGATCCGCCGCGCCGGGCTCGCGGGCGCCGGCCTCGTCGAAGCGGCGGAGGAGATCCCGGTCGTCCTCCTCGGTCATGCGCGCCGCAGCCATCGGATAGAGGATGTTGTCTTCCTTCCGGATGTGCTGGGCGAGGAGCTGGATGTACCCGTCGGCCGTCCGGCAGAACCGCTCGACGCTTCCCCCCGTGATCCCGCTCCGCGCCGTCGTGAGCATGTCGTGGATGAAGGCGCGGCCCTCCTCATGTTCGGCCCTCATCACGTAAACCGGGCCTCCGTGCTCGGGAAACCCGCGGTCCGCCATCCAGCGGAAGAGGATGTCTTCCTCCTTGCCGTGGTGGAGGCGGTCGGCGTAGCCCCTCAGGAACTCGATCATCGCGTCGATGTCGGCACCGGGGACGTTCGTCGCATCCCGGAGGTTGCGCGAGGCCGCGCCCAGCACACCGAGCACCCTCTCGATGGTGCGGTGTTCCGTCATGAGCTGATCGAGACACTTCATCGCCACGAACTCCTCATCCAACCGTCCTCTATGTCGGCATCGCGGGGCAACTTGTCTTCCAGCATATCCCGTGCCGGGACGCGGCGTCCGGACCGTGGCGCGGCGCCGTGTCCGGTCTGCCCGTGACCTGCGGCAAAGATGTCGTGGGGCTCGTGGCCGTGGCGGCGCAGCAGAACGAGCAAATATGACGGATGTCGCATTGGCGCCGATCTTCGCGCCTGTCACGGCGTCTCGCTGACGAATCGGTCGGTTTTGTGCGCAAGTAAACATGACGCAAGTCATTTGTCCTATCGGGCATGTCCCTTGCGTATCGCACGGCGAAACCTCGAGTTCCGGAGGCGATGACATGTCGAACGGTCGCGTCGCGGGAAGACGGGCGTTCCACGCCCTCCTCGTCCTCGCGCTCGCAGCGGGCTGCGGCGAAGGGGAGCCCAAGGATGGTCAGGGGGGTGGAGCGCCGAAAACCGGAGGTCCGGCGACGCCAGCGCCATCCGCCGGAGCGGCGGCCGGCGGGCCGGCGGCCCGGGGAGCCGGAGCGCAGCCGTCCGGCGACGTGGCGCGCGGCATGACCATCTACGGGAGGCAGTGCGCCCCGTGCCACGGCGAGAAGGGCGCCGGCGACGGGATCGCCGCCTATCTCCTCGACCCGCGACCGCGGAATCTCCGCAAGGGCGAGTACAGGCTCGCCAGCACGGTCAACGGTGTCCCCACGGACGAGGACATCTTCAACACGCTCACCCGCGGCATGCCCGGCTCGTCGATGCCCTCCTGGGCGCACCTTCCGGAGGCGGACCGGCGCGCCCTCGTGGCGGCCATCCGCAGCTTCGCCAGGGACGGCATCCGCGAGACGCTCCTCGCCGCCGGCCTCACCGAAGCGGAAGCTGCGGAGGATGCGGCCGCCCGCACGCGGCCCGGCGATGCCGTCGCTGTGCCCTCCGGACCTCCTTCGGACGCCGCCAGTCTGAAACACGGCGCCGAGCTCTACGTCTCGAAGGGCTGCTCGGCCTGCCACGGCACGGACGGCCGGGGACGCGGGATCGACGTGCGATACACGTCGGACGGCGACCCCGTGTTCCCCCGCGACTTCACCGCGGGCGTGTTCAAGGGCGGGATGGCAGCACGGGACATCTACATCCGGGCGAAGAGCGGCATGCCGGGAAGCCCCATGCCCCAGGCCACGGGAATCACGGACGCGGAGCTCTGGGACATCGCGAACTTCGTCCGTTCCCTCGCCAAGCCGGGAGCCGAGGAACGCGTTCTCCAGCGCCAGCAGACCATCGTTGCGGCCCGGACGCGGGGCGCGGTTCCCGAGGACCCCGCCTCCGCCGAGTGGAGCCAGGCGAAGCCCGTCTTCGTGGCCCTCATGCCGCTCAAGTGGCGGGACAACCGGATCGAGGGCGTCAACGTCTCGGCCCTGCACGACGGGAAGAACGTCGGCTTCCTCCTCGAGTACGAGGACGCCACCGACGACACCTCCGTGCTTCGCACCGAGGACTTCAGCGACGCTGCCGCGATCCAGTTCTCCACCGACGCCGATCCGCCCTTCTTTGGAATGGGCGACGCGGCAGGCTCCGTGAGCCTCTGGCTCTGGCGCGGCGCCTGGCAGGCGGATCTCGGGTCGTTCCAGGACGTGGAGGCGGCACACGACCGCCTCCTCGTGAACCAGTATCCCGAGGCTCAGGAGCCCTCGCCCGGAGAGTTCAGGCCGAACCTCCCGGGGACGAAGCACCGGCCGGCCTACCTCGCGGGACTGGCGGCGGGGAATCCCATGTCGGATCAGAACCGCGCGACGCCCGTGGAGAACCTCACGGCGAAGGCTCTCGGAACCACCGAGGCCCGCCGTGCCGCGGATCCCGCGGTGAAGGGCCGGGCCGCCATGACCGGCGGCCGCCGGCGTGTCGCGTTCGTGCGTGCCCTCGCGGGCAGCGGGAACGGCGACGTGGCCTTCGCGCCGGGCGGGAAGGCCCACGTGGCCTTCGCCGCTTTCGACGGCGCGGAGAGGGATCGTGACGGACAGAAGTCGGTGTCCATCTGGCACCGCTTCGAGCTTCAGCCCTAAGGGACCGGGAGACGGAGCCTTCACACCATGCGCATCGATCGACGGAACTTCCTGAAGCTCACGGGCGCATCCTCGGCGGCCCTGTACTTCGGCTCGGGCAACGTCCTCCGCGGGCTCGCCCCGGCGGCGGACATCGACAACCCTCTCGCGGCCTATCCTGACCGCGGGTGGGAGAAGATCTACCGGGACCAGTACGCCTACGACAGCTACTTCGACTTCGTCTGCTCCCCGAACGACACGCACGCGTGCCGGATCCGCGCCTTCGTGCGGAACGGTGTCATCGTGCGCATGGGGAACGACTACGGCTACCACAAGACGACGGACCTCTACGGCAACAGCGCAACTCCCGCCTGGAACCCGCGGCAGTGCGCCAAGGGCTATACCTTCCACCGGATGATCTACGGGCCGCACCGCCTCAAGTACCCCGTGGTACGCAAGGGCTGGAAGCGATGGGCCGACGACGGCTTCCCGACGCTCACGCCCGAGCTCCGCGACAAGTACGGATTCACGACCCGCGGGCAGGACAGCTTCGAGCGGATCGCCTGGGATCAGATCTTCACCTACATCGCGAAGGCGCAGGTCGCCACGGCGAAGCGCTACACCGGGGAGGAAGGGAAGAAGCTCCTCCTCGAGGACGGCTACCAGCCCGAGATGGTGGAGGCCATGGGCGGGGCCGGAACGCGCACGATCAAGATGCGCGGCGGCATGGGGCTCCTCGGCGTGTTCGGCAAGTACGGCATGTACCGCCTGTCGAACACGATGGCCCTCCTCGACGCGAAGATCCGGGGTGTCGGAGAGGAGGACGCCAAGGGCGGGCGGCTCTGGGCCAACTACACCTGGCACGGCGACCAGGCCCCCGGCCATCCCTGGGTCCACGGGCTCCAGGGATCGGACTGCGACTTCAACGATCTCCGCTTCTCGAAGCTCATCATCCAGCACGGGAAGAACCTCGTCGAGAACAAGCTCACCGACTCGCACTGGTTCATCGAGTGCATGGAGCGCGGAGCGAAGATCGTCACGATCACGCCCGAGTACTCGCCGCCGTCCACGAAGTCGGACTACTGGATCCCGGTGCGACCGACCACCGACACCGCCCTCTTCCTCGGGATCACGCGGATCCTCATGGACAACGGGTGGTACGACCGGGACTTCGTCCTCCGCTTCACGGACTTCCCGCTCCTCGTGCGAACCGACACGCTGCGCCGCCTGCGCGCGTCCGAGGTCATCGCCGGGTACAAGTCCGATCTCCCCGCCGACGGACCGAGCCGGAGGCTCCAGAGCTTCACGGACGAGCAGCACGCGAAGATCGGCGACTTCTGCATCTGGGACCTGAAGACCGGCGGCGTGAAGCCGCTCCACCGCGACGACGTCGGCGCGCGCTACGCGAAGCGCGGCTATGACGCCGCCCTCGAGGGGACGTTCCGCGTGAAGCTCGTCTCCGGCGAGGAGGCGGAGGTCATGCCCCTCTGGGAGATGTACCGAGTCCACCTCAAGGACTACGATCTCGACTCGGTCGCCGAGATCACGAAGTCGCCGAAGGCCCTCATCGAGCAGCTCGCGAAGGACATCGCGACGATCAAGCCCGTGTCGATCCACCAGGGCGAGGGGATCAACCACTGGTTCCACGCCACGGAGATGAACCGGGCCGTCTACCTGCCCCTCATGCTCACGGGCAACATCGGGAAGAAGGGCGCCGGCGCCCACACCTGGGCGGGCAACTACAAGGCGGCCCTCTTCCAGGGGTCGCCCTGGACCGGTCCCGGCTTCAAGGGATGGGTGGCGGAGGATCCGTTCCATCCGGCCCTCGACGAGAAGACGCCGGGGAAGGAGGTCCACGCCCACGCCTACACGGCGGACGAGGAGCCGGCCTACTGGAACCACGGCGACAAGGCGCTCATCGTCGAGACACCGAAGTACGGCAGGAAGGTCTTCACGGGGAAGACCCACATGCCGACGCCGACGAAGTTCCTCTTCTTCAACAACGTCAATCTCATCAACAACGCCAAGTGGGCCTACGGGATGATCAAGAACGTCGATCCGAAGATCGACACGATCATCTCCGCCGACATCCAGTGGACGGCGTCCCTCGAGTACGCGGACATCGGACTCCCCGCCAACTCCTGGTGCGAGTTCGAGGGGCTCGAGGTCACGGCATCCTGCTCGAACCCGTTCCTGCAGATCTGGAAGGGCGGCATCAAGCCGGTCTTCGAGTCGAAGGACGACATCGTGATCCTCGCGGGCATCGCGGAGGCACTCTCGAAGGAGATCGGCGACCCCCGCGTCCGGGACTACTGGAAGTTCGTTCTCGAGGGGAAGCGGGAGGTCTACATCCAGCGTCTCCTCGAGACATCGACGACGACCGCGGGGTACAGGCTCGACGACATCATGGCCGGCAAGTACGGGGTGCCCGGCCAGTGCCTCATGCTCTTCCGCACGTACCCGAGGATCCCGTTCTGGGAGCAGGTCCACGAGGACGAGCCCTTCTTCACGGAGCACGGGCGGCTCCAGGCCTACGCGGACATCCCCGAGGCCATCGAGTACGGCGAGAATTTCGTCGTCCACCGCGAGGGGCCCGAGGCCACGCCCTACCTGCCGAATGTCATCGTGTCCTCGAATCCCTGGATCCGACCCGATGACTACGGGATCCCGCGGGATGCCGAGGGGTGGGACGAACGCACGATCCGGAACGTGAAGCTCCCCTGGGCCGAGGTGAAGGGCACGAAGAACTTCCTCTGGGAGAAGGGCTTCCAGTTCTTCTGCCTCACCCCCAAGACGCGGCACCGCGTCCACTCGACGTGGAGCAGCGTGGACTGGCACCTCATCTACGACAGCAACTTCGGGGATCCCCACCGGACGGACAAGCGGGCCCCCGGCGTCGGCGAGCACCAGATCCACGTCAACCCCGAGGCGGCGCGGGACCTCGGCATCCAGGACGGCGACTACGTCTACGTGGACGCCAATCCGGCGGACCGCCCCTATCTCGGCGCCCGGCCCGACGACCCCTTCTACAAGGTCGCGCGCTGCATGCTCCGGGTGAAGTACAACCGGGCATTCCCCTACAACTGCGTCATGATGAAGCACTCGCCGTACATCGCGACGGAGCGGACCGTGAAGGCGCATGAAAGCCGTCCCGACGGGCTTGCCCTCTCGGAGACCGGCTACCACGCGAACCTCCGCTACGGGTCGCAGCAGAGCGTCACGCGCAACTGGCACATGCCGATGCACCAGACGGACACCCTCTTCCACAAGCGGAAGGCGGCACTCCAGCTCTTCTTCGGCGGCGAGGCGGACAACCACGCCGTGAACACCGTGCCGAAGGAGACCCTCGTCCGCATCACGAAGGCGGAGGACGGCGGCCTCGGCGGCAAGGGCGTCTGGGCGCCCGCCACGACGGGGATGTCCCCCGGCGCGGAGAATGACTTCATGAAGCGGTATCTGAACGGCGAGGTCCTCGGCTAGCCGGCGGATGCCGGCCGGCTCGAGACTTCCCGGGAGGGCGCCATGCCGAAGGATGAATTCGATTTCGACGATCCGATGGAGCTCTGCGGCGTCGAGCTGCCCGTGGCCGACGGCGAGTCGGACCGGGAGATGGTCCGGTGCTTCGCGGAGGAGTTCACGCGGATGGGGTTCTCGCCGGCGGAGCTCCTGGCGGTGTTCCGGAACCCCTTCTACGCGGGGGCGCACGGCGCCTGGACGCGCCTTGGCGACACCGAGGTGACGCGACTGGTCGAGGAAACGGAGCGGGCCTTCCGGCCACGGAGGACTGAGTGAGCACCGTCTACAACTGGCAGATCGGCCGCGGGATGGAGTACCCCTACGAGGAGGCCCATCCGGAGAGGCAGTTCGCGTTCGTCTTCAACACCAACCGGTGCATCGCCTGCCAGACGTGCACGATGGCCTGCAAGTCCACCTGGACCTTCAGCAAGGGCCAGGAGCACATGTGGTGGACGAACGTCGAGACGAAGCCCTACGGCGGCTACCCGCAGAACTGGGACGTGAAAGTCCTGAATCTCCTCGACGAGGCGCACAAGCGCCGCGAGGTGAAGCCGCGCTGGACGGGCGGCAAGGGCGATGCCCGCGCGCCCTACGGGCAGTACGACGGGCTCACCGTCTTCGAGGGCGCGAAGGGCTCGGGCCAGCCTGACCGCGTGCTCGGCTACCTGCCCGAGGACGAGGAGTGGCGCGCACCCAACATCCACGAGGACTCGGCCGTGGCCCGCAAGGGCGTGCGGAACGAGTACGACCCCGAGGGCGTCACGCTTCCCGAGCACAAGACCTGGTTCTTCTACCTCGCCCGGCTCTGCAACCACTGCTCGTATCCGGCCTGCCTCGCCGCCTGCCCCCGAAAGGCCATCTACAAGCGGAAGGAGGACGGGATCGTCCTCATCGACCAGAGCCGCTGCCGCGGGTACAGGAAGTGCGTGCAGGCCTGCCCGTACAAGAAGTCCCTCTACCGACCGACGACGCGCGTCTCCGAGAAGTGCATCGCCTGCTATCCCCGCATCGAGGGACGCGATCCGGCCACGGGCGGCCGGCCGACCGAGACGCGCTGCATGTCCGCCTGCATCGGACAGATCCGCCTCCAGGGGCTCGTGACCCTCGAGAAGAACGGGCAGTGGAAGGAGGACCCGCAGAACCCCCTCTACTACCTCGTCAAGGTCGCCAAGGTGGCCCTGCCCCTCTACCCGCAGTTCGGCACCGAGCCCAACGGCTACTACATCCCGCCGCGCTGGGTTCCGCGCGGCTATCTCCGGCAGATGTTCGGGCCGGGTGTGGACCAGGCGCTCGAGACGTACAAGAACCCCGACCGGGAACTGCTCGCCGTCCTCCAGCTCTTCAGGAAGTCCAACGTCATCATCGAGCGCTACGAGATCGTGAAGGGCGAGAAGATCTACGAGACGGAGATCAACGGCAAGCCCTTCGCCATGTACGACGACACGATCATCGCCTACGATCGCGGGGGCAAGGAGATCATCCGGACGAAGATCGAGGAGCCCGTGTACGTCCGGCCCGGGCAGCACCAGAACAGCATCTGAACAGAACGCGGCCGGAGGAGGTGTCCCCATGACCCAGTCGAACAGCCCCGGAAGGGCGGCGGCGCGGAGCTGTCTCTACCGCGTCGCGGCAACCCTCCTCCATGAGCCCGACGAGGGGACGCGGGCCGAGGTCGGCGATCCGCGCCTCTTCGAGACGGCGCGGCGGGCCGCGGCGGACATCGGCCTTCCGGCGCGGATCGGGACCCTCCTCGATGCCATCGAGGCCCGGGCGGGTCGCTGCACCCGCGAGGAGTTCCTGCGGGTCTTCTCGCACACGGTGCGGGGGCGCTGCTCGCCCTACGAGGCCGAGTACGACATCCAGGCCGAGCTGCTCCAGGCACACACGATCGCCGACGCGGCGGGGACCTACCGGGCCTTCGGAGCCGCCCCCGCGGAGGAATCCCATGAGCGGGCCGACCATGTGACCGTGGAGAGCGAGTTCATGAGCTTCCTCTGCTACAAGGAAGCCCTCGCCCTCGAATCCGGGAACGCGGAGGCGCTCGACATCACGCGGGATGCGGAGACGCTCTTCCTCGCAAAGCACCTCGGTCGTTTCGTGCCCACGTTCGCCGCCCGGACCCGGTCGGAGGATTCGGACGGGTTCTACGGCCTCGGCGCCACCTTCCTGCTCGCGTTCCTCGAAGCCGACGCGGCGGCCCTCGGCGTGACCCTCGGGCCTCCGACCCTCACGGTCCGCGAGCCGGATCCCGATGGCGACGAAGGCGTGACGAACTGCGGAGTGCCGGACGGTCTCGGCACGTCGACCCTCGAGGTCTGAGCCCATGAAGGCCGAGTTCGACTCCTCCCTCGTCGAGGAGGCCGTCCGTCTCGAGATCGGTCGCCTCGAGGCGATGGGCGACCGGCGCGCGCTCCGCGCCTTCCACCGGGCGAGCGATACCCTCTACGCCCTTCCCGAGGGGGACGACCGCGACCGGCGCTTCGCCGCCGCGGCCTTCGAGTTCTTCCGGGACTTCGGCTTCGAGCGGATCTGCCTCGACGCCGCGCGGCGGTTCCCGAAGGTCGCGCGGGAAACGTCGCTCTACATCCACCCCGTGGGCAGCCGGCAGGAGGACGGGGATCTCCTCGTGCGGGACGATCGGAAGACGACGGTGCTCCGCTTCCCCCCGACCCGCTTCCTCGATCCCGCGGGCCTTGCCGACTTCCTCCATCGCGAGTTGCAGCACGTCGAGGACATGCTCGATCCGGTCTTCGGCTACGACCCGGACTGGAAGCGCCGGGCCGGCGTCACGGGGCGGGCCGAGCGCGAACGGGAGGCCTTCCGCATCCTCTGGGACCTCGCCGTGGCCGTGCGCCTCTCCCGTCGCGGGCTCCGCGCTGCGGACATCGGGGAGGAGCGGGAGCGCTTCGCGCGGGCCTTCCCCGCCCTCGCGCGCGACGCGACGGACCGGATCTTCGACGCGCTGGTCGCGGCCGAGCCACTCACCCACGCGCGGATCCTCGAGCTCGCGAAGGATCTGGCGTCCGTGGCGGCGACGGCCTCTCCGTCGGGGCGCAGGCGGCAGGGCGGCGTGTGTCCGGTCTGCACCTTCCCGACCCACGACTGGGACCCGGACCCGGCGGCCCTCGAGCCGGAGATCCGGGAACGGCTCGGCGACTTCCGTCCGGGCTGGGAGCCCGACCAAGGCGTCTGCGGCCAGTGCGTCCTCGTGGCGCGGGCCCACGCCCGCGCCGCCGGTTCTCCCTGAGGACCGGGGTCAGCGCGCGAGGAGCCTCGCGATGCCGGCATCGGCGCCGATGAGGACGAGGACGTCGCCCTCCTCGACGATCGTGTCGGAGTCGGGCATGACGATGCGCGTTTCCGGGCTATCGGATCCCGCCTCCTGGACCCGGCGGCGGATCGCGACGATGTTGACCTCGTAGCGCTTCCTCAGGTCCAGATCGCGGAGCTGTCGGCCCACGAGAGTCGGCGGGGCCTCCATCTGCGCGAAGCTGTATCCCTCTGCGATGGGGTGATGCTCGAGGCCGAGCGGATTCACGAGCCGGTGGGCGAGTCGCCGGCCGCACTCCCGCTCCGGGTTGATGACCTCGTCGGCGCCGATGAGGGAGAGGATCCGCTCCTGCATGTGGCCGACGGTGCGGCTCACGATGCGGCCGATGCCGATCCTGCGGCAGAGCATCGTGGCGAGGGCGTTGGCCTCGAATCCCGACCCCATGCCGATGACCGCACAGTCGGCGCCCCGGACGCCCTGCGCGACCAGGGCCTGCTCGTCCGTGGCATCCATCCGGACGGCCAGGGTCACCTGATCCTTGATGGCCTCGACGTGGGCGATGTCGTCGTCGATGGCGATGACTTCCTGCCCGAGGCGCGCCAGCTCCTCCGCCACCGTGGCGCCGAAACGACCGAGACCGATGACGACGTACTTTCCCATGGGCGTCTTTCCGGCGCTGTCAGCCGATGAGGACATTCTCCGCAGGCAGCTCGTATCGCGCGCTCTCGCTCCGGCGGACGAGGGCGAGAACCAGCGTGACAGGGCCGATCCGTCCGAGGAACATCGCTGCGACGATGATGCACCGGCCGGTGTCGCCGAGCAACGGCGTGACACCCGCGGAGAGTCCGACCGTGCCGAGAGCCGACGCAGCTTCGAAGACGAGAGGGAGCGGGGGCTGCCGTTCGGACACGAGAAGGAGGAAGGCGACGAGAAGGGACAGGAGGCCGTAGGCGCAGAGGATGAGGAGCGCCTGGGTCACGGTGGCCTGCGGGATCATCCGGCGGCGCGTGCCGACGTCGAATCGGCCCCGCAGAAAGGCGATGACGGCCAGGATGAAGATCGCGAACGTGCTCGTCTTCATGCCGCCGCCGGTGGAACCCGGGGAGGCTCCGATGAGCATGAGGGGGATGAGGGCGAAGAGCGTCGCGGGACGGAGGGCGCCCGTGTCCACGGTGGCGAAGCCGGCCGTGCGCGTCGTGACGCTCTGGAAGAGAGCCCCGAGGATGGCTTCGCCGGTGCCGAGGCCCGCCAAGGCGCCCTCGCGCTCGAGCAGGAAGACGAGGGCGGCCCCGGACAGCGTGAGCACGGCGGACATCGCCAGGACGAGGCGCGTGTGCAGGCTGAAACGGTGCCGCGGAGCCGCCGCAGGGCGCCCGATCCTGGACAGTATCCAGAGGACGATGTCTCGAGCCGCGAGGAATCCGAGGCCGCCGGCGACGATGAGCGCCATGACGACGGCGTTCACGAAGGCGTCACCGCGCCAGGGGGCGAGGGAGTCGGGGTGGAGCGTGAAACCTGCGTTGCAGAAGGCGCTCACGGCGTGGAAGACAGCGCCGGAAAGACCACCGAGGGAGTCGCCGGCGGCGGCCCACAGGAGCAGCGCGCCGGAGGCCTCCGTGATGAGCGTGAAGGCGAGGATGAACCCGAGGGTGCGGCGGATTTCGCCGACGTTTCCGGAGACGAGCTGGCCCAGCGTGACCTGCTGCCTGAGCCCGAGCCGGCGGCCGAGGATCTCGGCGAAGAAGGCGACGCACGTCATGATGCCGAGACCGCCGATCTGGATGAGACCGAGGACCACGGCGCGGCCGAAGTCGGAAAGGGGGGATGCGGCTCCGCCCGTGTCGAAGACGACGAGCCCGGTGACGCAGGTGGCGCTCGTGGCCGTGAAGAGCGCGTCGAGGAACGCGATGCGGTGGCCGGGGAGCGTGGCGCGGGGCGAGAGGAGCAGCGCCGTACCGAGGAGGGTGAGCAGCGCGAAGGTCCCCACGACGAGGAGCGGCGGGCGGATGTCGAGGCGCTCCACGGCGGCGCGGACGGCCCGAAGCATCCCGTCCACCACGAGCACCGTGGCCAGCAGGTCCATGGTCAGGCCGGCGGTGGCGTGGAGCAGGGGCCCGGCGCCCGCCGCCAGGAGAGCATCGAGGAGGCCCGACGCCGCGGCGAGCGCCGTCAGGACGGAGAGCAGCGCCGCGGGACGACCCGCCGGCGCGTCCCGGTCGGAAGGTCGCGCCCATCTCGGTCGCGCATCGAGAAGAAGCCTCAGAGCCACGAGGGCGAGGAGGATGGCGTGACCGGCGGTGAGCCATGGCCGCCCGGCGGGAGCAGCGGCGTGGCGAAGCCAGAGAGAGGCGGCCGCCGCCAGCGGCACCACGGGAAAGAGGAACGCCACGGCGCGCCGGAGAGCCTCGCGCCTGCGGACGCTCTGGGAATGCTGCCTCGACTCCGGTGCCTCGGTGTCCTTCACCCGTCCGTGTTCTCTCTGGGCCGCGTCCGCGGGAGGCGTCGGGGACGCCCCGGCGCGATTCTATGGTCCATGCCGCGCGCGTTCACGCGGCGGAGGGGTTTCCCCGCGGCTCCGGGCGAGCGGGCGGACGGGCGAGAAGCGGCCGTCAGGGCGTGAGGGCCGAGGACGGGGGACCGTTCTCGACGAGGTTCTTCGGGGAGGTCACGATCCGCGGGTCGGGTGGCGTCACGATGTCCGCGTCCTTCCCCGTGTAGGGGAACGAGTGGAGAACGTGGAGCATGCAGTGGATCCGGGCGAGCTTCTTGTCATCCGACCTGATGACGGTCCAGGGAGCGTCGGCCGTGTCGGTGTGGAAGAACATCTCCTCCTTGGCGCGGGTGTACTCTTCCCACTTGTCGAGGGAGGCGAGGTCGATGGGGGAGAGCTTCCACTGCTTGAGAGGGTCCTTCCGGCGCTCCCGGAAACGCCGGATCTGCTCATCCCGCGACACGGAGAACCAGAGTTTGAAGAGACGGATCCCGCTGTTCACGAGCATCCGCTCGAAGACGGGAGTCTGCCGCAGGAACTCGAGATGCTCGCGGGGCGTGCAGAAGCCCATGACGTGCTCGACGCCGGCGCGGTTGTACCAGGAGCGGTCGAAGAGAATGATCTCGCCCGCCGTGGGAAGGTGCTCGGCGTAGCGCTGGAAGTACCACTGGTTCCGCTCGCTGTCCGAGGGCTTCTGGAGCGCCACGACGCGGGCGCCGCGTGGATTCAGATGCTCCATGAACCGCTTGATCGTCCCGCCCTTCCCGGCGGCGTCGCGGCCCTCGAACAGGATGACGATCCGCTCGCCGGATGCCTTCACCCAGTTCTGCATCTTGAGAAGTTCGATCTGGAGGATCGCCTTGCGCTCCTCGTACTCGCTTCGCGAGAGCTTGTCCGGACCCGCGGCGGCTCCGCCGGCGGAGCCGGCGGGTTCTTCGACGGACCTGACGAACTCGAGGCGCATCCGGTCGGCGCCTTCGGTGACGGCGTTCTGCGCGGACATCGCTGGAATCTCCCCGATTCCGTATCGGCAGCCACGCGCCGCGACTTCAGCGAGGCGCCCCTCGGCGCATGGATCAGGTCGTCGCGGCCTCGAGGGCCGACGCGATCTCATCGAGAAGGCCTGGCACGACGAGGGCTGCGCGGCCGGGCCGAAACTCGTCCCGCGGATGGAGGTTGGCGGGGGGATCGAGGCTCTGGATGAACGTCCGCGCGCCGGCGCCCCGGGCTTCGGCGAGGAAGGACGCGGCGGGATGGACGAGGCCGCTCGTCCCGAGGGCGAGGAAGTGGGTGACGGAGGCGAGGCGGTCGTAGATGAGATCGAGGTGGGCGGGCATCTCGCCGAACCAGACGACGTCGGGCCGGAGCCACTCGTGCCCGCAGCGGGGGCAGGGGACGGGGGCGTCGGGGTGGAATCGCGCCTCGTCGGGGACCACGGTGCCGCAGGCCTCGCAACGGACTTTCGTCAGTTCGCCATGCATGTGGATCGTCGGCGAACCCGCCCGTTCGTGGAGGTCGTCGACGTTCTGGGTGACGAGGAGGAAGGGAAGGGCCACGGCGGAAAGGCGCGCCTCGAATCTCACGAGCGCCTCGTGGGCAGGATTGGGTGAGACGCTCGCAAGTGCTTGTCGCCGCAGTTGATAGAAGCGCCAGACGAGGCGAGGGTTTCGGGCCCAGGCCTCAGGCGTGGCCACGTCCTCGACCCTCTGTCCCTCCCAGAGGCCGCCGGCGTCGCGGAAGGTCGGGATCCCCGAATCGGCGGAGATGCCGGCTCCGGTGAGGACGAGGACCGAGGGGCGTGTGGGCATGGCCGGGTGATGGACCGATGTGCTTTCGATGATAACCAGCCGCGGTGGGGGCGCCCGGAGACGCGCTGCCGCTTGCCACGCGTCGATGCGGTCGTGCATACTGGCGGTGTCCGGCGCCGTCCGGACCCTGTGCATCCGGCGCAGCATCCGATGGCCGCGGCCCGCGAGGACGCGACCGGATCCTCCGCCGGCGCCGTGCTCTGTCTCTCACCGAAGGAACGACCCTGATGACGCGAACAGCCCTTGCCCTTGCCGTCGCGATCGCGATCGGGCCCGTGGCGGCCGGTCAGATCGCCTACCCGCTCATCAACGAGCTGAACCTGGCCAACGGACCGCCTCCCTACGCGGAGATCCTGAATCCGGATCCGTTCAACCCGATGGACGTGTCGGGGTACACGGTCCTCATGCACTGGGATACGTCCGTGCCCCCGACCCAGTCCGTGGTCCTCCCGGGCGCACCGGGATCCCTGACCACGGTGCTGCCGCCTCTCGGGATGTTGATCGTTCGCGACGCCAGCGCCGCGACGATGCCGGCGACCATGCCCGTCGGCACTCCCGTCTTCAGCACGACCGGTACTCTCGGCTGGATCATCGCGAACACGTCGCCGCCGGGAGGCGCCGTCGGGATCCTCGACGGGGCTCTCAACCCCGTGGACGAGATGACGTTCCTGAACCCCTCGGGCTGGGCGTCGCTTGGCATCTGGTCGGGTACCATCCCCGGCGTGGCCGGCATCCAGACCATCCGGCGGTGCCAGTACTACGTCGACTTCAATTCCCCCGCGGACTTCGGCACGGGCGTCACGGACGTCACGCCCGGCGTTCTCAACACGGGACAGGGTGTGCCGACGCTGGTCGTGAACTCGAACCTCACCTTCGGTTCCGCCCTCGACATCACCATCGGAGGCTGCGTGCCCGGCGCGCCGTTCCTCCTCGCCTACTCGATCGGAGGACCGACGGGGACCAACATCGGGGCCAACAACCTCCTCGATCTGTCCCTCGCTCCCGGGGGGATCGTTCCGATCATCGACGGGTTCGGGATCTACCGGTTCCCGCCGGATCTGTTCGGCGCGTGCGGAGCCTGCGGCAACTTCGTGCTCGGAGGCGCCGTGCCCGGCGGCCTCGCGGGGCAGACGTGGACCCTCCAGGCGGCGGCCCTCAACGCGCTCCGGCCGCCCTATGGCCTCGATCTCACGACCAGCGCGACGGTATTCTGGCAGTAGGCCGGAAAGGAGACACGGACGATGAATTCCATCGCAAGAACGACCGTGACGGCCGCGCTGCTTGCCGTCCTCGCGGGAGTGGTCGGCGCTCAGGCCGCCACCACCATCAAGCTCTCCGAGATGAACACAGGCACCGACTACATGGCGATCTCCAACGTCGGCACCGCTCCTGTGGACATCTCGGGCTGGTACTACATCGCGTACGAGCCCGGCAACTCGGCCACGACCGGCGGATCCGCCGTCTGTCCCTGCGAGACTCTCCGCATCGGCCAGTTCCCCGGCCTGCCCCTCTCGGGCACGGTGTCCATCGCGCCGGGCGAGGAGATCGTGATCGCCGACGCGCCGAGCGCCTACGTCGGCGCGTACCAGGTCTTCCAGTCCAACTGGCAGAACTACGTGACGGCCTCGCCTGCACCGGCCGCCCCTGCCTGGATGCCCGCGGCCCTCTGGTCCACCTGCGGGCAGCCCCAGAACATCCCCTGGAACATCGGGACCGGCGGCGGCGCCTGCATCGCCGACGACCTCGGCAACTGCCAGGACATCGCCTTCTACAGCCCCGCCGGCGTGACCGCGGCCATGACAGCCCAGGTCGTGACGGCGCTCCAGCAGTTCCCCTCGGCGGTCTGGCCTCCCACGACGGGCACGCCGGCCTCGTACCTCGTCATGCCCGCGGTGCAGGATGCGATCAACCGCGTCGCGGCCGACACGGACACGCCGTCCGACTGGGTCATCACGGGAAGCGGAACGCCGGGCATCTTCAACCCGGGCATCGCCGGTCCTGCACTCGAGGTCCTCGCGTCGGCCGGCGGCCCCGTGCCCTATGCGACGCTCCAGTTCCTCTGCGGCGGAGGGGTTGCGTCCATGCCGCTCATCATCGCCTACGACACCTTCATCAACCCGCCGGGCCCCTTCGGGGTGGAACTCGCGGGGACCCAGAACCTCGGTGTTCTCGTGGACGGGATGGGCGTCTTCCGGAATCCTCCGGACTTCTTCGCCACCTTCACGCTGAACGGGTCGTTCTCCATGCAGGTGGGGATCCCGGCCGGCCTCACCGGACTCACGCTCTACTTCGAGTGGATCGGACCCGCGACATCGCCGGGGAACTTCCTCACGAGCAACGCGCCGTCGATCACGTTCCTGTGATCCGGGCGCGCTGACGCGAGCGCCGGCGGGAGGTGGATCTCCCCTCCCGCCGCGCTTCTCCCGCCCCGCCTCCGCGCCTTGAGCCGGGGCGCCCGCGCTGCGATAAGAACCCTCCCGGACGCGGCGCCCCGTCGCGCCCGCGAGATCCCCGGACGAAGCGGAGATGACCGAGATGGCCGGACTTCCTGAGGTGACGGATCAGACCTTCGAGACCGACGTGCTGAAGGCCCCCGCCGCGTTGGTCGACTTCTGGTCCGAGGGGTGAGGGGGCTGCAAGGTCATTGCTCCCGTGTTGGAGCAACTCGCGGCCGAGATGAAGGACAGCGTCAGGATCGTCGGCGCCAATATCGAGCATGCAGGCGAGGTCGCCTCGAACCTCGGCGTCATGGCACTGCCGACGCTCGTGTTCTTCAAGGGGGGCGAGGAAGTCCACCGGCTCACCGGCGTCGTGTCGAAGCCGAAGCTCCTCGAACTCATGAAGAAGCGCCTCGGGACCTGACGCCGCCGCCGGACCGGGAAGGGGGAGGGACCGCGCGCCGTCCAAGGGCGCGGAGGTGCCCCATGCGCTCCGCGTCCCTGGCCCTCGTCCTCGTGGCGATCGGGCCGGTCCTCGCCGGCTGCAGATCGATCACGGCGCGTTACGTCGAGTCGCCCTCCCACGGGGAGGAGGTCGGCGGCCTCCCCATCGTCGTCGAGCGCCCGCGGTGGCTCAAGGTGACCTGGGTTCGCACCCTGTCGCAGAGCGGCGGTGGTGACGGCGAGGGGCCCGTGGAGATACGGACCGAGATCCTCCGGGAGGCCCGCATCTTCGCCGTGGATCTCGAACGGCCCGCCGCCGGCACCCTCGACTGGGAGATGGAGTTCGGAGAGCGCTGCTATCCCGAGCGCATCCGGGGCGACGTGGACGACCGGGGCGTGGAGACGGCCGCCCACCTCGCCGAATCGGCCCTCGATCGCGGCCGCGGCCTCCCCGCCTTTCCGGAGTCCCGCCTCGCCGGTCGCGAGATCGTCATCCGAGTCGAGATCTTCGATCTCGCCGCCCCCGGCGGCCTTCTCGCTCCGGCGGCCACCCTCGCGGCCGGTCGCTGACGGGAATCGACAGCCTCAGGCCGCAACGCTTCTGACCTTGCGGCGGACGGGGGGGGGGCGGGAGACTGGCCGTGGGGGAGGAGCGGAGCGCGAAGCAGACATGACCCGGAAACGATCCGGCTTGCTCTTCTGCGAGGGCTGCGGGCTCACGCGGCGGCTTTGTCTCTGCGAGACCCTGCCTCGCGTGGCGGTACCTGCACGGATCGTCCTCCTCCAGCACTTCCGCGAGACGCGCTTCTCGACCAACACCGGCCGGCTCCTCCTCCGCATGATCCCGGAAGCCGAACATCGGCTCTTCGGGGTCTGGGGAGAGAGCGTGGAGGCGGCATCGCTCGGGGGACCCGACGAGGAGATCCTCATCGTCTTCCCGCGGGACGACGCGGAGGTCCTCGATCCCCGGGACGGAGCCGGTGACGGGGAGCGACGCCGGACCTTCGTCCTGCTCGATGGCAAGTGGGCCCAGTGCTCGCGGATGTCCCGGCGGCTCGTTCCGGGGGGGAACGTCCGCTACGTAAAGCTGCCGCCGGGGCCCCCGTCGGACTTTCGGGTCCGGAAGCCGAGGGATCCCTCGTCCCTCTGCACCCTCGAGGCGGGGATCCGTCTCGCGCGCATCCTGGCCGGAGAGACTCCGGCGAGGGCCATGGAGACGTTCTTCCACGACTGGCAGGAGCGGATGCTCGTCGTCATGGGCCGCACGTCGCTCGTGGCCCTCGGGCTCCGCCCGCCCGTGCGGCGCCGCACTCCCCGGCGGTCCGGCTCGCGGCCTCCCGATCCCCCGTCGCCTTGGTGATGCGAAGGGCCGGACCCCGGAGGGATCCGGCCCGGAGCACGGTTCAGTTCTGGGAAACCGGGTAGCCGTTCGCGTCGAGGTTGAAGGTCACTCGGAAGCCCCGGACATCGTTCGGATGGGTTGCCGTGAAGAGCTCCCAGGCCGCCTGGCCCACGGGGATGAAGCCGGAGGCCTGGTCGAGGTCGAGGGCCATTCCCGGCGAGCTTGCCCCTCCGCCGGCGCTGAGACCGATGAGCCCGTCGACGGCCGTCATCGCGCCATCGTAGTCCATGGTGATGGAGCCGTTGGCGAGGACGACCCGGAACGTGTTGGATCCGCCGATGCCGTACTCGGGAACCGAGTTCCAGCAGACCTCGAACTGTCCCGGCGTGGTCAGGACCCGCACCGTGCCGCCCGCGGCCGGGTTGAAGTCGTCCCAGCAGGCGGCGATGCGCGGCAGGGTTCCGAGCAGCTCGGCCACGGATTCCGTGTAGTCGCTGCTTCCGCCCCCGAACGTCAGGTTGCCGTTGCTGTTCACGAAGGCCTGCGTCCACGTGGCGCCGAAGTACTTGAAGGCGAAGCCGAGGTTCTCGAGGGACGAGGAGTCGTCGGAGAGGGGCGTCGAGGTGGGCACCGCAGAGGGGTTGCACGTGGTGACCGACGGCGGGAGCATCGCCCCGCCGGCGCCGATGACCCAGTGGACGCCGTTCGTGATCTCGATGCCGCCGGCGCCGAAGATCGCCGCCTGGCCGATGGAGGCGACGCCGAGCAGGGCCGGATCCGGCGGCAGGAACACGGATGCGGACCAGGCTCCGGCGGCGCTCGTCGTGAAGGCTGCCGCCTGGAACGTGGACGGGAAGTCGAGGTAGACGGCGCCGAGTCCGGGGATCGTCAACGGGGCGAGCGGAGCGGCGGCGCTGCTCGCGAAGAGGACTCCAGGAGCGGCCGGCGGTGCGCCGCTCACGCCGAGCGTCCACATCTGTCCGAGGACGGGGGCGCTGGATCCGAGGTCGGCGCCGTGGCCGCCGTTGTTGAGCCCGAGAGGGACGGCGATCGGACAGGCCGGGTCGATGGCGCCGGGATCGCGGATGCGCAGGGCATTGAGGTTGTCAGGGCCGGCGCCGCCGGCCATCCCCATCATGAAGGCAAAGGCCCAGGGCAGGGTGCCCGGGCCGAAGAGGCCTCCCGATCCGACGAGCGGGACGGCCGTGGCCGTGGGCGAGGTGGGCGAGACGGAGTAGACGAGCACCGTCGGTCCCATCATGGCGATGGCGTCCACGTCGTCGTCGCCGGCGACTCCCGGCAGATCCACGAGGCCGAGGGCGGCCGCGGCGAAGTGGACGGTCGGCGCAGCGCCGGGGGCCGCCACCGTGAGGATGTCGCCGGGCGACACGCCCATGGCGGCCGCCGTCGCCCGAT
The DNA here is from genome assembly GCA_964419995.1 of uncultured Planctomycetia bacterium. Classification (GTDB taxonomy): domain Bacteria; phylum Planctomycetota; family CAYQRN01; genus CAYQRN01. Next base: position 24,519 of record CAYQRN010000036.1, read on the forward strand.
CCACGGAGAAGTAGACCGGGTACCGGGTCGTGCGGGTCCATGCGAGCGCGTCGATGTCCGTTTCGCCCGGCCGTGGCGTGACGCAGACGTGGTCCTTCATGAGGAACACTCCGCCGGGCCCGGTCACCATCTCGACGCCGAAGGTGTCGCTGGCGGCGCCGTCGCCTGTGAGAGGGGCGGCCTCTGCGGCGATGGGGCCGGCGCCGGTTGTGGCCCGATCCACCGAGAACTCGAGCAGCACGAATCCCTGGGTGAGATTGGTGGGAGCGAGGAAGATCGGCGCCCCGAGGGCCGGTCCGAGGATCGGGAAGACGTCATCACCCACCGAGAAGGCGTCGAGGTTGCCGCCGGCGGGGATGCCGAGGGCCGCCGCCGTCCACGGGACGGTGGTGCCGCAGCCGAAGCTGCGGAACTCCACGTCGGCCGGGTCGCCCGGGCCCGCCTCGGGCGAGGCCGGATCGTAGGAGAGAGTGTACTGAGCACTGGCGGTCGTGGGGACGAGCGCGAGAAGGACGAGGACGAGGGGAAGGGCGGCGCGGTTCTGGGTCGTCATGGCTGGCTCCGGTGTTCGGCGTCCGCCGGCGTCCCATGACGCCGTGCGGCGCTTCCGGAGGTACTTCCCCGCGGCGTCATCGATGTGACAGGGATTCCGCGGAGATCCCGCGGACGGGGTTACGGATCGAGGGGGCGCGCCGGACGGAGACCGCGATAATCGATTCTTCCGTCTGGGTTTGCGGCGTCTCTCCGGGCGGAGCGGAGGTTCTCGCAGGTGCTCATGAACCCTCCGCCGCGGATGACGCGGGTGGCGGCTCTCGCGCCGCCCTCGCGCAGTCCGTCCCCCGGGCGCGCCGCGAACTCGCCGTAGGACAGGAAGCCGTCGCGGCACCATTCCCAGAGATTCCCCGCGGTGTCGTGCAGGCCGAACGGATTCGGACGGAAGCTCCCGACCGGCGCGTGGAACGCGAATCCGTCGTCCAGGCTCTCGTACGGGAAGCCCGGCGGGCCGCCGTGGTCGCGGCAATACAGGTCGGCGAGGTTGGCTGCGCCCGCGAGGCCGGCCTTGTCGTCACCGGTCCACCAGATCGTCGCTGTCCCGCCCCTCGCAGCGTACTCCCACTGGGCCTCGGTGGGGAGGACGAGCCCGATCCGCGCGAGGACCGTGTCGCAATCGGTCCAGTCCACGCCTTCGACGGGATGGGCGAGCGTGTGGACGTGGCCCGGCCGACCGGCAGTCCCGGCGATCTCGCGGCCCGGCCCGAACTGGCTCGGATGCCGGCCCGTCACGCGAAGCCACTGCCCCTGGGTCATCTCGAACTTCGAGAGGAAGAAGGGCGCGAGGGCGACCTCGTTCACGGGGCGGTCCCGCTCCTGGGCGTGGAGGTCCACGTTCGGGCCCGACGGTCGCCCCGGCTCCGGCGGAACCGCTCCCATGGCGAATCGCCCGCCCGGCAGGAGCACGAAGACGAGGCCTTCCGTCTCCCCCATGCTGGCGCGCCCGCTCTCCGGGTCTCGCACGGAGACGGCGCCCGTCTCGAGATGGGCGAACTCGTGGAGTCCGGAGCGGGGGTCGGCGCCGAGGGGCACGAGTCCCCGTTGGGGCCGGATGCGAAGCCCGCCGTAGGCCGGCGTGACGGATGGGTCGGCGATCTCGCGCATCGCCCTGTCCCATGCCGCCTGGTGATCGCCGATGGACATCTGGTCTACGGAGAGGGCGAAGGTGCGTCGCGACTCCATGTCGGCGACGCCGTCCTCGAGCCGCTCCAGTGCGCGGACGAGCTCCACGAGCGTGCCGAAGAGCCATGTCTCCCTGGTATCGACGGAAGACCACGACGCGAGATTCCGGAGTTCCTCCTCGACGTTGAGGATCTGGCGGTCGATGCGCGCGAGTAGCTCGTCGCGGCCGCCGTAACGGAGCGCGGCCACGCGCCCGCGCTCCCGGCGCAGGTCCTCGCCCTGCCGGGCCAGCTCGGCCAGCCGGGCGGCGAAGGCGCCGCCGCCGCCGCCCGGCGCAGG
>CAYQRN010000037.1:0-26443 GCA_964419995.1 uncultured Planctomycetia bacterium
ACGGCATCGAAGCGATCGATGACCACCGCCACTCGCATGATGCAATCCTACATGGGATCTCGCGGAGAGGGAGTCTCGCAGTTCGGGCCTCGGGCGCCGCGAAGGGGCCAGGAGGTCACAAGGTCTTCCGCCAGAGGAGATTGGGCAGCATCGGCGCCTCAGGGGGAGGAGGGTTTCGCCGCCTTCGAAAGCTCGGCGTAGCGCCGACGGGCCAGGGCCTCCTGGTCGGGATCGCGGAGCTTCCGCCAGGCCTTCATGAGGTGGAGCCACGGACGCGGATCCTGCGGCCGACTCCGGGCCACGGCTGTCAGGTCATCGACGGCTGCCGCCGCCTCCCCCGCCGCGAGCCGCGCGATCCCGCGTTCGAGGAGGATCTCCGGGTCGGAGCGGCCGCCCGTGGCCGTCCGGAACACATCGGCAGCAGCGATGGCCTCCGCGATCCGTCCGGACATGCGCCGCGCGCGCATGAGGAGGGCCGTGGCGCCCGTGTCCGCCGGGGATTGCGCGAGAATCCGGAGGGTCGTCGCTTCGCACTCAGCGAGCTTCATGTTCTTGAACTCGCACTCCGCCCGCACCATGAGGGCCTGCCGGTCGTCGGGACGGAGCGCCAGAGCCCGCTCCACGGCCGACAGCGCCTCGGCCTCCCGGGACATGTGGAGCTTCGCCCGGCCGAGGCGCCACCAGTGATCCGCGACATCGGGCATGCGCGTCACGGCGATCTCGAGGTGCACCGCCGCGTCGCCCCAGCGCTTGAGGGCGAGGAGGACGGCACCGTAGACCCCGTGGAAAACGGAATCGTCCCCCGCGCGCTCCGCCGTCTGCTCGCAGACCTGGAGCGCCTGTCCTGCGAAGCCGGCGTACTCGAGCTCCGCAGCCAGGAGGGTCCGCAGGCGGACGTCCTCACCCGCCAGCGCTGCCGCCTCCGCCACGAGCCTCCGGCCTTCCGCCGTCCGGCCGCCTCGCACGAGGGCGGCTCCCTCCCGGACACGGGAGGCGATGCCCGCCTCCGGTGCGCCGGGCCGGACGGTCTGGGCCGCCAGGCCGGCCGCAGCGACCCACAGGGCGAATCCGGTTAGGAGCTTCATTGCGCCGGCTCCACGACGACGACGCGATCGGCCTCCACGGTTCCGAGCTCGCGGCGCCGGCCGTCCGGGAACACGACCACGACGCGCTCCGCCGCCGCCGCGCCTCCGAGGCTGAACGCGAGATCCGCGAGAGAGCACGACGCGAAGGACGTCCCCGCGCGAACCTCGCGTCTCTGCGTCCGGCCCGCCGACGTCACCTCGACGCGAGCCCCGACGGCATGGCGGTCGAGGGTTCCGTCGCGAACACGGACCCGGACCCCAAGCCACCGACCCCGGGGCCGGGAGCGGTTCCAGAGGAGGTCCGCGGGGCCGTCGAGGTTGTTGACGGCGACGTCCATCCTCCCGTCCTCGTCGAAGTCGCCGGCCACGGCGCCCCGACCGAGCTTCTCGCGACGGACATCCGGTCCGGCGCCGACGACCTCGACGAAAGCTCCCGCCTCCGTGCCGCGGAAGATCTGCGCCTTCTGGCGATACGTCGTATCGATCGGATGATCGTCCACGTTGGGGTAGACATGCCCGTTGGCGAAGAACAGGTCGAAGAGCCCGTCGAGATCGAAGTCCTCCGCCACGATGCCGAAAGCGAGGAACCGGTGCGTCGGCGCCGCGAGCCCCGCCGCGGCGGACCGATCCTCGAAGGTTCCGTCGCCGCTGTTCCTGTAGAGCGTGTTGTAGTCCCGGGCGAAGTTCGTGACGACGAAGTCCCGGTGGCCGTCCCGATCGAAGTCCTCGGCGGCGATGCCCATGCCGGCCTGGGCGACGCCCTCGGACGAGAGCGCGAGTCCTGTCTCGAGTCCGGCTTCGGTGAAGCGGCCATGCCCGTCGTTCACGAACAACGAGTTCGGGACGGAATCGTTGGCCACGTAGATGTCGAGGTCTCCGTCGAGATCCACGTCCGTCATCATGACCGCCAGAGCGTAGCGCGGCGGCACGGCGAGGATTCCCGAGGCCTCGGAGATGTCCTCGAAGGTCCCGTCGCCGCGGTTCCGGTAGAGGCGGTCGGGCTCCGGGACGAGCCCCTGGGGCCCGCAGAGGACCTTGATGCCCGCCCAGTCGCACTCGAGCTTGCGGAGGGAATCGGGCCCGCCGAAACTCACGTAGTTGGCCACGTAGAGGTCGAGCCTGCCGTCCCCGTCCACATCGCCGAAGGCAGCCGCCGCGGACCACCGGGGATCGCCGACACCCGCGGCCTCCGTCACGTCCTCGAACGTCCCGTCGCCGCGGTTCCGGAGGAGGCGGTTCGATCCCCAGTTGCAGACGTAGAGATCCGTGTCGCCGTCCCGGTCGTAATCCGCCGCCGCGGCGCCGAATCCGAAGGACGCATCCTCGGCGGGGTCTCCCGCCGGGCCCCTCCGGAACTTCCCGCGACCGTCGCCGAGGAAGAGCCGGTTCGTCACGGCGGTGTCCGGCCGGAAGGGCCATGAGCCCCCGTTCACGAAGTACACGTCGAGGTGCTCGTCCCCGTCGAAGTCCGCCACGGCGAGGCCCGCGCCGATGGACTCGAGGAGGTAGGTCTTGGCCCGGGGCGCGCCCGACACGTGCCGGAAATCGATGCCGGCCGCCGCAGCGCCCTCGACGAAATGGAGCGCCCCCTCCGCCGCAGAGGAGGGCGGGGAAGGCGGGACCTCCCCGCCGGAGCAGGCGACGGGGAAGAGGCAGAAGATGAGCGCCGGCAGGCGGGCGCTCCGCGGGCTCCGGCACATGGCCGGTCCTTCTAACCCGGATCATTCACGAATGCCAAGCCGAGAGAGCGGCCTTCTCCGGCCGGGACTTCGTCAGGGCTCGTCGCCGACTCACTCCGCAGAGTCGACTCCTCGCCCTTCCTCGTCGCGGCTCGGAGAATCCTCGCTGATGCAGCGACGCCCGCGATTCCGGCCGCCCGGGCCGGAATCGCGCGCGCTTCGACTGCCGCGGCTCGTCGTCGTGGATCATCCGGGCTGACACGCTCAGCATTCCGGGCCGCCGCCCCCGGCCGTAGAATCCCGCCGTGCCGGATCCCGACGAGGTCATCGATACGCGGGGCATGCGCTTCCAGGTCGTTCGCGGCTTCCGCGAACGCCTCTTCGCCGGCCGCGAATTCCTGGGCCCCGGCCGGACCCTCGAGCGGATCCCGGTGAAGGACCGCCCCTCCCGCCGCGTCGAGCGGGTCCGTCTCGCGGAGGAGGGTCCGGACGGTCCGACCTGGGTCTTCGTCAAGCGCTACAAGACGGGATTCAGTCTCCTGAGATCCCTGTCCTACGCCTTCCGCTCCTCGCCGGCCGCCGCCGAGTTCCGCCTGGCCCGCGCCCTGGCGGCCGCGGGCATCCCCTCGACGGAGGCCGTGGCGGCGGGCGAGCTCCGGCGCGGGCGCCGCCTCATCGAGGCCGTCATCGTCACGCGCGCCCTCGGGGGTTTCGTCCACCCCTGGGATCTCGCGGGGTCGCGGGCCCTGACACCGTCGCGACGCCGCGCGGCGACGGCCTCCCTCGCCCGCCTCATCCGCCGGATGCACGATCACGGCTTCGTCCACCCGGACCTCCACCAGGGCAACCTCATGATCAGGGCCGACGGCCCCGCCCCCGAGTTCGCGGTCATCGACGTCCAGAAGGTCCGGCGCACGCAGAGCCTCGACGAGGCCGAGCGCGTCCGCAATCTGGTGTCCCTCCACCGCGCCTTCGCCCTGTCCACATCCCGCACCGACCGCCGGAGGTTTCTCTCGGCTTACCTCGAGGGAACGGGACACACGCCCGCGGACGAGAGGGCCATGGCCAGATTCCTCGAGGACCGTACGGAGGCCGACATCGCACGCCACCGCCTGCATCGCAGCCAGAAGGCGCTCCGGGAGAACCTCGTCTTCGGCCGGCATTCCGCCGGCGGCATCCGGTGGCACATCCGCAAGGCCCGCCTCGACACGGAGCTCGCCCCCATCCTCGGGGATCCCGGCGCTCCCTTCCGGGACCCCGGTGCGCGCATCAAGTCCGGCCGGGCCACGACCCTGGCCCGCGCCGGCCGCTTCATCGTGAAGCGCTTCAACCTGAAGCACCGGCGCAACCTCGTCGTGGACCTCTTCCGAGCCTCCCGCGCCGTCCGGGCGTTCCGCATCGCCTACCACCTCGAGCTCCTCGGCCTCCCCACGCCCGTCGCCGTGGCCGCCGGCCGGCGCCGCCGCCTCGGGCTCGTGACGGGTTCCTACCTCGTCACCGACGAGGTTCCCGGAGCCCGGACTCTCGCCGCGTCCCTCGCCGCGATCCGCGAGCCGGAGCGCCGCCGCCGGATCCTCCGCGCCCTCGGCGACATCGTGGCGCGGCTCCACGAGGAAGGCTACGCGCACCGGGATCTCAAGGCGACGAATGTCCTCCTCGATGAAGCCGACGCCCTCTGGCTCATCGACCTCGACGGGCTCGACTTCCGCCAGACGGTCCCCGAGGACCTGCGGCGTCGGAACATCGCGAGGCTCCGGCGCGGCCTCCTCCAGATCCCCGGCGCGACGGAAGCGGATGTGCGGATCGTGGAGGAGGCCCTGCGGAATCGCCCCGCCCGGAGCCCCGCTCCGCCGCCTCAGCGCGCTTCGAACGCCTCGTCGAGCACGGGGTGATCGGCCCCCGCGGGCCCGCCGATGCCCAGCGCCTCTGCGATGGTCGTCACGCCCGACCCCGGCCCGACGGATCGTCGCGACGTGCAACCGCTCCGTATCCCGGGGCCCATGAGCAGGAGCGGCACGCGCGCGTCATAGCGCCAGGGGGTCCCGTGCATCGTCCCCGCCTCGCTCACGAGGACGTAGGGCCGGGCGAGCATGAGCACATCGCCCGATCGCCCGGGGTGGAGCGACCTCCGGAGCGGGCCGTGGATCGCATCCTCGGGGAGATGTCCGTCGAGGATCCGCCTCACGGGCCAGGCCGCCGCCACGTCGGGAAGCCGTTCCAGAGCCCGGGCGGCCTCGTCCGCCACGGCGACGGGGTCGAGCCCGAGCGCCGCGATGGCGCTGCGGTCGAGGAGCACCTGCGGATCCGAGTGGGCCTTCACCCAGGAACCGGACCGGAGGGGGCCGAAGCGGGCCGACAGCGCCGCATCGACGGCGGCGACCACGGCCGCCGCCGGGATCCGCCCCGCGTGGAGTCCCTCGTCGCGGGCGATCTCCGGTATCGGAGCAACGCCGTGGTCCGACGAGAGGATGAGGTGATAGCGCCCGGCGCCCACCGTGCGATCGAGGGCTGACAGGACCTCGGCGATCTGGCGATCGACGAGCAGGGTCATGTCCCGGACCTCGTGGCTCGCCGGACCGAACTGGTGGCCCACGACGTCGTTCGACGACCAGCTGATCCCGAGGAAGTCGGGGATGTCGTCGCGCCCGAGGCCCGTGTCCTCGATGACGCGCAGGGCCAGAGCCTGAAGCATGTGGTTCCCTGCGGCCGTCGTGTAGATCTCGCGATAGAGGGTGAGCCCCGCCTCGGCCGGGAGCTTCCGCGGCAGGGTGCGCCCGCCCGTCGCCGGCCGCTCCCGCGGGTCGTCGTCCGGTCCAAGGTCCGCATAGGCGCCGGGTGGTCCCGTTCGATCCCAGGTCCAGCCGGCGAACCCACCGGCGAGTCCCGCGGCATTGAACGCCGCGAGAAGCGCCGGGACCGTCTCCGCGTAGGCGCTGCTCGTCGTGAAGGAGCCGGTCTCATCGTCGTACCAGAGGACGAGATCGCCCACGCGTCCCGCCATGAGGATGGCGGCGCGGTCCTTGAGCGAGAGGGTCACGACCTGCGATCGGCGCCCGAACGCGAGGCGCAGGGTCTCCGCCAGGGTCGGAGCGAGGAGGTTCTGCGGCGACGCCGCCCGCTTCGGCGTCGGGACGCCCACGGGGCGGACGCCGGGGTCGGCGACACAGCCCACGACTCGGCCCGCCGCAGGGTCGATCCACTCGTTGCCCACGATTCCGTGGATCGCCGCGGACGCCCCCGTGGAGAGCGTCGCATGCCCGGGCCCCGTCTCCGTGCAGGCATGCGTGTACTCAGCCGCCGCGAAGAAGACGCCCTCCTTCGCCACGCGTCTGAATCCCGTTTCGGACAGCCAGGGCCAGGCGGACCGGAGAACATCCGTCGTGAGCTGATCGACGACGAGCAGGACGACGAGACGGCTTCCCGAGGCGGAAGCAGCGAACTGCGGCGCGCTCGGCGCCGTCGCCGTGCGCGTCGCCGGTCCTCCCGCGGGAGCGGACTGGGCCGCGGCCACGGACACCAGGATGAGAAGGGTCACAGCAACGGGCACGGATATTCTCCTCTCAGGAACCCTACGGCGCCTCAGGTCGGATTCCATGAAGGCGGGATCGCCCCGACATGAAGCGGCTACGAGATCAGGAGGCCGGCGGGGAAGGATGATGCGCCACTCACCCGCCCGTCAGTCCCGGAGCTCGAATCGGAATCGCTTCACGACCGTGCTCGGCACGGCCGTGCCGCCCCGCGTCGCGGGCGCGAAGCGCCACCGCCGCGCCGCCTCGAGCGCCGCCTCGTCGAGGAGATCGTGCCCCGTGCTTGTCCTCAGTCTCACGGCTACGACGACGCCCGCGGCGTCCACATCCATCTCGATCTCGCACACGCCCGCCATGCCGGCCCGCCGGGCCGAACGCGGATAGAGCGGCTCGACCTGGCAGCCGGCGAGATCGCCGGCTGCGACGAATCCCGCGTCGGAATCCATGACGCCCGACGCGCCCCGCGGGACACCGGCCTCCGCAGGCGCCCCTGGCGCTCCGGATGCGAACATCGCGGCCGCGGGTCGTGGAGCCGGCTGGCCGGAGGCCGCCGCCTGGGGCGTCGGCCCCGGAGGCGGGGGTGCTCCCTCGGCGGTCCGTTGCAGGAACGGCCAGGGGCGGGCGAGGGCGCGGCCGTCGCAGAGGGGGCGGACGTCGGGGAGCGGGTCCTCGGCGGATCCCGCCATGCCCTGCCGCCCGAGCAGCAGGGCGTCCGGATCCGGCCGGGATCCCGTCCACACCGTCTCGAGGACCCCGGCGCCGGAGGATCCGGGGGCCGGCGGCGGCTCAGAGGGAGGGAGATCGATGCCCGCGGACGGAAGGAGGCGCCCTCCCCCCTGCGGGGGCATCCCCGGAGCCACGACGGACCGGGCCTCCCGAAAGGTGCCGGTGCCGGTTCCCCCGCTGATGAACATCGCTCCGACGCCCGCGGCCCCGTGGACGAGAAGCGCCACGGCGAGGCCGGCAGCGGGAAACCGGTTTCCGCCCCGGGATGTGTGGAGTCTCCAGCGTGGACCCTGCATCACCTGCGAGCATAGACGCCGGGCCCGCCCCTGCCAACCCCGCCCGCGGATCCTCCCCGACTGAACCCTCGCACGCTGCCCGCGTCTCCTTCCGGGACAGGAGCATCGGAACCTATGGAATCGGCGCGACGTGCAGCGAGAACCAGCCCCCGGAGAGGACGCCGTGTCGCCGGCATACCGGGCCTTCTTCTCGCGTTCCTCGCCGGAGCCGCGGGCGGACAGGAGACGGCGGAGACCCGGAAGAACGAGGCCATCGACGAGGCTCTCCGCCGCGTGGACGAGATCGTGATCTCGGCCAGCCGGCACGACGAGCGTCTGTTCGACGCGCCGTGGTCCGGGGCTGTCGCCACGGGCGAGACGCTCTTCACGCGCCGGGCGGCGCGTAGCCTTCCGGAGGCACTGGCGGTCGTGCCCGCGGTCCACACGCAGCGAACCGGACCGGGCCAGACCTCCCCCTACATCCGCGGGCTTACGGGCTACCACACCCTCCTCCTCCTCGACGGCATCCGGCTCAACAACTCGACATTCCGTTCGGGACCGAACCAGTACTGGAGCACCGTGGACCCCTGGTCGGTGGACCGCATCGAGATCGTCCGTGGCCCGGCCTCCGTCCTGTTCGGAAGCGACGCGGTAGGCGGAACCGCCTGGGCGCACCTGCGGGAAGCCGAAGGACGGGAGCCCGGTCTCAACGCCCATCTCCGTTTCGCCTCCCGCTGGTCCAGCGCCGAAGCGTCCCTCGCCGGCCGCTTCGAGGTCTCCGGGAACCTCGACGAGTCGCTTCACTTCCTCGTGGGCGCCTCGGCCCGGAACTTCGGCGACATCGACGCCGGCGGCGACCAGGGCCGCCTCCGGAACTCCGGCTACTCGGAGTACGCCGTCGACAGCCGATTCGGGATCCGTCTCGACCCCAACGTTCGCCTCATCCTCGGCAGCCAGCGCGTGAGGCAGAACAACGTGCCCCGCACGCACCGCACCGCCGATGCCGAGAGCTTCCACGGCACAGCCACGGGCACGGACCGCCGTCTCGACCTCGATCAGATCCGGGATCTCGGTTACGCGAGGCTCGAGGTCCGCGACGCGGAGTGCTTCTTCACCGACGCCACGGTCTCCCTCTCCCTCCACTCCCAGTCGGAGATCCAGGACCGCATCCGGAGCAACGGCAACCGGACGCTCGATGACGTCGACGTCCTGACGCTCGGGTTCTCCGCCGTCCTCGAAAGCCCCACCGTCATCGGTCACCTGACATACGGCATCGACTTCTACCATGACTTCGTCGACTCGTCCCGCCACGACATGACGGCCGCCGGCGTCGTGACCGAGGCAATCCAGGGCCAGGTGGCGGACGACGCCGACTACGATCTTCTCGGCGTCTTCCTGCAGGACGAGGTCGCCCTGGCATCCTTCTGCGACCTCCAGCTCGGCGGCCGCTTCACGTGGGCCGCCGCCGCGGCGGACCGGGTCCTCGACCCCGCCACGGGGCTTCCTGCGGACCTCGAGGACGACTGGGCTTCCGCCGTCGGGAGCCTCCGCACGACCTTTCATGTCCTCGAGGAGATGAACGTCTGGCTCGGCGCCTCCCAGGGCTTCCGGGCCCCCAATCTGTCGGATCTCTCGCGGTTCGACATCGCTGCGTCGGGCGAGCAGGAGATCCCCGTCGAAGGGCTCGACCCGGAAGACTTCCTCACCCTCGAGGTGGGGTTCAAGTACGCCACGGACGCGTTCCGGAGCGAGGTCTCCTTCTTCCACACGTTCATCGACGGACTCATCGACCGCGTTCCCACGGGGACCATCAACCCGGCGACGGGCGCCGCCGACGTCACGAAGGAGAACGTCGGAGACGGTTACGTGCAGGGGGTCGAAGTCTCCCTCGACTGGAGGTTCCACCCCGGTTTCACGCTGTTCGGCGCCTTCGCCTGGGTCGAGGGCGAGACGGACCAGTACACGGTGCCGTCCGGAGGCATGCCCGCCCTCAAGGTACGCGCGCCGATCACGCGGGCGCAGCCCATCACGGGAATCGCCGGCATCCGCTTCGAGCCCGCGGATCTTCCCTTCTGGGTCGAATTCGAGGTCCGGATCGTCGACGAGCAGGATCGCCTCTCGCAGAACGACATCCGGGACACCCAGCGCATTCCGCCGGGCGGCACGCCGGGCTACACGACCTTCGCCCTGCGCGGCGGCCTCGACATCACGCCGAAGATGTCGTTCCACATCGCCCTCGAGAACCTCTCCGACAAGCACTACCGGATCCACGGCTCCGGCATCGATGAGACGGGATTCAACGCCATCCTCGGATTCGACGTGATCTTCTGATCACGGCCGGCATCGACGCCTCGGGACCCCTTCAACCCGCGGCGGATCGTCTCCGGAAGAGGCGGAGCGGCGGGGCGCCTCCCGGAAGCCGCGCCTCGAGACCGAGGGTTCCAGCAGGGCCCGCCGTCACGACGAGGGCCGCCATCCGCGCGGGGCGGACGGCCTGCAGCGCCGGTTCGAGCGCATCCTGCGCGACACGGCAGCGGAGCCACCCCCCCGGCCGGAGCACGCGCACGGCCTCCGGGAGGAGGGTCGTTGCCGCCGCGGCCGGAAGGGCCGCATCGGCCCCGGGAATCAGGACGACATCGAACCGCGCGGGGGGCACATGGGCGAGGCGATCCCCGGGAAAGGGCCCCGCCGACACGTTGGGGAGCCCCGAGCAGACGGCGTCCGCGGCGCAGGCCCGCGCGGCGGACGTGTCCACGAGGTGGACCTCTTCGAAGCGGCGGGAGAGCGCGGCGACGAGGGCGGGGCCCGGAATCGCCGCGAGAAGGACGCGGCACGCCGCCGCGCGGGGCGGCGGGATATCGAGGCCCGCGTCCCGGAAGGACACCGCCGCCCATCCCTCCGGCGGCTCCGCCACGGTGGCCGCGGAGGGAACCGGAGAGTCCCCGCGGGGACTCACCGCCCCGGCTTCCCGGAGGCCTTCCAGACCTTCTTCAGGCTGAACGTGAAGAGGTTCCAGCTCCAGTCGCGCACGGACGGCGCGACCACGGTCAGGGACGTGCGGAACACGCCGAAGATCCATGGGCAGTCCTCCTGCACGATCCCCACCATCCGCTCGATGAGCGCCATCCGTTCGGCGCCGGGGTTCAGGAGGGACGCCTTGGCGTAGAGCGCGTCGTAGTCCGCGTTGCCGTAGCGCGCGAAGTTCGTCGCCGGGCCGGCCTCCGAGAGGAAGAGCTGGAGGAAGTTCTCGGCGTCCGGGTAGTCGGCGAACCAGGAGATGGCCGCCATCTGGACGCTCCCCTCCTCGACGCGCTTCATGAAGTCCGGGAACGTCGGGAACCGGGGCTGCACGCGGACGCCGATCTCGCGAAAGCTCGTCACGAGGATGTCGGCGAGGACCCGGGCCGTGGGATCGGACTCGGGACCGGGAACGTCGAGGACGATCTCGGGAAGCCCCGCGCCGCCGGGGAAACCCGCGGCGCCCAGCAGGTCCTTCGCGCGCTTCACGTCCCGTTTCCCGAAGGCCCAGGGCTTCGACCCGAGATGGGCATGTTCCGGGAGCCCGGGAGGGATCATGTGGTCGGCGAGGAGGCCGCCGCCGCCAAAGACCCGGTCGAGATAGGCGCGCCGGTCCATGGCGAGGGCGAGGGCCTGGCGCAGGGGGCGATGAGCCCCGAGGAGCCGGTCCGTCATGTTGAAGCAGATGTACGTGACGGTGAGGTCGTTGCAGGTCTCGAGGCGGAAACCGGCGGAGCGCCAGGCCGGGAGGAGCCGGCCCCTGTCATCGAGAAGCTCCCCCCGGACCCGGGGATCCACGTGCAGGATGTCGAGCTCGCCCCGCCGCAACCGGTCGACGAGCATCTCCGGGCGGTCGCTGGCATCCATCCGGATCTCGTCGAGGAGCGGGAGAGGACGCCCGGTCTTCGGATCCTTGCCGCCGTGGTAGCGCGGGTTGCGCCGGAGGACGAGATGGGCGGGGTCCGCCGCGCCCTCGAGGCAGAAGGGTCCCGTACCCACCGCGCGTTCGGAGAGACCCGAGCCGTAGTGCTGCACGGCCTCCCGCGGAACGATGGCCGAGAAGGGATGAGCGAGGAGCGCGGGGAGCTGCGGGTAGCGTCGCGTGAGCCGGAGGCGCACCGTCTTGCGATCCACGGCCGTGACCCCCGGCACCGGCACGCTCATGTCGGTCACGCCATCGCTCACGGCCTTCTCGCGGAAGGTGTCGAGCCCCTCGAAGAACCCCGCGAGGAAGGGCTCGTAGAAGGGGGAGGCCGTGCGCGGGTCCGCGTGGCGCTTGAAGAGGAAGACGACGTCCTCCGCGTCGAACTCCCGTCCCCGCCCGTCGGGGAAACAGGGATCGTCATGGAAGAAGACGCCCTCCCGGAGGGGGATCTCCACGGTGAGCCGGTCCGGGCTCAGGCGGATCTCCGCCGCCGCGAGGCACGGGACGCGCCGCAGCGGGTCGGATCCCCGCTCCATCTCGTAGAGGGTCTCGTAGACCTGGAGCTGGACGTGCCCGGCCGAGAGGTCGAAGACCACGTGGGGATCGAGTGTCGCCGGCGGGCCGAAGCGGCAGTCGTTGAAAACGGCCGCGGGACCCTGCGCCGCCGAAACGGCGACGGCGCAGAAGAACGGCAGCACGGACCGGAGGGCAAGAGGAAGGCCTGACATCGCGGGTACCTGACGGGTCCTCCGGGCGGCGCTCCGATTCTACGCGCCCTCGCGGGCGCCGCGAAGGGCGGGCGCCCCAGCGTGATATAAGGGTCGCCCCGCCGGACGACGAGGGTCCGGCGCAGATGCCGGAGAAGGTTTCATGACCGAGGGCAGCAGGATCACCATCGAGGGCGGCTCACTCAGGGTCCCGGATCACCCCGTGATCCCCTTCATCGAGGGCGACGGAACGGGGCCCGACATCTGGGCGGCCGCCGTCCGGGTGTTCGACGCCGCCGTCCAGAAGGCCTGGAACGGCCGGCGCCGCATCGTCTGGCGGGAGGTCCTCGCCGGCGAGAAGGCCACGCGTCTCGCAGGGAGCCACCTCCCCGACGAGACCCTCGCGGTCATCCGCGAGCATCTCGTAGCCATCAAGGGCCCCCTCGAGACGCCCGTCGGCAAGGGCATCCGGAGCCTCAACGTGGCCCTCCGGCAGATCCTCGACCTCTACGTCTGCCAGCGGCCCGTCCGCTGGTTCCCCGGCGTCCCTTCGCCGGTCAGGGAACCGGGCAAGGTGGACATGGTCATCTTCCGCGAGAACACGGAGGACATCTACGCGGGCATCGAGTTCGCGGCGGGCACCGAGGAGCAGAAGAAGCTCCTCCACTTCCTCGAGACGGAGCTCGGCGTCCGGAAGATCCGGTTCCCGGCGACGAGCGGCCTTGGCATCAAGCCGGTGAGCCGCGAGGGGACGGAGCGCCTGGTCCGGGCGGCGCTGCGCTGGGCTCTCGCGAACCGGCGGCGCAACTTCACGCTGGTCCACAAGGGGAACATCATGAAGTTCACCGAAGGGGCGTTCAAAGACTGGGGCTACGCCCTCGCGGAGCGCGAGTTCGGCGACCGGGTGTTCACCTGGAGCGAATACGACCGCGTCCGCGCAGCGCGGGGCGAAGCCGCCGCCAACGAAGCCCAGGCAGCCGCCGTGAAGGCCGGCCGCCTCGTCGTGAAGGACGTCATCGCCGATGCCTTCCTCCAGCAGATCCTCCTCCGCCCCGCCGAGTACGACGTCATCGCGACGATGAACCTGAACGGCGACTACATCAGCGACGCCCTGGCCGCCCAGGTCGGCGGCATCGGCATCGCCCCGGGCGCCAACATCAACTACGACACGGGGCACGCCATCTTCGAGGCGACGCACGGCACCGCGCCCAAGTACGCGGGCCAGGACCGGGTGAATCCCGGCAGCGTCATCCTCTCGGGGGAGATGATGTTCCGGTACATCGGCTGGAACGAGGCGGCCGATCTCATCCTGAAGGGCCTCGGGGGCGCCATCGAGGCGCGCACCGTCACCTACGACTTCGAACGACTCATGCCAGGCTCGAAACTGTTGCGCTGCAGCGAATTCGGCACGGCCATCATCGAACATATGTGACCCCCCGCGGCGGGCCTCGGCGCGGAGCGGGCTGCCGCCGCCCGCCCCCCTCCCCGCCCGGATTCCCCGAAAGCCCGGCGCCCGGTGCGCCGATCATCTCTCCGGCGGAGAGCTCTCCCGAAGAGAGTCCGTCCCTCTGCCCCGCGGAAACGGTCCGCACATCGGTGCCATGACGAGCAGAGAGGCCGCCCTTCCCGCACTCGAGACCCTGCCGGCGCTCTCGCCGACGCTGGTCCATCTCGTCTCCCTCTCCGCCGCGGACGAGCACTACAAGGACAAGGTCATCCGCGCGCTGGGCCGCGACCCCGGCATCGCCGTCCGGGCCATCGATCTCGCCAACTCCGTCCTCTATGCCGGCGTGGCTCGCGTCGACACGGTCCGCAATGCCGTCCAGCGCCTCGGCGCCAGGACCGTCGTCTCGCATCTCGTGAAGCTCGATCTCGTCGCGACGCTGATGCCCGACGTGCCGGAGCTCCGCCGGCTCTGGGAACACGCCCTCTTCGTGGCCGACGGAGCCCGCCGACTCGTCGCCAGGCTCCGCGTTCCCGCCGTGAATCCGGATCAGGCATACCTCGCAGGGCTGCTCCACGACATCGGACTCCTCGCCATGGCCACGGTCCGGCCCGACTCCTTCGAGACCCGGACGTGGCTCGACACCGGATCCTCGACGGACTTCCTCGATCGCGAGCGCATGGCCTGGGGGGAGGACCACACCGTGATCGGCGCGGGCCTGGTCACTCGCTGGGGCCTTCCCGCCTGGCTTCTGGACATCGTCCGCGGCCACCATGACGTGGCACCGCCGCAGACGCTCGGCGCCGCTGCGGTCGTGCGCTTCGTGGACGCGGCCGCCGACGCGGCCTTCGCCCGGGGCCGCAGCGTCCAGGATTCCCTCACCGCCACGGACGCGCAGCAGGTGGCGGCGGGACTCCCCGCGCGGCTCCCCGAACACCCGCTCCTCCCGGCAGCCGAACTCCACGGCTTCCTCGAGGCGACACGGACCCAGGCCGCCCTCGAATGCCGCCTGCTCGGATTCCGGGGTCCCGTCCAGACCGCCGCCGCGACTCCGGAGCCGGGCGGCGGCGCCGCGAAAGGCCCGCCCGAGCTCGCCAGCGCCGAAACTCCTCCGCCACCGCCGCAGCGACCCGCCCTGCCGTGGCCCCGCCGCCTGATTCTCGCGCTCCGCAACATGTTCCTCGGCGGCTGAGATCCCCCATGGCGGGTCAGCGCCCCGCCGCATCCTCGGGGGCATGGAACGACGGATTCGCCGGACGCTCGACGTCACGCAGACCGAAGAGGAGTTGCATGCCGAAGGGACGCACGACGCCCGTCACACCCTTGCGCTCGAACTTCCGGTTGGCCACCGCCGCTTCCGCAGACCGCTTCGCCGCAGCGACGTCGCCGATCTCGAAGTAGAGGTCCTCGAGCCGCTCGTGGATGGCCGCCGAGGCCCGCCCGCACTCCGCGTCCTCGAGGGCGACGACGCGCTCGAGGGCGCCGAGCGCGCCGCGGAGATCGCCGGCACTCCGCCGGTACGCCGACTCCGCGAGAGCCGCCTGGACCATGTCCACCCATGCGTCGGATTTCCGTGCCGCGACCCACCACGTGCCGAAAACGGCGTCGAGCCGGGCCGCGTCGCCGGGCTCGCCCCGGGCGCGCAGCGCCGCCTCGAGCCAGGCGCAGGCGCGGGTCCGCGCCCCGCCCGGGAGCTCTCCGGGCAGGGCCTGCTCGAGAAGCGCCGCGGCGGGACCTGGGTGTCCCGCCAGGGCATGGGCGACGCCTCGCAGATAGAGGAGGACGCACGAACTCCACCGCGTCCCCGTCTCCTGAAACCGCGTCAGGGCCGTCCCCGGTTGTCCGGTGGCCAGGTCCATGAGCCCGAGGAGGAAGGCCGAGAGGGCCTCCGCCGCGCCGCCCCCGGCGAGGGCCGGTACGAGCCGTGCCTTGACGACGGCAGCCTCGAAACCCTCCCGATCTCCCGCGGGCATCCAGGACTGGAAGAGGAACCACCCCGCCACGGCCAGGTCCTTCGGGCGTCTGCGTCCGTACGCGGCCTCCGCCCGCTCCACGACGCCCCGGACCTCGGCGAAGGGAGGCGGAAGGCGCCGAGAGACGTGAAGGTGGCTCTCGAACGCGTTGCCCGTGTCCACGAACCTCATGGTCGTCGGCACGACGCCGGGATCGTCATGGTCGACGACGCGACGCGCGTGCCAGGCCAGGATCTCCCGGAACACGCCCGCCGGCATCCTCCGGTTCCCGGCCACAGCCAGGACCCGGTCCGGGGCTCCGGCCAGGAGCGCCGCCCAGGCCATGTCCTCGAACCGCCCGGGATCGTCGCAGCCGAGATCGAGGAGGCCGTCGATGGCGGCCAGCGCCTCGGCGCGGTCGCAAACGCCGAGCTCGGGTGGCCGGAGCGCGCAACGCTCCACGACGGCGAGACAGGCCTCCCGCGTGGCACGCCGGCCAGCCGCGTGGAGGCCGAAGGCGGTCCCGGCCGCGAGGACGAGCGCCGCTGCCACGAGGGTCGGGGCATGCCGCCGCGCGAAGCGGAGGACCGGACGGGCGCGCCGCAGCGTGAGGGGCGAGACGTCCACCCCTGCGGCGAAGGCCTCGAGGTCCGCCGCCAGTTCGGCCATGGTCGCGTAGCGACGGCGAGGCGCGATCTCCGTGGCCCGGAGGATGATGGCTTCGAGGGGCTTCGGAATGCCGGGGTCGAGGGTTCTCGGCCGCGGCGGGCCCACGCCGGCGATCTGCCGGAAGAGGCTCCCGCGGTCTGTCTGAACGAAGGCGGGCGCCAGAGTGCAGAGCTCGAACAGCGTCACGCCGAGGCCCCAGATGTCGGCCGGAGGTCCCGCCTCCCGGGAGCGGCCGCTCAGACACTCCGGCGCGAGGTAGCGCGGCGTACCGATGGGGCCGTCGCTCGTGACCGTGAGGTCGGCCGCCCCGCCCTCGCGCGCGATGCCGAAGTCGAGGATCACGGGGGCGCCGCTCGCGTCGACCATGATGTTGTGGGGTTTCACGTCGCGGTGCAGGATGCCACGGCCGTGGACGAGGTGCAGAGCCCGCGCGAGGGCCGCGATGAGCCGCGCGCGGTCGGCGAAGGAGGGCGGATTCTCCGCCCCCGACGCCCAGGCCGTCACGGCCGCGGCGAGGGTACGCCCGTCGATCCACCGCATCGCGATGTAGAGACAGTCCTCCGTCTCGCCGGTCGCGAGGACCGGCACGATGCTCGCGAGATCGAGCCCCCGGAGGAACCGCGCCTCCCGTTCGAAGCGGACGAAGTCGCGCGGATTCTGCACGACGCCGCGCCTCAGGACCTTGAGCGCGACCGCATACCCGTCTTCCGCATGGCGCGCCCGATAGACGGTCCCTCCGCCGCCGGAGGCGACGCGACGCTCGATCTCGAACGGGCCGATCCGCGATCCCGGCGCGCCGGGCGCGGGCGGCTGGCCCCGGCGCGACGCCGTGCCCGTGAGCCCCGTTCGTGTGCCGGCGGCCGGGGGCATGCCTCCGCCGAGCAGCACGGCGAGATCCTCCGCGTGGCGCGGATGCCTCGCGAGGAACGCATCGACGGAGGGATTCCCCCCCTCCTCGGCGGCCAGCAGGAACTCCGTGACGAGATCCTCGATCTCGCGGGCCGGCGCGTCCTCCGCGCCGTCGCCCGGCGGCGGGGACGGCGACCGGTCCTCCCGCGGACCGGTCGCTCCGGTGTCCGGATCGTCAGGGATGCTGTCGGTCATCGGAGCGCACACCCGCGAGGCGCTGCATCTGGAGCCGGATCCTCGCCTCGCACCGTGCGAAGCGCTGGCGGACGCCCCGGCCCGTCATGCCGACGAGGGGGCCGATCTGATCGGACGAGAATCCCCGCATCCGGAGCCGGTAGATCATGCGGTCGAGCCGTGGGAACCGGCGGAGCAGCGCGAAGCGCGCGAGGAGCAGTTCACGGTTCATGACCACGCTCGACGGTGTCGCGTCGAGGCTCGGAACGGGAGCGTCGTCCGGCAGCTCGAGGCGGCGCCGCAGGTGCGAGGCCCCGGCCTTCTGGAGGACGATGCGCGTGATGATCCCGCGGAGCCAGCGGGCGAAGGATCGGGAATCCTCGTAGACGAATTCCGGCATCCGCCGAATGACGACCTGGTAGGCGTCGTGCAGGATGTCACGGGTCTCCTCGAGCGTGCGGAGCGGATAGCCAAGGCGCCGCCGCGCCCACTTGACGACGATGGGCTCGTGGAGCTCGATGAGCCGGCTCAGGGCCTCGCGGTCGCCGGCGCGCGCCCGATCCACGAGGCTCCGGAGGCCACTGAACGCTTCGGACACGATATCCGTTCCAGGGGGACGCCCCGGACCGCGCGCCACAGGATGCGGTGGCATCGCGATTTGCGACGGGACGCGACACTCCGCGATTGTAGGCGGCCCGGCGACCCGCGGTCAAGGCGAGGAAACGGCCATCGACTCCGCAAGTCCTTGGAATCGGCCCGGGCGACGGGTTCTAATGGGGTCGGAGAGAGAGGCCGGCCGAGGGCCGCGCCGATTCCACGCCTTCACCATCCCTCGAGCGAACCATGCGTGCACGATCCCTGATCCCGCTCATCGCCCTCGCCCTCCCCGCCGTCCTCCGGGCCCAGACGAACCCCACGACGCCCCAGAGCCGCGTCCTCATCAACGAGATCCTCCTGCCCCAGGGGCCCGGAGCCCCCGGCTACATCGAGCTTCTCCGGACCGACCTCCAGCCGGGCCCCGTGAACCTCGGCGGCGTCACGCTCCAGGTCTTCAACGCCCTCGGAACGACGGTCTTCAGCACGACTTTCAGCTCGGCGGCATCCCTGCCGCAGAACTCGTCGGCCCTGCCTTCCGTGACGGCCATCGTGGCGAACCAGCCCCTCGGCACGCCCGCCGCCGTGGAACAGCTCGTCAGCTTCCCGCCGGCTGTCGCGGCGGGGGCGCCTCTCGCATTCTGCCTCGGCGGCCCGGGCGGAATCATCGACGCCGTCATCGTCGGCCCGCCGCCCGCGACGATCCCCCCCTGCTTCTCGCCGGGCATCAACGCCTTCTTCGGCAACCTGCCCCCGGGTTCGCCCAACGGCTACTCCCGCTTCTCCTACACCGACACGGATACGAGTCTCGACTTCCGCGCCGATTTCCCGCCGACGCCGGGGCTCTCCAATGCCTACCAGCGCCACCCGAACGGCGTGATCCTCGCCCAGGGGCCCGCGGCCTCCATCACGCTCAATGCCAACGGGACGTTCTCCGGCGTCACGACGGTCGCCGCCGTGGACTACGATCCCGCTTCGGGAGGTCTGTCCGTAGCGCCCATCTCGAATCCCGCCTACGACGGCATCATCGGAGGCCAGGCGCAGATCACGGGCACCTTCTCCGGCCAGGATCTCGTCTTCCTCACGGACGTGACGATTCTCACGGAGGCTCTCACGATCACGTCCGCCCAGAATCCCGCGCACCTCATCACCTTCCCGTTCAACTTCACGCCCGGTTCGTCCATGCAGGGAACGGCCTACAGCCAGAGCCCCACGAATCCCGGCCGCCTGCGGGTGGACATCCAGCGTACGGACGGGATCCCCGATTCCCCGCCCGCCGGCGGAGGCGGCGGCGAGACCCGCATCATGCAGAACCTCCTCGGAGGCGGAGGCGGCGGGAATCTCTGGTGCGAGGTCTGGGTCGTGGACGAGAACGGCATCACCTACAAGGCTCAGGTGAAGAACTGGCCACCCCTCTCGGGCGGCACGCCGATCTGCGGGGCCTCCACGGACGGGGCCGGGTCCTTCGACCTCGTCGTCGTCAACTTCCCTCCGGGCGCGGAGATCTACAACCTCGCCACGCTCACCATCTCGACCCCCACCGGCTCCGGGCCCTTCTTCGGCCTCGCCCTCACGGCGGAGATCTTCGCGGAGATCGCCCTGCCGCTTCCGACGCCGCCCTTCCATGTCACGACGACACCCCAGGGCTTCTACGTCTTCGGACTGCCCACGGGCACCGTTCCCACCGGCATCTCCATGGACATCGTGACCGTCGAGTGGATCCCCGGCACCGGCGTGGGCCAGACTTGCGCCGCCCACACGATCACTTTCTGAGCGCGTGGACCCCGCTTGCCCGGCGCAGGACCGCGGATACGCTGAATCCGTGCGCCGGCATCCGTCACGACATCGCGCCGGGTTCCCTCGACCCCGGCTTCGGATCATGCTGCAGCGATTCGTCGCCGTCCTCCTGCTTCTCGGACTCTCAGGCCGTCTCGCGGCCCAGCCGGCGCCACGCACCCTCGTCTTCCCGGGTGGCACGGCGGATGAGCGGGCGGGCCAGTCCGTCCTCGTCACCGATCTCACGGCGGACGGAGTCGCGGACCTCGTCATCGGCTGCCCCAACTGGACGGGCGAGCGGCTGAACGGCGGGCGCGTCCTCGTGTACTTCGGCGGGAGGGGCACCTTTGCCGGGCGGGACACGAGGCGCCCCGACGTCATCTTCGCCGGCAGCCACGCCCGGATGCAGTTCGGCGCCGCCCTGGCCGCCGGCGACGTGAACGGTGACGGCGCTCCGGATCTCATCATGGGCGCCCCCCTGGCCACGGGTCCGGCGGGAACCCGGGCGGGCTCCGTCCACGTCGTCTGGGGAGGCCGGGGTTTCCCGAGGAACCAGACCATCGATCTCTTCGCCGCTCCGGCTCCGCTCACGCTTTCCGGCCCTGCCGCCGAGTGCCAGCTCGGCAGGAGCCTTCATGTCGCTGATCTCGACGGCGACGGCATCGGCGACGTCCTCGCGGGCGCGCCGTTCCACAGGCCCGGGGGCGCCGTCATCGTCATCCGGGGACGCCGTACCGGCCGCGACGTTCCGTCGGATCTCGCGAAGGGAGGGGTCGATCTCCTCATCCTCGGCGCCGAAGGCGACGGTCTCGGAGTCGCGGTCGCCGCCGGCGACTTCGACGGCGACGGCGCCCGGGACATCGCCGCCACGGCCCACCCCCGGAGCCTCGGCCACCGGTCGGCGCCGGGCCACGCACTTCTCGTCCGGGGCGGCCCCGCGGCCTTCGCGCAGAAGATCGTCACGGCGGACGGGAGCGAGGGCACGCTGCGTCTCGCGGCATCCGCCGAGCTCGATCTCGGGGTCTGCGTCCTGGCCGGCAGGCTCGACGACGACGCCTGCGAAGAAGCCATCTTCGGCCTCCCGGGGCTCGGCGAGGGACGGGAGCGTGGAAGGGGCGGAGCCGCGATCCTCCGCGGAGGTCCGGACTTCTTCGGGACGAGGTCGGTGCATCTCGAGTCGGGAAGCGCGGGCACCGTGGTGCTCGGCGGCGCCGCGGGAGAACGGCAGGGCCATCGTCTCCTGCTCCTTGGAAGCGCGGCGGGGCGGCCCGATCTCCTGAGCTCCTCCGTGGCCACGGCGCGAGTCCTCCGCTTCCCGTCCTTCGCGCCGGACCGGCCCTTCGAAACGGCGCCCGAGGTCCACGCCAGCGAGGATGCCCTGCGGACCCTCTACGGCACGTCCCTCGCCGCCGGCGATCTCGACGGCAGCGGAACGCCCGATCTGGCCATCGGCGCGCCCGAATCGACGAACGCGGAGGGCCGCCAGACGGGCGCCGTGACGGTCATCCTGCGCTGATCCTCCGGCTTGACCCGCCCGCCGCGCCGGTCGTAGACTCACGGTGCCTTCCCCCCTCTGCCCTGGAGAGACTTCGCCATGACAACTCGCATCCTCTTCGGCCTTCTCGTCCTCGCTACGGCCGGCGCCGCTCCGGCCCAAGGGCCCGAAATCGCCTTCGGCCCCTGGACGGGACTCACGGTGAACAACGTCGGCGGTCCGCCCTGCAGCCAGCAGGACTGCGCCCTCTACACGTACAACCTCAGCACGGCCGTATCGACGCTCGTCACCGTGAACATCTACGGCGACTCGGGATTCCCGTTCATCCTCGCCGCGGCGAACACGGCGACGCAGTGCACGGTCATCCCCGGCATCCAGAACAGGCTCATGCTCGACATGCCCATCGTGATCCTGCTGCAGGGCACGATGCCGGCGTGGTCGGGACCGACGATCTGCGGCGGCGGGAGCCCCTATCCCCCGGGCCGGTTCCAGTACCAGGTCGCGCTGCCCCCGGGGTTTCTCTGCACCCCCGGACTCCAGGCCTGCATCCAGGCCCTCGTCTTCGAAAGCGGCAATCCGACGTTCACCTGCACGGTCCGGATCACCTGCTGATCCGGTTGCCGCACCTCCACGAGCCGCCTACAATCCGCCGGCCCCGCGCCGGCGGATTTTTTGTGCCCGCGAGAAAAGGAGTCCCGTGGACGCACCGCGATGGAAGCTCGCCACCCGGATCGTTCACGCCGGCGGCGACGTGGCCATGGGTCCCAATCCGCCCGTGGGAGGCTGCATCGCGGCTTCCTCGGTCTACGCCCTCCCGGACCTCGCCGCGATCGACCGCTGCTACGCGGGCGATGACACATCCGGCTTCTTCTATGCCGCGCTCGGCCACCCGAACGAGCGTGCCCTCGCCCGAGCGGTGGCCGATCTCGAGGGCGCGGAGGACGGCATCGCCGCAGCGACGGGCATGGGCGCCCTCTCGGCCATCCTCCTCTCGAAGCTCAGGTCCGGGGATGAAATCGTCGCCGGCCGGGAGATCTACGGAGGAACGCGGGAGCTCCTGAGACGCGATCTCGCCGCCCTCGGCATCACGACGAAGTTCGTGGACGCCTCCACGGCCACGCTCGTGGCGCAGGCCGTGTCCGAGCGGACACGGATCGTCCTCCTCGAGACTCTCTCGAACCCTCTCGCGCGGCCCTGCCCCATCGACGAGATCGCGCGCCTCACGACGCCCCGCGGCGTCGAGATCGTGGTCGATAACACCTTCGCCACGCCCTGCCTCGCCCGTCCCCTCGAGCACGGCGCCCACGTCGTCGTCCACTCCGCGACCAAGTCCATCGGCGGCCACGACGATCTCATGGCGGGCGTCGCCGTGGGCCGGCGCTCACGCATGGAGACGGCCCGCGGGACCCTGGCGCGCCTCGGTCTCGCGGCGAGCCCCTTCGACTGCTGGCTCGCGCTCCGCGGCCTCAGGACGCTCGGCCTCCGGATGGAGCGGGCCACGACCAATGCGCGCCGCATCGCAGAGGCCCTGTCCACCCATCCCCGCGTCTCCCGGGTGAGCCACCCGGCGCTCGCCGGCGCCATGGACGGGGCGGTCGCCCGCCGGATCCTCCGGAGCATCGGCGCCGCCATCCTCGCCTTCGAGATTCCCGGCGGCGCCGCCGCCGTGGACAGGTTCGTCCGGCGCCTCGCGCTCATCCGCTTCGCGCCGTCCCTCGGCGGCGTGCGCACGACGGTCTCCTGGCCCGCCGGCACGTCCCACCGCGCTCTCCAGCCCGCGGAGCGGGCGGCTCTCGGCATCGGCGACGGCCTCGTCCGCCTTTCGACGGGCATCGAAGACGCCGACGACCTCATCGCCGACCTCCGCCACGGACTCGAGGGATGATCGCGCGCCCGGGAGTCCACGCCACGGCTCTCGTCTCCGAAGGCGCCGTCCTCGCCGAGGGCGTGGAGGTGGGGCCGTTCGCCATCGTCGAGGAGGACGTCGTCGTGGGACCCGGAACGCGGATCCGCGCACGGGCCCATCTTCGTCCCGGCACGCGCCTCGGCGCGGCGTGCGACGTCCACATGGGCGCCATCGTCGGACACGATCCCCAGGATCTCGGTTTCTCCGGAGAGCGGACCGGCGTGGTCGTCGGCGACCGGACCGTCATCCGCGAGCACGCCACGATCCACCGTTCGACTCGGACCGACAGTCCGACCCGCATCGGGTCGGACTGTTTCATCATGGCCGGCGCCCACGTCGCCCATGACGGGCTGGTAGGCGACCGTGTCATCCTCTGCAACGGTGCCCTCCTTGCCGGCCACGTTCGCGTGGACGACCGCGCCTTCGTCTCGGGCAACGTCGTGATCCACCAGTTCGCCCGTATCGGGGCCCTGGCCATGCTGTCCGGCAACACGGCCGTGGGGATGGACGCGGGCCCCTTCGCCCTCGTCAGCGGGCGCAACGCCTGGCGCGCCCTCAACATCGTCGGCATGCGACGAGCCGGCATCCCCGCGGAGCGCCGGGAGCGGGTGAAAGCCGCGTACCGGACACTCTTCGCTCCCGGACTGCCGCTTGCCGAGGGAATCCGGCGCGTCGCAGAGGAGATGGAACGGACCCCCGAGATCGACGCGATCCTCGTCTTCTACCGGGAGTCCCGCCGAGGCTGCCTCCGCCCCGTCTTCACCACCGGATCCGGGGAAGCGGACGAGGGCTGAACGCGGGCGGCCATCCGCGAACGAGACGCGCCGCCCGGGGATCCGACTCTCGTCAGGGCAGGATGATGAGGTGGGCTGCCGGCGTGACGTGGAACACGGCGAAGGGGGCGGGCTCGAAGGTCAGCGCGGCGAAGTCGAGCCCCACGCCGGCGAGCCCGGGGACCGCGGGGATCGCGAGCGTGGCCGTCGCCTGGCCTCCGGCCCCGAGAACACCCGCGAAACCCGAGAAGGGAGGGACATTCTGGACGGAGAGGAGCGTCACCGCGTCCACGTTGAGGGGGAGGACGCAGCCGTTCACCGGCGTTCCGGGGACGGTCCCCGATGCGGAGCATCCGGCAACGTAGGATCGGCCGGCATCGAGGGGCACGAGGAGATCGACAGACAGGTTCGTTCCGAGCTGTCCCGTGCCGAGGAGGGTCACCGATGCCTGCGGAACGAGGTTGACGTCGAGGAGCTGCGACGTCGCGGCGCCCACGCTCACGGGTACGGACGCTGAGATGTACCCCGGGCTCGTGAAGGTGATCGTGTGATTGCCGGGCGGCACGTAGGCATGGTACCGGCCGAAGAGCGGCTCCGTCGCGTTGGTCTCGCCGTTCGCGAAGGTGACGCCGGCGTAGGCGATGGAGGCGGGCACCGGCGCGCCGGTGCAGGCGTCCCGGACGTGGCCGGGGACCGGCGCGGGCCGGTTGAGAAGCCAGATCGTCCCGGGCCACACGAGGCTCGCCTCGGCCACCGCCGTCGCATAGCTCGGCTGGAACGCCGTGGCCGTCTCCATGAGGAAGGCGAACGTGCCGTGGTTCGCGAGCTGCCACTGATAGTGCTCGCCCATGGCGCTCGGAGCTCGCTCGTGGCCCGCATAGCCTGCCGCCGTCGACATGGCCACCGCCTCCTGCTGGAGCCAGGACGCGAAGGGATGCACGAGACACGTGTAGCCGTGGAGGACCTCCCGGCCGTAGGAGTGGTAGTCGAGGACCTTCGAGAAGCGCCGGGCGTTGCCGAAGGCCATCATGGTCTGTGTCTCGGCCTCGGACCCCGCGCTCGGCCCCTTGTACGTGGCGGACGAGGCCGTCGTGCTGCCCGCGCAGGAGGAGGACCATCCGAAGGGGTAGTTCCGGTTGAGGTCGATGCCGACGCTGTTGCCCACGGGCCGGCGGTTCTTCCTCCACATGTTGTCCGTGTTGAAGACATACTCGTAGCCATCGGGGTTCCAGACCGGGGCGATCCAGATCTCGTGGCTGTCGACGAACTGCGTGATCTGCTGATCGACGCCATAGAGGGTCGTGAGCCGGGCCAGGATGTCGAGGGCGAGAACCGGGGTCACGGTCTCCCGGCAGTGATGGCAGGCGACCACGAGGACCTCGGGCTCATCCTCGTCCACCGCCACGTTGTCCGACACCTTGATCGCGTAGAGGTGCCGCCCCTCGTAGGTCGCCGGGGTGCCGAGCACGGCGGTGAGATCCACGAGGTCGCAGAGGCCGGGGTAGGAGGCCTCCGCCGCGCCGAGCGTCGTCATGATCTGGGTGAGCGTGGGATATCCCGCGGGCACGGGGTCGGGGGACGGAGCCGACTGGATCACGGAGAGCGGCTGTCCCACGGCCTCCACGGTGTAGGGAAGGCCCATCGCCGTCAGGGT
This sequence comes from uncultured Planctomycetia bacterium, assembly GCA_964419995.1. GTDB lineage: Bacteria > Planctomycetota > CAYQRN01 > CAYQRN01. The sequence goes on from CAYQRN010000037.1 coordinate 25,289, forward strand.
CTGGAGATCGCCGCCGAAGGCGATGACATCGACGGACGCCGCCCGGACGGAGCCCTCGAGGACGTCGAATCCCCCTGCCTCGAGGCTCGCGGCCAGGGCTGCGGGGGCGGCCGAGTAGACGCGGACGCGGGTCGAGAGGCCCGACTGCGCCCCGGCGGACGCGGCGAGGGCGGAGGCCAGCACGAAGAAGACGGCACGGCGCATGGGGAACTCCACGGCGGAGGAGACTCGATCCCGTCGGGCGACAGGTGAGATCCTACCAGACACGCGCCCCCGGCGCGCAACGGTTTCCAAGGTCCGGCGGCGGCGCCGCCCCGGGATCGTGCCCCCGTCCGCAACCGCGTTAGCATGGCGCCTTTCACGAGGATCGGAGACCATGGTGACGGCATCCCGCCGGCTTCTCAAAGCCGCTCCCGTCGCCGTCATCCACACGCGCGAGTCCTTCTGCCGCTGCTACGAGGCGATTCACGGCGCCCTCCGGGCCCTCCGGCTCCCCTTCTTCACGGTGCCTGTCGAGGACCTGCCGCGGCGGCTGCCGGAACTCGACCGCGCCGCCCTCGTCTTCGAGCACTCCGACCGGCTCCGGGGCGAGGCCTTCCTGCGGGGCTTCCTCCGTTTCGAGATCGAGCGCCGGGGCCTTCTCACGGCCGGCGCCTCGGCGCGCTCCGCAGCCCTCGCCGATGACAAGATCCTGTCCCTCTCGCGGCTCGCCGCCCGCGGACTCCCCGTCCCGAGATCGGTCACCGCGACGGACATCCCCCGACGGCGGCCGGCGGAGCTGCGGTTCCCGCTCATCGTCAAGACCGCCTTCGACCACGGCAGCCGGGGCGTGGCCCTCGTGACATCCTCCGACGCCCTCGCCTCCGCCGCGCGGCGGTTCCTCGACGAGGGCGCGGGGCCGCTCCTCCTCCAGGAGTTCCTGCCCGGCCGCGAGCTCACCGTCTCCCTTCTCGGCCACCCGCTCCGGACGCTCCCGCCCGTGGCCGTGGCGCTTCCGCGGCTCACGGACGGGACGACGGCCGTCTATACCTTCCACCGGAAGTGGACGGGCTCGTCCCGGACCGATGCTGCCCGGCACCGCGCCGTCCCGGCCGCCCTCACGCCGGCGGAGCGGTCGCTCATCCTGCCCATGGCGCGGCGGGCGGCCCTGGCGCT
>CAYQRN010000038.1:0-26252 GCA_964419995.1 uncultured Planctomycetia bacterium
CTTCCAGCCACGAGCCTGCAGCATGGCGAGGGGCCTGTCAACAGGTTTCTCGAAGGAGGTCTCGGGCGGCACGTGAAATGTTGCGGAAGACAGGGGCGCCGGGCCGCAGACGACTGCCGCGACGCGGAGTGTTAGTGTGGTGCGTCACACATACCGTGACATATCCCGACGAGGACCAGATTCACTTGCTCCATCTCGCCGGATCTTCTCGCGCGGGGCTTCGTTGCTCGCCCTCCCCACAACCCATCCAGGGTTGCTTCCGGGCTCGCGCCTCGCCCCGCACGAGAATCTCTCGGCGAATATGTTCGCATCTGTGTGACGCACCACATTAGCTTCCCGTGATGAGGGTGAAGACGCGGGTGAATCGACGCTCCGTCGGGGATTCCGCGTGGCTGGAAGCGTTGCTCGCGGACCCGTTCGGGAGCCTCGAGGGCGAGGGCGCGGTGCTGATGCGCCGCCGCCGCGACACATCGGTGCACCGCGTGACCGCCGGGGGGCGCGAGGTCGTCATCAAGCACTTCGCGGCGCCGCCGCTGTCACGGCTCCCGGAGACGATGCTCCGGGGCCCGAAGGCCCTCGAGGAGTACCGCAGGGCCCTCGAGCTCGAACGGCGGGGCATTCCCGTGGCCACCCCCTGGTTCTTCGCCGTGCGGCGCAGGCTCGGTCTGCCGCGGGAATCGCTCTACGCCATGGAGTACCTGCCGGAGGCGCGGACCGTCTGGGCCCTCGTTTCCGAGGAGTCGGCCCTCGGAGTCTTCCGCGGCCGCCGGCGCGTGCGGTTCCTGAGGGCCCTGGCGGGGTTCCTCGTCGCGCTGGCCCGCTCGGGCGTGCGTCATCCCGATCAGCACCTCGCCAACGTGCTCGTCGTCGAGAAGGACGGGGAGCCCCGCTTCTTCCTCATCGACTACCGCCATCTCGCCTTCTCGGACCCCCCCGCCGAGGGGGATCTAGAGAGCCTCGTCGCGCCGGCGATGACGAGCCTCTGGGTCACCGATACCCGCTCCCGGTCGGATCGGCGTCTCGCGGCGGCGGTGGCGTCGGCCGCGGGCGGGACGCGGCGCGAGAGGCGCGAGCGGTATGCCGCGCTCTGGGAGGGGCTCCGGCGCTGGTGGGCGCGGTACATCGTCTCGCAGGACCGCAAGTGCCTGCGCGACGGCAGCCGCTTCCGCCTGCGTCGCGAAGGGGGCGCCAGCATCATCGAGCGGCGGCGGGACGACGTCGCCGGCCTCGTCCGCGATTTCCGGCGGACCGTCCTGCAGGGCGGCGAGACCCCGGGGCCGGGGCCCGGGCCGTTCCGGACCTTCCGCGGGGACACGTGGGTGCTCAGCTACACGCCGGAGCAGGGATCCCTGGCGGAGAAGACCTGGATCGGCATGGAACGCCTCTCGGTCCGCAAGTTCCCGGTGGCGCCGCTCCTCGCGTTCATCCGCGAGGCCGACGGCTCCTCGGCGATCCTGCTCGAACGTGTGCCCGGCGACTTCGACTGCACGACGTGGGAGGATGCGACGCAGCTCGAGCGCCCGCGCCGCTACGAGGGCCGGCGGAGAGACGTGGGCCTCGTGTTTGCGCCGGGGGCCCGCGTCCTCATCGATCGCGAGCGCCGCGGTCGTTTCGTGCTGGCGGATACCTGCGTCGATGAGCCCCGCCCCTTCCCCGGGGAGTGCGCCCGCGTTCCGGCGCCCCGATGACCGAGCCGTGCGCTGGCGCGTCTGTCAGGCCGAGGCGGGGCGGCGAACGCGGAAGGTGACGGTGGGGGGGCGGATGAGGTGGCGGGGGAGCAGGCGGCGGCGGCGGTCGCGGTAGTCGAGGACGAGTTCGACACCCGCGGTGCGGACCCAGCCCTCGATCTCCCCGTAGGTGTGATGCGTCGCCACGGGCGCCCCGTACCAGTCGAAGACGAGGACCGGATGGGCTTCGAGGCGGAGGGCGGCATTGGCGAAGCGGAGGAGTCCGAGCCGCCGCATGTAGGCGGCGACAGCGGCTCCGACCCTCGACAGCTCCTCGAGGGCCGGCGGCGGACAGCGCGTCGTGACGGCGCGGATCCAGCGATCATGGAACTCGTAGAGGGGGTTCCCGCGACCGTAGAGGCGCACGCCGAACTCGCCGCCCGGCGCGAGCGTCCGAGCGATGGAGTCGAAGGCCCTGCGGGCATCGCCGGTGTGCATGAGGACGCCGATGCTGAAGGCGCGATCGAAGGTGCCGGAGGCGAAGGGCAGGCGATGGAGGTCCGCCTGAACGACGTGCACGCGGCCCGAGGCGCGATTGTTGCGCCGCGTGGAGCCGACGCCGGCGCCGAGATCCACGGCGATGACTTCGGCGCCGGCCCGCGCGGCCTGGAAGGAGTAGCGACCGTTCCCGCAGCCCGCGTCCAGCGTGAGCCTGCCCGCGATCTCCTCCGGCGCGAAGGTGGACTTGCGGCGGAAGACCGTCGCCTCGCGGTCCACGTTCCAGTCGGGATCGTCGAAGCCGTGCCGGTCGTTCCGGGTCCACTCGTGCCCGAAGAGGGCCGCCGTCCGCGTCTTGACCTCGGCGAGGGATGTGGAGGGACTCGCCGCTGTTCCGATCATTCGCGGGATCCCGTCGAGGATCGGATACGCACGGCGGCAGGTATCGCACTCGAGCGTGCCCTCGAGGACTTCAGGCTCGCCCTGCGGCGTCACGCCCGTGCGGGCGGCGTGGACGCGAAGCGTCGCGAGACAGCAGGGTGAACGGAGTAGCTCCTCGAGACGCCGTCGCATGCTCTTCCCTTCAGCCCGTGACGCCCGTCTTCTCGAGGAGCGCGAAGTGATTCGCCTCGAGGAGCGGCACGACGGCGGAGAGCGAGATGACCCGGAAGCCCGCCGCCGCGGCCTCGGCCCGGAAGATACGGGGCGGGATCGGATAGCCTCGCGGCTTCCGTCCCGCGATGCGCCGCTTCCAGGATCGGACATTGCCGGGCGTGTAGAAGCTCACGACGGCGAAGCGCCGCGTGACACGGGCGAACTCTTCGAGGAAGCGGCGGCGCGTGTCCGCGGCGTCGAAGTGGTGGAAGAGCCGGCAGCAGACGATGCAGTCCACTGCGCCGTCCGGCAGGGGGAGGCGCGCGGCATCGCCCTGGAGGGCGATGACGGCGTCTCGGCCGCCGTGGGCCTCGCGGAGCCGCTGCAGCATGGCGAGGCTCAGATCGACGTGCCAGGGGACGAGACCGTTCCGGAGGATGGCGGGGCGCATGCGGCCGTACCCCGCCGGCGCGTCGAGGACCACGGATCCGGCGGAGAGGCGCGAGAGCAGGCGCGTGACGATGCGGTCCTCCCGCGCGGCGATGAAGCGGCGGCGGAGGGTATTCCGGAAGCGGTTGGCCTCGTAGTAGGCGACGCCTTCCCGGTCGAGCGTGCGCGCGCGGGCGTCGATCGTGTTCACGTCGGTTCCTGTCTCCGCGGCCGGTGCGGGCGTGCCGGGTCGCGGGGCCGCGAGGCCCCGGCCGCGTCCTCGGCGGCCCCCATGCTATTGCGGCGCACGACGTTATCCCCGGAGTCGGCCCTCGCGGATGGCCGCGAAGGGAAAATCGTGCCGGTCGGGGCCGGCGGCGATCCGGACTCCCGCGTCGTCCACGGCCTCGAGCCGGCCCTCGAAACGGCGGCGGCCGTCCCGGTCCTCGAGAAGCTCGACGGCCACGTCGCGGCCGACGAACGTCTCCCAGTGCCGGCGCGTGCGGAGGCGCCGGTGGATGCCCGGCGACGCGATTTCGACGTGGAAGTCGCGGGGGTCGAACCCGAGGTCCCGGAGGCGCGAGCGGATCCCCCGGGTCACGCGAATGCAGTCGTCCACGGAGACCGGCGCGGGGTCGTGCGCGATGGTGGCGACGATCCGGTTCCGGCCGGCGACGGAGAGGTCGATGATCTCGAAGCCCTCCGCCTCCGCGGCCTCCATCGCGATCCGCGGAAGTTCCGGAGGGAGCGGCACGGGCCTTCCGGCCTCAGAGCTTCGAGACGGCTTCGCGGATGCGCTGGATGGCGGCGCGGTACCGTTCGACCTCGGACTTGAGCTCGTCGAACTCCCGCGCGAAGCTCATGAGGGCGTCGGCGGCGGGGAGTCCCGTCATCGTCGCCGGGGCCGCGGTGCGGCGGGCCGGCGAGCCCTGGGCGATGCGCCGGGGCTCCGGGCGTGGCTTCGAGAGTCCGAGCGCCGTTCGGGCCTTCCCGATGATGAGCGGGTAGATGTTGAGCCCGAGGTCGGCGCCCTTGCGCTTGAGGTCGGAGGGCGAGATCTCGGGATTGGCCTTGAGCTCGGACTTGGCGAACTCGATGCGGTTCTGGAAGGTGTCCTCAGGCATGCGTGCTTTCGTGGTGTCCGAAGTGGACGTCTCGGGAATTGCGACTTCGGCCTCGCCTGTCTCGAGCCAGCGGATCATGGCCTCGGGATCGAGATGACGCGCGGCCTCCACCGTCCGGATAGCGCCGCCCGAGGTCCGCGCATGGCGCTGAGCCTCGGCCGGGTCCTTGAACAGCCGCCCCACCGATCCGGCCCGGACGAGGTAGCCATACTGGGGTGCAGGAAGAGGAAAGGATGTCATAGCTGGTTCTGCTTGCTGGAGAAACGCAGGAGACCGAGCGCCACTGATGCGTCCGCTGTCCGCTGGGTGGGCGAGCGTGGCGCACGTCTCATGCGGGAGAATGGATCGTACAGATTCTGCGCACTTCGATGACCGTCATCAATGATGCGCGTATGCCTTTGTTGTCAAATGGTTTAAGGGCGAGTCGACGAGCGGGTGTGCCTGTGCATCAGGATCCCTTGCGGACCACGCGCAGCGGAATGTCCTCCGGGCGGAGATAGCCACGGTCGCGAAGAGCCGCCTCGATGGTCTGAGGGTCCTTTTCGAGAGCTCGGACGCGGACGCGGCCCGTGTCGCGGGTGCGGCGGATCTCGAGGATGGCGGATTCCAGCTCGGCGTGCTGCAGTCGGGCGCGGCGGAGTTCCGAACGGGCGGGGGCGAGCTCGCGCCCATGGAGCACCTGGATGAGCGCCGCGGCGCCAAGCAGGAAGAGGACCGTCATCCAGGTGACGTCCTGCGTTCGAGGCGCCGACGCTGCAAGGTCGGGGATCATGCGCGTGGACATCGCTTCCCGTATCCCTCCCGGGGCAGGTGGCCCCGTCCGCGACTTTGCGATGCACGGATCCGGGAGAGGCCCGGCGGTCCGGCGTGGCCCGGTCGCCTCAGGGGCGCCCGATGCCGTAGCGTGCCGTCGCGCCGAGCTGCTCCTCGATCCGGAGCAGTTGGTTGTATTTTGCGATCCTGTCCGTCCGGCTCAAGGACCCCGTCTTGATCTGGCCGGCATTCAGCGCCACGGCGATGTCGGCGATCGTCGTGTCCTCGGACTCGCCCGAACGGTGCGAGATGATGGTTCCAAAGCCGCTGCGCTGGGCCAGAGCCACCGTGTCGAGGGTCTCGGAGAGGCTGCCGATCTGGTTGATCTTGACCAGGATCGCGTTCCCCGCCCCCTCGCGGATGCCCCGTCCGAGCCGGTCCACATGGGTGACGAAGAGATCGTCGCCGACGATCTGGACCCGGTCGCCGAGCCGGTGCGTGAGGGCCGCGAATCCCTCCCAGTCGTCCTCGGCGAAGGGGTCCTCGATGGAGCGGATGGGGTACTTCGCGCACCAGGTGGCGTAGATCTCGGCGAGGTCCGCGGCCCGGAGCCCTTTCCGGCCCTCGCCTTCGAGGTCGTAGCGGCCGTCCCGGCAGTATTCGTTGGCGGCGCAGTCGAGGGCCAGTGCCACGTCCTTCCCCGGCTCGTAGCCGGCGCGCTTGATGGCCTCGACGAGGAGCGTGAGGGCCTCCTCGTTGCTGCGGAGATCCGGCGCGAACCCGCCCTCGTCCCCCACGGACGTGTTGAGGTGCCGCTCCTTGAGAACGGCGCGCAAGGTGTGGAAGACCTCGGCGCCGGCGCGCAGAGCCTCGGCGAAGGTGGCCGCCCCCGCAGGGACGATCATGAACTCCTGGATGTCGAGGTTGTTGTCGGCGTGGGCCCCGCCGTTGACGACATTCATGAGGGGAACGGGGAGCGTCGTGGCCCGGACGCCGCCCAGATACCTCCAGAGCGGAAGGCCGACGGACGCCGCCGCCGCCCGGGCCACGGCCGTCGAGACCGCGAGGATGGCGTTGGCGCCGAGGCGGCCCTTGTTCGGGGTCCCGTCCGCCCGGAGCATGGCGCGGTCCACGGCCCCCTGGTCGAGGGCAGGGAGGCCAAGGACGGCATCACGGACCTCGCCGTTCACGTGGGCCACGGCTCGCGTCACGCCTTTTCCGTGATAGCGAGGGCCGCCGTCCCTCAGCTCCACGGCCTCGTGGGTTCCGGTGGACGCACCGGATGGCACGATTGCGGTACCCGTCGCGCCGCACTCGAGTCGGATGTCTACCTCGACTGTCGGATTCCCGCGGGAATCGAGGACTTCCCGCCCGCGCACGTCCTTGATCCGGCCCATGGCCGGAAGTGTGCGCGCGCGATCCGCGAGCGCAAGGGCGGGTTCCGCGCGGCCGGAGGGGGACCTTGGCCCCGGGCCCCGCGGCGCCTGTTGCGGCGGCCCTCGCCGCGCCCGCAACTCGATCGTAGAATGATGGTTAGAGCATCATTCCTTGACTTGACGGACCCGTGTCGCACAATCCAACCATGCGCCTTCCGATCACCAGGCACGGGACGAGGGAACTGCTTTTCCTCGGGACGCCGTTGCTCCTCGCCACGGTCGCGCTGGCCGCCCTCTTCCTCCCTCTGGCGGTCCTCCCCGCGTTGCTGCTCGTCTTCCTCATCGCGTTCTTCCGGGACCCCGGGCGCCGCATCGCCGGAGGGCCCCTCGACATCGTCTCGCCCGCCGACGGAGTCGTCGCGGACATCGCGACGGTGGACGATCCCGAGTACGTGGGCGAGCCGTCCGTGCGGATCGGCATCTTCCTCTCGGTCTTCAACTGCCACGTGAACCGTTCCCCCGTGGCCGGGCGCGTGGAGCACCTGCGCTATCAGCCGGGCCGCTTCCTCGACGCGCGCAGCCCCCGCGCCTCCGCCGAGAACGAGAGCCAGTCCGTGGGGATCCTCGCGGCCGCCGCCCCCGGCGTGGCGCCGTTCCGGGTGCTCGTGCGGCAGATCTCGGGCGCCATCGCGCGGCGCATCGTCTGCCCCCTCGCCGCCGGCGCCGTGCTCGAACGCGGCCAGCGCTTCGGCATGATCAAGTTCGGATCCCGCACCGAGCTCTTTCTGCCGCGGCGGACCGCCGCGGAGCTTCGCGTCGCAAAGGGCGCGCGCGTGAAGGGCGGCCTCACCATCCTCGCGTCACTCGCGCCGAGTCCGGCGGCGGTGGCGCGCCCGGGGGCGCCGTCATGAGGCGCCGGCTCCGCGACATCGCCGTCGTCCCGACCCTCGTCACGCTCGGCAATCTCTTCTGCGGCTTCCTCGCCATCGCCTACTGCGCCGATTCCGTGACCACCGCGGATCCCGTGCTCCGCTTCCACCTCTGGGAGAAGGCCGTCATCGCGATCTTCGTCGCGATGATCTTCGACGCCCTCGATGGCAAGGTCGCCCGCCTCACGAACCAGGCCACGGAGTTCGGATCCCAGCTCGACTCCCTGTCGGACGTCGTCTCCTTCGGCGCGGCTCCGGCGCTCCTCTTCAAGGTCATGGTCGAATCCCAGGGGAGCATCGTCGAGCCCAAGCTCTCCCTCGTCATCGCCGGCCTCTATCTCGCCTGCGTCGGACTGCGCCTCGCGCGCTTCAACGTGGAGACCGACGACGAGGACTCCCACGAGTACTTCAAGGGCATGCCCTCGCCGGCCGGAGCCGCCATGGTCGTATCGGCGGCCTATCTCGCCATCGAGCAGCTCGGCTCGCGCCAAGAGGCCCAGGCGGCGCTCACGCTGCGCATCCTCACGATCGTGATGCCCGTGGTGGGGCTCGTCATGGTGAGCCGCATCCCCTACGTCCACGCCATGAACTTCCTCTTCCGCGAGAAGCGGAACTTCACCTACCTCGTGCTCGTCGTCTTCGCCGCGGGACTCCTGTTCTGGAAACTCGAGATCATGATCCCGCTCTTCTGCGCCGTGTACCTGCTTTCCGGACCGGTCCTCTACGTCGTCGACCTGCTCCTCGGGAGGGAGCGCGTGGACGGCGAGTCGATCCTCTGACCCTGCAGGGGGGCGCGTGGACGGGCGACCGGTCCTCGTGGGCCTCGGCTCCAATCTCGGCGACCGCGCGGCGCACATCGCGCGCGCCATGGAGGATCTCGAACGGCTGCCCGGAGTCATGTCCGCCGCGCGGTCGGCCGTCTACGAGACCGAGCCGGTGGGCGGCCCCCCGGACCTGCTCTTCCTGAACGCCGTGGTGCGCCTCGAAGCCGCTGTCCCCGCGGCGGATCTCCTCCGGGCCTTCCTCTCCCTCGAGGCGGCCGCCGGCCGCGTCCGCACGGTCCGCAACGCGCCGCGCCCCCTTGACCTCGACCTCCTGCTCTGCGGGAGCGAGGTCATTGCCGCCCCCGGGCTCCGCGTGCCCCACCCGCGCCTGCACGATCGCGCCTTCGTGCTCGTCCCGGCCTGCGACGTGGCGCCCGGGCTCGTGCACCCGTTGATCGGGCGGACCCTCTCGGAGATCCTCTCGGGGCTTCGCGACACCGGCGGCGTCCGCCGCATCGAGATGAAAGGATGGCCATGACGCGCGTCGTCGAGACGATTTCCGAGCTGAGGGTCCGGCTCCGCAGCTGGCGCGGCGAGGGCCATTCGATCGGGCTCGTGCCCACCATGGGCGCCCTGCACGAGGGGCATCTCTCCCTCGTGCGCCGCTCGAAGACGGTGAGCGACCGCACCGTCGTCTCCATCTTCGTGAATCCGCTCCAGTTCGGACCGCGGGAGGACTTCGCAGCCTATCCCCGCGTCCTCGCCGAGGACGTGGCGAAGCTCGAGGCGGCGGCGGTGGACCTCGTCTTCAACCCGCCGGCGGCGGAGATGTACCCGCCGGGATTCCGGACGCATGTGGATCAGAATGACCTTCCGGACCACCTCTGCGGGCTCTCGCGTCCCGGACACTTCCGTGGCGTCCTCACGGTCGTCCTGAAGCTCTTCAACCTCGTCCGGCCCGACGCCGCCTTCTTCGGCCAGAAGGACTTCCAGCAGGCGACGATCCTCCGCCGGATGAACGAGGATCTGAACTGCGGCGTCGACGTCGAGATCCTGCCGACGGTGCGGGAGAAGGACGGCCTCGCCCTGAGCAGCCGGAACCGCTATCTGTCGCCCTCCGAGAGGGCGGAGGCGCCTGCACTCGCCCGGGCGCTCGCGCTGGCCGACGCCGCCTTCCGGAAGGGCGAGAGAAGCGGCGCCGCGCTGCTCGCGGGCGTCCGCGACCACATCCGGTCGACGTCCATGACGGTGGACTACGTGAACGTCGTGGATCCGTCCACTCTCGAAGATCGAATCGAAGTCCGGGCGGGGGATGTCGTCGCGGCGGCCGTGAGGCTCGGAACGACGCGCCTCATCGACAATGTCACCCTCGGCGCCTGACCGCCGGCGTCGCCCGGAGACTCCAGGGAGCTTCGCGGAAGTTTCCGGAGGGCTTGACGAAGCCGCCCCGGAGCCGTGTAGAATCGAGGCGAGGAGTGCGCCCGGGATCCGCCAACCCTCGGATCCGCGGGCGCCATGAGCCCGGCGCGCCGGTCCGGGCACCGACCGTGGAGTGTGGAATGGACGCTGACGACGACCGCCCCGAATACGTGCCGCCCCGCATCGACACCATCGAGGGCATCCCTGCTGCCGGGGCGGCTCTCGATGTCTTCGAGTCGGGCACCGCGGCCTGATTCCCGGCTGGATGCGCTATCGTAGCGCGCCATGCCGGAGCTTCTAGAACTCGAACCGCCCGCCAAGCTGAACCTCTTTCTCGAGGTCCTCGGGAGGCGGGCCGACGCGTATCACGATCTCGACACGGTGATGCACGGCATCACGCTCCGCGACCGCATGATCGTCCGGCGGTCCGCGGCGCTCCGGGTCGAGTGCGAAGGTCGCGGCGTGGGCGGAGGGGACTCGAACCTCGCGTGGAAGGCCGTGCGCGCCCTCGAAGCCAGGGTCGGCCGGCCCCTGCCTGTGGAGATCCGCATCGAGAAGCACATTCCCGCGGGGGGCGGATTCGGCGGGGGGAGCAGCGACGCCGCTCACGCGCTCATGGCGGTGGACGTCCTCCACGGTCTCGGGCTCGGCGCCGCCGGACTCGCGCCGGCGGCGGCGGACGTCGGTTCGGACGTCGCGTTCTTCCTCACGGGCGGAACCGCCGCCTGCGGGGGCCGGGGCGAGATCGTGACGCCGGTCCCCTGCGGGACGATTCTCCACTTCGCGGTCGTTCTGCCTCCGCTTGCCGTGCCGACACCACTCGTCTACCGGGACTTCCCGGTTCCCGGCGTACCGCGGACCTCGGAATCCCTCCGTGCGGCGCTTCGCGACGGCGACGCGGATCTCGTGCGGCGGCGCCTCTTCAACCGTCTCGAGGCGAGGGCCCGGTCGCTCTTTCCGGAACTCGACGCTCTCATGGCGAAGGCCGGGGCCCTGGCCGGCCGCCCGCCGCTCCTCACGGGGAGCGGGTCCGGGTTCTTCCTCCCGTGCGGATCGGCCGGCGAGGCCGTCGAGCTGGCGGCCGCCGTGGCGTCGCGCCTCGGCGTCGAGACCTTCGCGGCCGCCTCGGCCCCGCCCGACGGGACCGTCTGACACCGGGAGCAGCGCTGCTCCCGCCCGGGGCGCGCTGCGGCCCCGCTACAGTGGCGCCGGCACGGGGATCGCTCCGGCCGGGAATTCGAGGAGACTCGGGATCATGCGGAAGTCCATGGTGGTTCCTCTTCTCTGCCTGCTGCTGTCCGGTGGAGCCCTCCGGGCCCAGGGGGGGGCGTGGGCCCTCTGCATCGGCATCGACGACTACGAAGGGCCGAATCGCCTCCGGAATTGCGTGAACGATGCGCGGGACATGGCATCCCTCTTCAGCGGAGCCGGAGTGCCCTCCCCGGGGCTGCGCCTGCTTCTCGACGGCCAGGCGACGAAGGCCGTCATTCTCGACGCCATCCGGGCGATGGCCTCTGCTGCCGCCCCGGGGGACGCCGTCTTCATCTACTTCTCGGGGCACGGATACGCCGTGAAGGACCTCGATGGCGACGAGGACGACGGCTGCGATGAAGCCTGGGTCTGCCACGGCGGCGATTTCCTCCTCGATGACGAGATCAACGCCGCGCTGGCCGCCTTCGTGGCGGAGCGCGTCCATCTCATCTCGGATTCGTGCTTCTCCGGGACCATGAGCAAGGGCGCGGGCGACGATCAGGCGCCGCTTCGCGATCCGGCCACCGGCGAGGTCATCGAGCTCGCCCGCGACAAGTTCTTCGCTCCGGAGAAGGGCGGCGGAGGGGACGACCTCCTGCGTGCCCGTGGCATCCGCCCGCAACAGCGCTCGGAGAACGCCCGGACCGGCAGGGCCGGTCGGGCCTTCGGCCTCGACGTGCCCGATCAGCGCGTCGTGCAGATCTCGTCCTGCTCGGACGGCGAACGATCCCGAACGACCACGGGCCGGAACAGCGCGTTCACCATGTTCCTGCTCCGCTACCTCGAGGTCTGCGCGCGCCAGGGCGGCATCGCGCGGTACGGCCCCATGCGGGAGTTCGTCCAGCAGGCGCTTCGCAATCTCCAGGTGCCGTCGCCGCAGAATCCCTGCGTCTCGGGACCCGTGAAGCCCGACGACCCCATGCCGGAGCCCTTCCAGAAGGCGAAGCCGCGACAGGAATCTCCGGCCGGCGGGCCGGGGCTCCCGCCCCTCAATGCCGCCGCGCGGCGGACGCTGCGCGAGCTTCTCCTCGGCCTCGTCAAGCGCGAGATCGGGGCGCCCGGGTCGATGGAGTCCTGGGTCGCCCGGTTCGACACGCGGGGGGGTGCCCGCGAGGTCCGCGAGGCCCACCCCTTCGCTCTCGAAATCGACATCGCGAAGGGTGCGCCGCCGGCTCTGCACCTTCTGGTCTTCGATGTCGGTCCGAGGGGCGACACGACGCTCGTCTTCCCCAACTTCTGGCAGCGATCGTCCGCCGTCCGCGCCGGCGAGACCGTCGTCATCGGCGATCACGCCAAGTGGGAGTTGGCTGTCTTCGGAACGAAGGGTCAGGAGACGCTCATCGCCTACCTGCTCGAATGGGACCCGCTCACGGGCTTTGACTGGGATGCCGTGGGCACCAGCGATCACATGTTCCTTTCGCCGAGCGAGGAGGCGGACGCGAAGGGCATCGTGACCGACGGGCTCTGGGATCTCATCCGCCGGACCCTCCCGACGCCCAAGGACGTGGGACCGCGGCCCCGCACCGAGGAGCCCGCGAGGCCCGGCGAGGGCATTTCCAAGGCCGTGCTCCAGCTGACCTCGAAGTGACGGCGCGTCTTCCGGACGGGCGGTGACATGCGGCCCCGGCGGCCGACAGGAGAGGATTCATGCGCACCCTGATCGTGCTCGTTGGCAGCCTTCTGGCCCTGGTCCAGCCGACCGTGCCGGCTCAGCCCCCGGAGTCGAGGGACGGGGACCGCGCCTCGCTCATGGACTTCCTTCGGGGCCTCGGCTCCGGCTGGGATGTCCCCGGCGGATTCCGCTTCGACGTGCGGCCATCCGGCGGCAAGGAACCCATCTACCATCAGCCCGAGTCCATGGGCATCGATATCGAGCGCCGCCTCGAGAGTCTGCCGCGCCGCGGTCAGGCACGTTCGATGCCCTGGTCCGGCTTCTGGTGGCCCATGTCGGCGAACGGGATCGCCCTCGAGCACGATGGTGAATCCGCCGTGGCGAAGTACGCCCGGGCCTTCGGGCTCGGACGGGACGCCGAAACGTGGGAAAGGCGCGAGCACGGGACCGAGGGGGAGAGGAAGCCGGACAAGTGGTGGGGACACTGCAACGGCTGGGCGGCGGCCGCCGTGCTGGAACCGGAGCCTGCCGCATCCGTCGTCCGCGCCGGCGTGACATTCGGCCGTGCCGACATCATGGCGCTGCTCGCGGAGGCGTACTACGGCTGCCGATCGCTCGGTGTCGACCGGCGCTACGATGCGGAGGAACGCCCCCGCTGCGATGATCACGGGCGTCCCCTCGACCCCGCCTACCGGGACGTGAATCCGGCCGTGCTCCATCTGCTCTGCGCCAACATCCTCGGGCGGGAGTGCCGGGCCGTCGTCGCGGACGTCTCGCCCGGCCCGGAGGTGTGGAACTTCCCCATCTCGCGCTTCGAGGTGGCGGAGCTCGCGGAGCTTCGCGACGGCGCCGCCGCCATGGAGTTCATCACGGGGGAACGGTCTCCCGGAGCGTATCCCTACAACGACGAAGCGAGGCGGTTCTTCCGCGTGCGGCTCAGGATCGACACGACGGCCGTGCTGAATTCACCGCGCCCGCCCGAAGGCGTGCCGGCGAAGCTCGAAGCCCATGAGTACGCCTATGTTCTCGAGACGGACTCCGACGGGCGGATCCTCGGTGGCGAGTGGGCCGGGAACTCGCGCAGGAGGCACCCGGACTTCGTGTGGATGCCGCTGACTCCGACGTCGGCGCTCACGGTGACGAGCGATGGGCGGCGCATCCTGAGTCGGGCCGGCGGAGCGAACCCCTGGGTCGTCTACGAGGACGTGAGATCGCTTCTCGACGAGAGCGTCGGCCATGGACCGGCGGGGCCCGTGGCCTCGGCGCCGCCCGCGCCGGCGCCGGCCACACCGGCTCCTGCTCCGACGCCTGCCCCGGCGCCACCCCTGCCGCCGCCACCTCCGGTGCCGCCGGCTCCGACGCCGGCTCCGGTCCCCTCACTGGCTCCGACTCCCGCTCCCGCGCCGCCTCCCCCGTTGCCCGCTCCGGCGCCGGTACCGGCTCCGTCGGCTCCGAACTCGCCTGCCGGTCCCGAGCGGTGGGATCGCCCCCTCCCCGCGACGCCCCCCCACGTGATTCGTGTCCTGCAGATGGCGGATCACCTCGTGCGGCAGGGGAAGATCGATGAGGCCGGGACGATCCTCACGCGGGAACTGTCGGCTCGAGAGACCGGTGGAGTCGGACAGGCGTCCGATCCCGTCGCCCAGGAACTCCGGCTGAGACGTGGCTGGGCACGCTTCCTCGGCGGACGCCTCGACGAAGCCCTGTCCGACTACTCCCGGATTCCGGACGATGGGCCGCCGGGACCCACGGTCCTCGCGCGGATGTCGCTCATCCTCACGGCGAGGGGCGATGCGCCCAACGGGCTCGTGATGGCCGCGGCCGCCATCGATCGCAACAGGGAGAATCCGTGGGGCTACTGCGCCCGCGGCTGGGTCTTCCTCACGCGGCGGGGTCCGGGCGATCTCGAGCGGGCTCTTGCGGACTTCGAGCGGGCGTTGCGGGCCGAACCCGATCCGTTCATCGCCTTCTCGCTCCGGCAGGCGCAGGCCAGGCCGACGGAGGGCGCGCCGGAGTTCCCGGGTCGTATCCCGGAGGCCCTCCTCGCGCCCTTCCAGTCCCGCTCGAAGAGCTTCGTGACCCTGAAGCCATAGCCCGGACAATTCGAGAATGCCGGGCCCCGGCCCGTCTTCGTGGATCATCCGGGCTCGTATGGCGCACCCCACTGTCGCCCTCGCGAGGCGCCGGCCGCCGTCCGGCCGGCACCCGCCGCGCTCACGCGTTCTCCGTCCAGATGATGTACTTCCCGCCGACGGGATTCCGGAGCGCGAGAGTCCGACATCCTGGCGTGCCGGTGATGACCGCCCTCCAGATGGCTGAGGATCCGTCTTCGAAGCGGAGCTCGAGGATACCGTTCCGGAAGAACCAGCGTCCCACGGGTCGGGCAGCGCCTCCGACGAGGTTCGATGGGCCCCCCGTCCGCCGGCCGGTGGAATCCGTATCCTGAAGCCCTGCCGCCGCCGAGCTGCTGCGTGAGATCGTCCCGTCCGGATGCAGCGTCATCACGACGGACGTGATGCTGCTGAAGCCGGAAGACGAGTAGCACTCCTCGCGGACCCAGCGTCCCGCGGGCGTGTCGGTTCCGAAGCGGGGCAGGGCGCCGCCGCCTGCGCCGGGGCGTCCGGCCTCGACCGGATCCCACCGCAGGCTCGTTGCGATGAACGTGATCTCCGGGGCGCGGCGAGAGATGATGTTGGCCCCGCAGACCGTCACGAGGGAGCACATGCGTCCGCCGGCGATCACCACGAAGGCCCGCACGCAGTTCGCCTGCCCGTTCCCGGCCGCGGCACTCCATCCCCAGAGCGCTCCGGGGCCCGCCGGCGTCCTGAAGGGCGCGCCCGAAGGCCCGCGCACCCAGCCGGCATTCGCGCCGAAGTTCGCCTCGAACGCGGATCCGATCCGCGGGTCGGACGGCTCGATCACGCCGCCGGCGCTGGCGACGGACAGGGCGTAGCCTTCGCCTTCCGCCCGGTCCGGAGGCTCTATCTCGATCCGGCCGCCGGCGTCCTGCGCTCGCCAGGATCCGGGCAGCGTCGCGGCAAAGCCCTCCGGGAGGGCGATCTCGATGCCCTGCGGCGCCGGGGCGGCTTCGATCCGCGACGCCGGGATCAGCACGGCTCCAAGAGCAGCCGTCATGGCGAGCATCGAAAGGTATCGGGGTGGTTTCGCGGCGTTCATCGTCCTGCTCCTGTCTTCGAGAGTTGGTTGCCACTCGGAGAAGCGGAGGGAACCGCCGTGACCCGACAGAAATCCCATGGTCACAGATCGTTGGCATGAAGGACGTTGTGCGTCTTGCCCGGATGGTGCGGGGCCGGATCGACGCGACTTGACGCCCGGAACCGGTGGTTCCGGGCAATCAGGGGGCGGGCGACGGACGTTCGTCGGGGAGCGTCGCGGCGAAGAGGATCCGGGCTCGCCCGCCGATCCTGAGGCGCCCCGACGGGGCGACGTCGACCCGGATGAGGCCCGGCCGGAGCAGAGCCGCGCCCGTGGACACCTCTACGGCGAAGGGACCGTCCGAGGGCGTCGTGGTCGGCCGCGCCAGCATCCACCGGCCGAGGGCCGCGGCGCAGGTGCCGCAGGCCGGATCCTCGGCAACTCCGAGCCGCGGGTGGATGAAGCTCCGCGCCTCGACACGGCGTAGCGACTCGTCCGTGAACGCGAAGAACTGGATTCCGTCCTGTCCGGGGTCGAGCAGGTTCCATCGGATGGCGGCGTGGCCGAGATCGCGGAGTTCCGCGGATCCGACGATGGGAATGACGAGGACCGTGTTGCCGCTCCGGCTCTCCGCGACGGGATACCGGGTATCCAGCGCCTCCGGCGGGACTCCGAGGTCCATGGCGTGATCGAATCCGCGCTCGACGACGACGACATCGCCCTCGGGCTGCTCCATGCGATGGAGGAAGCCTTCGGTCCGGGCCTCCGACATCACGGCGATGATGCCGGACGCAGTCTCGACGGACACGGGTCCTTCCGGCATCTTCCCGAGGCTGCAGAGGACCTCGAGGGCCGCAACCGTCGCGTGGCCGCAGAGGGGGACCTCCGCCGCGGGCGTGAACCACCGGAGCGCGAAGGACGCGCCCGATGATCGGGGCGGCAGGACGAACACCGTCTCCGAGAGGTTCATCTCTCGCGCGAGAGCCTGCATGAAGGACGCTGAAGGCGGCGAATCGGGCAGGACGACTCCGGCCGGATTCCCGGCGAAGGGCCGATCCGTGAACGCGTCGACGTGGAAGAAACGCATCGTGCGACGGTAGCAGACCGGGTCGCTCCTTGCCCTTCCTCGTCGCGGCTCGGAGAATCCTCGCTGATGCAGTGAAGCGCGCGATTCCGGCCGCCAAGGCCGCAATCGCGCGCTTCGCGACGGCCCCGGCCCGTCTTCGTGAATCATCCGGGTTAGGATGGCGCCCACACCTTTCGGAGACCACACGAGCATGCGACGACACGCGGTCCTCCCCGCCTTCCTCATCCACGCGGCGCTGATCCTCTTTCCCGCGGCCTCCGTGGTCTCCGCGCAGGGGACGGAGCGCGCCTGGAAATGGACCGCCGAGACGGTGGTCCTGCAGCCTCGCGTCATCGCCGCGGCCATCTCGCCGGACGGAACCCGCATCGTCTCCGCGCGGACGCGGCCCCGCAGGGCCGACGAGAAGCCCGGGGGCGTCTACGTAAACCTGTGGATCGTCGCGGCGGCGGGCGGCGACGCGCGACAGCTCACCTTCGCGGACTCGCAGGACGCCTCCCCGGCCTGGTCGCCCGATGGCCGTTTCATCGCCTTCCTCTCGGCCCGTGGCGATGGTGCGAAGCGGCAGGTCTGGCTCCTGCCGGCGGACGGCGGAGAGCCCTTCGCCCTCACGTCCGTGAAGACCGGCGTGTCGGCCTTCCAGTTCTCGCCGGACGGGAAGCTCCTCGCGTACACGGCGCCGGATCCGCCCACGGAGAAGGAGGAGAAGGACCGTCAGGCGGGGCAGGACTGGACCGTGAAGGAACAGAACGAGAAGCCCGTCCGCCTCCACGTCATCGACGTCGCGACCCGCGCCTCCCGGGCCGTGACTTCCGCCGGCGATCTCACCGTCTACGAGTTCGCCTGGTCGCCGTCTGCGGACGCCCTCGTCGCCAATGCGGCTGACACGCCGCGGACCGACGACTCCTACATGGGCAAGCGCACCATGATCTTCCCCCTCGAGGGCGCCGCCTCGAAGGTGGCGGAGATCGGCGGGAAGATCGCCGAGGTCGCCTGGTCGCCCGACGGCCGCACCATCGCCTTCGTGGCGGCCATCGACCGTTCCGACCCCCATGCCGGAGCCCTCTTCACGGTGCCGAAGGAGGGCGGCGCTCCGCGGAACCTCACGCCGGACTACGAGGGGATGATCCAGCACATCCGGTTCCGTCCCGACGGCCGCATCCTGGCCCTCGCCGCCGAGAGCACGAAGTCCGTCGTGGCGGTCTACGATCCGGCCACGGGCGCCCGCGAAATCATGATCGGGAAGGGCGACGTCGTGCTGACGGGTCTCGATGCCGCCGCCGACGGCGACGCCTTCGCCGCCGTCGGGAGCTCGGCCGCCCACCCCAACGAGGTCTTCGGCGGGCGCCTGTCGGCGCGAACGGCCGCACGGCTCACGCGAACCACGCCGGATCTCGAGACGCTGCCCCGCGGGCGGCAGGAGACGTTCGCCTGGAAGGCGCGGGACGGCCTGTCCCTCGAGGGCGTTCTCATCTACCCCCACGATTTCCGGGAGGGGACTGCCTGGCCCCTCGTGGCCTGCGTGCACGGCGGGCCGGAGGCCCACGAGCCGGACAACTGGAAGACGACGGACTACATCCGCATCGGCCAGGCCGGCGCCGAGCGCGGCTGGTTCGTCTTCTATCCGAACTACAGGGCCTCCACGGGCCGGGGCACGGCCTTCGCCAAGCTCGACCACGGCGACCTCGGCGGCCGGGAGTTCGACGACGTCGTGGATGGCATCGACGCGCTCGTGGCCCGGGGCTTCGTCGATCCGAAGCGGGTCGGCGCCATCGGCGGCTCCTACGGCGGTTACTTCACGGCCTGGGCCGCGACGAAGCTCTCCGATCGCTTCGCCGCAGGCGTCGAGCATTTCGGCATCTCGAACTGGGTGTCCTTCATGGGGCAGACGGACATCCCCGTCGAGAACGAGATCGTCCACATGGCGCGCCCCTTCTACGAGAACATGGACCTCTACTGGGACCGCTCGCCGATCCGGTGGATCGCCAATGCCCGCACGCCGACCCTGATCCTCCAGGGCGCGGCGGACGACCGCGTCCCGAAGCCCCAGTCCGACGAGCTCTGGCAGGCGCTCCGGCGCAAGGGCGTGCCGTGCGAATACGTCGTCTATCCTCGCGAACCCCACGGGTACCGGGAGCGGGCCCACGTCATCGACGCGTTCGACCGCGCGATGGGCTGGTTCACCCGCTACCTCGGCATCGGCGGCGAGTGATCCCGGAGGAGCCGCCCTCATGCCGAACCCGCTTCCGCAGGTCAACGCGCTCCTCCTCTGCGAACGCGCCTACCAGCACCACCAGACGGGCCGGTGGACCGTGAGCGGCTCCTTCTCGTTCCTCTGGTTCCCGACGTTGCCGGCCACCTACGCGCCTCTCGTCGCCTTCGTGAGCCTCAACGACTTTCCCGGCGGCGAAGTTGTTCAGCTCACCGTCCGAGACATGAACGGGGTGCATGTCGTGTCGATCCGTTCCCACATCCCCGTGCTCCCGCGAAGCCATCTCGACCTCGCCTTCGGTTTCCCTCCTGTGACCTTTCGGGAGGCCGGCGCCTACTCCATCGAGCTGCACACGGGGGGCGAGCTCCTCTCCGTCCGGAGCTTCCACGTCCTGGTCAAGGAGCTTCCGGAGGGCGGGGGTACGATGTCGTTCCAGCCCGAGGAACAGCCGCCCTACTGAGCGGGCGGGATCGCGAGGCGGAGGAGCAGGTCCGCCACCCGCGACCGGATGCCGTCCCGCACGGCGCGGAAGGCCTCGGGGTCCATGTCACGGGGATCCGGGATGGCCCAGTCCTCCCGGAGTCGGGCGGGGACGAGAGGGCAGGCGTCGCCGCACCCCATGGTGACCATCGCGTCGAAGGGTTCGTGTCCCACCTCGGCCAGGGACTTCGAGCGGTGGACCGAGAGGTCGCAGCCGATTTCGGCCATGGCGGCGACGGCCCTCGGATTCACGCGACCCGAGGGGCGCGATCCGGCGCTCAGGGCTTCCACCCGGTCGCCGCCGAGGAGGCGGGCGAAGGCCTCCGCCATCTGGCTGCGATTGGAGTTCTCGACGCACACGAAGAGGATTCGGGGACGGCGCGGGGCGGCGCTCCCCGGCGTCACGGCAGGGCCCTCCCGGCGGAGGAGCGGCCGCAGCAGGCGGAGCCGCGGAGGGCGCGGCAGAGGGGCACGGCGAGGAGGGCGCCGAGGACCGGAGCCGCGATGTAGATCCAGAGGCTGTCGATCCGACCGGCTACGAGGGCTGGCGCGAGGGATCGCGCGGGGTTCATGGAGGCGCCGGAGATGGGGCCTGCGAACAGCGCTTCGAGTCCCACGACGGCTCCGACAGCGATGCCGCCGGCGGCCCTCTGCTCCCGCGGTGCCGCGACGACGCCGAAGATCACGGACATGAGCAGGAGGGTGAGGATCGTCTCGAGGACGAAGGACTGCATGTCGGATCCGGCGGGGAGGGTGGCGCCGAGCGTCGGGTGCTCCGGGAAGAGGAGGCGCAGGGTCGCGCTCGCCGCCAGGGCGCCGGCGCACTGGGCGCCGATGAAGGGCGCGACCGCGCGGGGCGCCAGCCGGCCGGAGACGCAGAAACCCAGGGTCACGGCGGGGTTCATGTGGGCGCCGGAAACGTCGCCGACGGCGTAGATCATGGCGGCGACCACGAGGCCGAACGTCAGGGCGACGCCCACGTGCGTGACCGCGCCCCCGCTCACGGCGTCGATGATGATGGCTCCCGTCCCGGCGAAGACGAGGGCGAAGGTCCCGAGCGCCTCGGCGAGGAGGCGCCGCCTCATGGCTCGGGCGCCGGCGCGGCGGGCTTCGTCCGCTCGAGCGCGAAGTTCACGATCGTCTCGACGAGGTCGGGGTAGGAGATTCCCGCTTCCTCGGCGGCCATGGCGAGCTCCTCGCCGTCGGAGAGGAACGGATTCGGGTTGGCCTCGATGACGTAGACCTCGTTGTCGTGCGCGAGGCGCACGTCCACGCGGCCGTAGTCCCGGAGGCCGAGGCTGCGGTAGGCCGTCAGAGCCGAATCCGTGACGCGTTGCGCCACCTGGGGATCGAGATCCGCGGCGATGCGGCACAGGACGCCGCGGCGCTCGCGGTGGGCCGCGTCCCACTTGACCTTGTAGGTCGCGATCTGGGGCTTCTTCGTGTCGGGGCCGAAGGTCATCTCGACGATGGGCAGCGCCCGGAGCGGCGTGTTGCCGAGCACGCCCACGTAGAGCTCGCGACCGTGGATGAGCTCCTCGACGATGGCGTCCTTCCGAAGGCGCTGATGGACGTACTGGACGCGCTCCTGGAGGGCTGCGTCGTCCTTCACCACCGACGCGTCCGAGACGCCGAGGGATGCGTCCTCGAGCAGCGGCTTCACGATGAGGGGGAAGCGCAGAGCCGACGGCCGGGTGAAGGGCTGGTCCTGGCGGCAGATGGCGAAATCGGGCACGCGGACGCCCTGGAAGGCGAGGATCTTCTTCGAGATGGCCTTGTCCCGTCCGAAGACGAGACCCTGCGGGCCCGCGCCGGTGTAGGGGATGGCGAGCATCTCGAGGACGGTGGGCACGCCGAGATCGAGTTGCGTGATGCCCCTGAAGCTCTCGCAGAGGTTGAAGACGAGGTCGGGGCGGTGCGTCGTGAGATCGTCGAGGAGGGCGCGGAGGTCGTCGTAGACTCCGAAGAGTCTCGGCTCGAACCCCCGCGCGATGAGCGCGCGGCCGACTTCGAGTTCCGGGATCTCCTCGTCCGAGACGAGGGCCCGGCTCCAGTCCTGATCCGCGGGCGGTGGCCCGTTGCTGTCAAAGAGGATCGTGATCCGGGGCCTCGTCATGTCTCCACGAGATACCTGCCGTAGTAGGCGTAGTTCATGGTCAGCGTCGTGACGTACGTGAGGAGATCACGGAACACATCCTCCTCCGTGCCGTTCCAGATCCCGATCCCGAGCGCCCTCGCTCTCGAGATGAGAAGGCCGACCAGCGGACGGATCACATGTTTACGCTCTCCGGTCCAGTGCGCAACGCGGTCCACGAGCATTTTCGAGCGACGCCGGATGAAGGCCGCGGCCGTGCGCCCTGCGAGGTGTCCGCGGAAGATCTCGCGAAGGTCGTCGTCATGGGCATCCGGGAGATCGAGGGCCTGGATGCGGCGGCGGCGGTTGTACCAGGAGCGGAGCGTGAGCCGGAGCCGGTCGATGTTCCCGTGCAGCGCGCCGCGGCGCGGCACCGGGCAGCGGCGGTCCGCGAGGCGGCTCGTGGCCTCGTCGACGTAGAGGAGCTTGGCGAGCGCTTCCGTGCCTGCGTAGACGCGCCGCCATCCCGAGCGCGGCGTGAGCCACACGGCGAAGGTCTCGGCGAAGTCCTCGTCGGGGTGCCGCTGCGCGTAGCCGCTGGCGAGGTGGCGGACGAAGCGGCGGCTGTAGGGCTGGAATCGGTAGCGTTCGGGATACCTGCGCCGGAAGGGGCCGAAGGTCTCCTGCCAGTCCTGGCGCTCGTAGAGGCCGAAGGCGTAGTTGAAGGCATGGCCCGCCTCGTGGCGGAGCAGACGCATGAACTCGGCCTCCCCCGAACCCTCGACGGTGAGCATGTGAGATCGTTCGATGGCGAGAAGCCGGCGGTGGGCGAGCCAGAACGGAATGCCGATGGCCGGGACCTCGTCGGGGCAGCCCCATTCGTCGCTCAGGTAGCAGAGGGGCCTGAAAGCGAGCCCCTTCGTCTCGAGCTCCCGGTAGAGGCGTCGCACGAGATGTGCGACCCGCGATGTCTCGATCGAGAGATCGAGGCGGCAGATTCGCGTCGCGAGAAGAGTCTCGTCGTCGGTGTCCATCGCGGCGACGGACACTTCGGCGACGGCCTCGCGGAGAGGTTCGAGGACGACCTCGGTGGAGGTGGCGGTTCCCATGCCAGATTCTAACGTCGGCCGCCGGCGCGTCCCGGGTTGCCATGAATCGTAGATGTCGCCGCAAGGCGTTGATGAATAATTACTTGCGATCTCGCTCTGCGGCCGCAAGGCCGTTCTCCCGCGCAAGGGGTCCGGCCGTCCCGGGAGGCGCTACAATCCGCCCGCGACGCTCTACGCCAAAGCGGGAGAACGACATGCGGCGCCGTCACGCCCTCTTCCTGCCCATTCTCCTCGCCGCTCTTGACATTCCCCCGGCCGAGGCCCAGGAGTCGGCTCCGGCACGCGTCCCGAAGATCCTCGTGTACACCGTGTCGGCCGGCTTCGAACATGACGTCGTGCGGCGGGGCGAGGGCGGACGGTTCGCGCTCGTCGAGGAGGAGATGATCCGGCTCGGGCGCGAGACCGGTGACTTCGAGGCGGAGATCACGCGGGACGCGGCCGCCTTCTCGAAGACCCGCCTCGCCGGCATCGACGGGATCCTCTTCTACACGACCGGGGAACTTCCCCTCGACGCGGAGCAACGCGAGGCGTTCTTCGCGTTCGTCCGGGAGGGGGGCGCCTTCGTGGGCGTGCACTCGGCCACCGACACCTTCTACCAGGTCCCCGAGTATGGCGAGATGATCGGCGGCTGGTTCGACGGCCACCCGTGGCACGAGAAGGTCCGGATCCGCGTCGAGGACTCGTCGCACCCGGCGACCCGCCACCTCGGCGAGGCCTTCGAGATCACGGACGAGATCTACCAGTTCCGGGCCCCTTGGGCGCGGGAGAAGCTCCACGTGCTCCTGAGCCTCGACCCCTCAGCCGTGGATCTCCGGAAGTCCGGCGCCCGGCGAACGGATGACGACTACGCCGTGGCGTGGTGGCGCGAGTGGGGGAAGGGACGCGTGTTCTACACGTCGCTCGGACATCGCCCGGAGGTGTGGAAGGACCCTCGCTTCCGCAAGCACCTCGCCGCCGGCATCTCCTTCGCCCTCCGGCGCGAGCCCCGCGCCGGCCGCCCGGAGACGGGCCGGAGATCCGCTCCGCTCCCTGTCGCGCCGCCGGGCTTCGCCGTGGACCTCCTCGCCGAGATGCCGGACATCTACTGGCCCGCCGCCGTGCACGCGCTGCCCGACGGTTCGCTCCTCGTCGCCGAGGACCCGATGGACATGCCCGGCCCCACCGATCGGCCCATCGACAGGATCCTCCGCCTCGTCTTCCGGCCCGACGGCGGCATCGAACGTACGGTGTTCGCGGAGAACCTCTTCGCCGTGTTCGGGATCGAGGAGCAGGACGGCCACGTCTTCGCCATGAACATGCCGCATCTCACGCGGCTCCGCGACGCTGACGGCGACGGCGTGGCCGAGGAACGGGAGGAGATCCTCCGGGATCTCGGCCCCCCGGCGCCCGGCTGGCCCGGCGGCTTCAACGATCACATCGTGAGCGGCATCCGCTTCGGGATGGATGGGTTCCTCTACATCGCCGTCGGCGACAAGGGAATCCCGGGCGCTACGGGCGCGGACGGTTCCCGCGTCGTGTTGCGAGGCGGAGGCATCGTGCGAGTCCGGCCCGATGGAACGGAGCTCGAGGTCGTGGCGACGGGTACGAGGAACCAGCTCGACGTCGCCCTGGACGAGCGCGATCGGATCTTCACCTTCGACAACACGGACGACGGGCTCGGGTGGTGGACCCGCTTCGCGCACATCCTGCCCGGGGGCTTCTATGGCTACCCCTGGGACTACGCGAAACACCCGGAGCGCGCGCTTCCGTGCCTCGCGGAGTACGGCGGTGGTTCTCCCACCGGCGGTCTCGTCTATCGGGCCGCCGCCTGGCCCGCCCCCTTCCGGGGAAGCGTCTTCTTCTGCGAGTGGGGGAAGGGCCAGATCCGACGCTTCGAGGTGGCGCCCGCGGGAGCCGGCTTCCGCGTCGCTCACGACGAGGACTTCGTGACGGCGGGAGGTGTGACCTCGTTCCGGCCCGTGGACATCTGCGAGTCGCCGGGCGGGCGGTTCCTCTATGTCTCCGACTGGGGACACGGCGGCTGGCAGGAGCCCGTGCGGACCGGGCGCCTCTTCCGCATTCGCCGCGCGGACGACGCGGGCCCGCCCGCCGATCCGCTGCCGCCGGCCGACCCGCGGGGGCCCGCCTCGGAGCTTGGCGATCCGTCCTTCCCGCGGCGCACGCGCGCGGCCCGGGAGCTTGCGCGTCAGGGCGGGGACGCGCTCCCGGTCCTCGCGGCGACTCTCGCCGAGGGCGATGCCGTCGCGGCGCGCCACGCACTCTGGGCTCTCTCGGAGATCCGCCGGCGCTCCGGCGCCGGGACGCGCGCCCGGGTCGACTCGCTCCTTGCGGAGGCGGCGGCTTCCGGGGACGCCCCGACCCGGGCCGAGGCCCTGCGGGTCGCCGGGACCCTGCGGCTTCGCGACATGGCGGACGCCGTCGCCGGGGGCCTTCGCGATCAGGATCCCGACGTGATGCGCGAGGCGGCCCTCGCCGCGGCGCGCCTCGGGGACCGGCGGGTCACGGACGCGCTTCTCGCGGCTCTCCCGAAGGCCGGGGACCGGTTCCTCCGCTTCGCCATGAGACGGGCGATCGCCGCCGCGGGCGATCCCGTCCGGGTGGCTGCCGCACTTCTTCACGCGCGCCCCGCCGATCTCGACGAGATCCTCCTCGCCTGGCATGACACGGCGGACGCGGAGATCGTCCGGGCGGCCGCGGACGTCGCGTCGGGTTCCGGGGCGGCCCATGTCCGGGCGGCGGTGCTGCTGGCGCTCGCTCCGTCCCACAGGAGGGCCGGGCCGTGGGACGGCAAGTGGTGGGGCATCCAGCCCGCGAAGAAGGACCCCCCGGCGAAGACGGTTTCCTGGGAGGGCACGGACATCATCGTCGGCGCCGTTCGCCGTGCGCTCCTGGACCCGTCGCCGGTCGTGGCCGGCGCGGCGGCGCGATCGGTGGCCGTCATGAAGGATGCGACGCTCGGGCCGGATCTCGAGGTCTTCTGGCGGACGAGGACGGAGCCGGAGCTGCGTATCGCCGCGGCTGCGGCCTTCGCGGCCCTGCGGTACGAGGGCGCTGCACCGCTCCTCGCGGAAGCTCTCGAGAATCGTGATGTGCCCTCCGCGGTGCGTCAGGCCGTCGTCCGCGCGGCCGCCGCCATCGGCACCGCCCCCATGGTGGACCTTCTCGCGGCCGCTGCCGCCGGGGGCAGCCTCGAGGAGGAGGGGCTCGTCGCGTGCATCGGCGCCCTCGAGAAGCTCGGCGCCGCCCGGGCCGCGCCGGTGCTCGTCCGGCGGCTCCAGGATCCGCGGGAGGGCGTACGGGGCGCGGCCATCGACGCGCTCGGATCCTTCGGGCCGGGCGAACATGCCGGAGCGCTCCGCCAACTCCTCGGAGAGGAAGCGATGGCGGCGCGGGCGGCGACGGCCCTCGCCCGCATGCGCTGCCGCGAGGCCGTGCCCGAGCTCATGGATCTCGCGTCCGGCGGCGGGGACGAAGCGGCCGCCGCGGCGGCCGTTGCGCTCTGCGAAATGCCGGACGCGCGGGCGCTTGACCTCTACCTCGACCGGATCGTGTCGCGGAAGCCGGCTCTCCGGGCCGCCGCCCGGACGGCCCTCGGAACGCTGCGCGACGACGTGCGGGGAGAGATCGAGCGGCGCCATGCGGAAGGGCGCCTGCCGGGGACCGTCCTCGCCGAGGTGCGGCGCATCTACGCGGAGCTCGAGCCCATCCGGCGCTGGCACGT
>CAYQRN010000039.1:0-26013 GCA_964419995.1 uncultured Planctomycetia bacterium
TCGCGGGGCAACAGGAAAGCCCACGACGTGGACTCCTACTGGTTCCAGGAGGGCGTGGCCGAGTTCTTCGCAGGCAACCACAGGACGCTGGACCCCGCGACGAACGAATGGACGTACTCTATCGGACGCCTCCAGATCGGCCGGCTCTCGAACTGGCGCCAGATGGAAGGGCGGGACGGCGTCCACACCCTCGACGAGCTCCTCCAGACGACCTACCGCGACCGGTACCGCTGGGAGTCGGAGGGGCGCGAGGACAAGATCAGCCTGGTCTACGCGCAGGGGTGGTTCCTCATCTACTTCCTCAACAACTTCGTGACGGACGAGAAGGGGATGGTCCTCGTCGGGAAGCCCGGCAAGTACCGCGAGGGCTGGCTCCGCTACCTCGCCGCCGAGCTCGACGGTCGCTCCGGCAAGGACGTGTTCATGGAGTGCCTCGGGCTCAAGCCGGAGGACGTGAAGACGATGCAGTCCGAGTTCACGAGCTACTACGAGTTCGTCCAGCGGAAGCTCAATTCGAAGCACGTGAAGGACAACCAGCTCATCCCCTGGCACGAGTACCGGAACAAGAAGGGGAAAGCGACCGGCGAGGAGCGGGACGACATGCTGCGGTCCTGAAAACCCCTCCGCTGACCGGCCACCCTCCCGTTCCGGTATTCTGGTGTCACAGGTCGGAGCCCCGCCCGTAGGGGGATTCGTCATGGAAACGAACCCCGAACGGAGACATGCCATGTTCGCCGGAATGTCACGAATCGTTGTCGCCGCGGCACTTACGTTCACCGGAGTGCCGATCGGCGCCCAGACCCTCGAACTCGAGCCGAAGACGATCGTCGACGGCGCCGCCGTCCACCGCAACGCCATGCAGATCCTTGTCCCGAAGGGCTGGCAGCTCGCGGGCGGCGTCAAGTGGTACCCCGACCACGCTCATCAGGCCTGCCTCGAGACCACCATCTCGAACCCCGCGGGGTCCGAGCGCATCGAGAGCTTCCCGTTCACCTGGTTCGCCTGGTACACGAACCCCGTCGTGCCCCTGTCCGAGGGACAGAACTACATGGGGTCCGTCATCATGCGCCCGATCGAGGATCCGCGGGAGGTCATCGCGAACATCACCCTGAGGACCGTCCGCAGGGGAGCGCGCATCGCCGCGGCCCAGGACCTTCCTGAAGTCGCATCCGCCATCTCCGCGCTCATCGGCGCCCGTGTCCGTTCCGCCCGGATCCGCATCGAATACGAGGAGGGCGGCAGGACCATCGAGGAGGACTTCTACCTCTCCCTCTTCATCACCAGCACGAACCTCGGAGTCAACAACTGCGTTGTTCACTCCTGGGGTCCGGCATGGATCCCCTTCTCGCTCCGCGCCGAGAAGGGTCGGCTCGACGCCGCCACACCACTCATGCTCGCCACCGTGAACTCGCTCACGATCGATCCCTCGTGGTTCGGCGAGTACAGCTATGTCTGCGATCTCTTCCGCAACCGCATGAACGAGGGCGTCCGCCTTGCCGGCGAACTCTCCGAGTACATTCGTCGGAACAGCGAGGAGATCCGGCAGATGCACAGCGACTCCTACTGGAAACGCCAGGCCTCCCAGGACCGGATCAGCCGGAACTTCAGCAACTACGTCCGGGGCGTGGAGCTCTACACGAGCCCCCACGAGAAGCACCCCGTGCAGCTCCCGGGCGGCTATCGCAACGTCTGGGTGAGCGAGACCGGCGTCTACCACCTCTCGAACGACGACGGCTACGACCCGGGCACCGGCTCCACCGCGAACTGGCAGCGGATCCGGCCGGCCCGATAGGCCGTCGCGGGGGACAGGCGCGGAGGCTCCGGCGGGGCGGCGCCGGGACTTCCGGCGCCCCCCCCTGCCCGACCGTCCGTCCTGGGGTATGCTCTTTCGGCGGGTCCTCCCGTGAGGACCTCCAGCACCGGGTGGTGCACGACGGTCCGCATCGGGTGTCCCGCGGCCTGGGTCTGCCGCGGAACGGCCGCCGTGCCGTGGGTGGAGAACTGTCATGGGGAGGAAGTTCGTCGGTCCGTCGATTCTCTGGGCCGTCCTCGCTCAGGCGGCCATATCCCAGAACGAACCCTTCCATCAGACGCTGCCGCGGGGCTTCGAGAGCACCGACGGGAACGGCTTCACGAGCAACCCCTTCACCAGCAACACGGCGGTGAGCCAGCGCTGGCAGTGGGTCTACGACAGCGCGGAGTTCGAGCACCAGGATCGCATCGAGATCACGGAGATCAGCGTCCGTTTCGCGACGCCGTCGGCATCCGCTGCCGGCGGCAGCTTCCCTGATGTGACGGTGAGGCTGGCTTCGAGCCCCAACGACTATCGCGCCACCGGCACGCCCCCGGCCGCGCAGAGTGCGACCTTCGAAGCCAACCTCGGCCCCGACGTCACGGTGGTCCGGAGCGGACCCTGGGTCACGGGCGCCATTCCGGCGGCCCCTCCGGGCTCGACGACAGGGACGTGGATCCCGCTCGGCCTGACGGCGCCCTTCGTGTACGACCCCGCCCTCGGCCTCGACCTCATCCTCGATCTCGCCAAGTGCGGGAACGGCACCCAGTGGGCGACAGCCTCCCTCGACACGCGCTCCGGCCCCGGCACGACCGTGGGCGGAAACCGCTACGGCAACATCTCGAGCTGCGCGGCGCCCGGGCGATCGTCGTCCGGGTTCGTCGCCGGCGACTTCGTCCCCATCATCCGGATCGCCTGGCAGCCCGTCCTGCGCCTCACGCTTGCCGAGACGCCGGGCGGCGCCTCGCTCTTCATCGACTCGACGGGAGGCACCCCGGGCCATCGGTTCCTCAACGCGATGACCCAGGTGCGCGGCGCGTACCCCTTCGGCTGGTTCCACGGCATCGACATCCCTCTCGCAGCCCTTCTCGCCGAGATCGACTTCGGCGCCTGGTTCCACGGGCCTTTCGACGGTACCGGCAACGCGCACTTCGAGGTCGCGGGCCCCCTGCCCGGCGGTATCACGGCCTACTGCGTCGTCGTCGAAGTCTCTCCGGAGGGTTTCGTCACGCGGGCCGGCCGCGCGTTCGCGTACACGACCGTGGGTTTCTGAGTCCCGTGAGACCGCGCCCCGGCGCGGAAGGAGCCCGGCGATGAGTCGAGCGACCGTCCTCCTCGCAGCCCTGTTCTCGGGCGCCGGAGCCCTTCCGGCACAGACCTTCAGCATCGAGCCCACGCCGCCGCTCACCGTGCCGCCTTCGGGCAACGGCGGGCAGCCCGGCGCCTGCGGCAACGCCGCCAACCGCGTGACCGCATCCTTCGTCGTGCCCGGCCCGGCCGCCGTCGCGTCCGTCACGGTGACGCTCGAGATCGCGCACAACGCGGTCTCGGACCTCGCGATCCGTCTCATCCACGGAGACACGACGGTCCACCTCTCGCGCTTCATGAGCCCCTGGGACACATCGAGACTCGGCACCGCCGGTCCGCCCGCGGCCCCCCTCGCCTACACCTTCGACGACAACGCCGCATCGAGCTTCGACGAGGCGGCTCTCGGCACCCCGGGCACGGCCACGATCGCCGCGGGCATCTACCGTCCGGACGATCCCCTCGCCGCGTTCCGGGGCGCGCCCGCCGCGGGTCTCTGGGAGGTCGAGGTCTGCGATCTCTTCAGCCCCGGGACGGGGTTCCTCGCGGGATGCACGCTCGACATCGTTCCCGCCGCCGCCGCGCCGGTCCTCGAGATCACCCAGCCGGGGGGATCCGTCGGACCGCTCCTCATCCGCAACACGGGCGGGGGGCCGGGACTCCCCTACTTCAACGCCATGAGCCTCGTCGCCGGGGCATTCCCGGAGGGCTGGTTCTGGGGCATCGACATCCCGGTCGTGGACCTCGTGACGGAGATGTTCCACGGCCCGCCATTCAGCGGCACGCTCGACGCCACGGGCGCGGCGCTGACCGTCCTCCCGGGCCCCGTTCCGCCAGGTATCACCGTGTGGGTCGTCTCCGTGGCCCGGAACGCCGAAGGCGCGGTCACGGGGGCAGGAACGCCGTTCGTCTACGTCACCGTCCCCTGACCGGCGATCTCAGTGACGGAAGTGCCGCCGGCCGGTGAACACCATGGCCGCGCCGCCGGCGTCCGCCGCCTCGACGGACTCCTTGTCCCGCACGGACCCGCCAGGCTGGATCAGCGCGACGACCCCGGCCGCCGTGGCCGCGTCGACGCCATCCCGGAAGGGGAAGAAGGCGTCCGAGGCGAGGACCGCCCCCCGTGCCCGATCGCCGGCGCGCTCGCACGCGATGCGCACCGAGGCCACGCGGCTCATCTGTCCGGCGCCGACACCGACGACGCGGCCATCCCGTGCCAGCACGATGGCGTTGCTCGACACGTGCCGCACGACCTCCCACGCAAGGCGCAGGTCCGCGGACTCCGCCGTCGTGGGCGCCCGCCGCGTCGCCACCGTCCACTCCGCGTCTTCGGAGACGTCGCGATCCTGGACGAGCAGTCCTCCCGGCAGCCAGCGGAGCTGGCGGAGGCCCGCGTCGAAAGGCGTTCCTTCCACGGGCCCCGTGGCCAGCACGCGGACATTGCGGCCCCACCGGACGGCGCCGGCGACGTGCTGCACGGCGGCGGGATCGGCGTCCGGGACGACGATGACCTCGAAGAACCGCTCGGGGCGGGCGAGGGCGACGGCAAGGTCCATCGACAGGGTCCGGTTCACCGAGAGGATGCCGCCGAACGCGGCCTCGGGATCCCCCGACAGGGCCCGTTCGTACGCCTCGACGGCGTCGTGGGGGTGGACGCCGACGCCGCAGGGATTGCCATGCTTCACGATGGCGGCGGCGGCGCCAGGAAGGCGGCGGACCACGTCCAGCGCGGCCTGGGCATCCGTGAAGTTGTTGTACGACATCTCCCGACCGGCGAGCACGCGTGCGTGGGCCACCGTCGGTTCCTCGGGGCGCGACGCGAGGTAGAGAGCGGCACGCTGGTGCGGATTCTCGCCGTAACGGAGTTCCGCCGCACGGCGGAAGGCCAGGACCAGGGCCTCGGGCGGATCCGACGGAGCCAGGGCGCCCGCAATGACGGCATCGTAGAGTGACGTTCGCCGGAAGGCAGCCGCCGCCAGGCGTCGCCGGGTCTCCGGCGAGATCCCGCCCCCGCGCTCGAGCAGCTCCCCACCCACGGCGGCCAGATCGGCGCGATCGGCGATGACGACGACATGCTCGTGGTTCTTGGCCGCGGAGCGGAGCATGGCGGGACCGCCGATGTCGATCATCTCGATCCGCTCGGCGTCGGTGGCGTCGAGCCTCCGGACGACGGCTTCGAAGGGATAGAGGTCCACATAGACGAGGTCGATGGGCACGATGCCGTGGGCCTCGGCGGCGGCGACGTGGGAGGGCTCGTCGCGACGCATGAGAAGACCGCCGTGGACTCCGGGGTGCAGAGTCTTGACGCGCCCGTCCATCATCTCCGGGACGCCCGTGACCATGGCCACATCCGTCACGGAAAGCCCGCCCTCCGTGAGGGCACGGGCCGTTCCGCCCGTGCTGATGATCTCGCAACCGAACCGGGTCAGGATCCGCGCGAAATCGAGCAGGCCGGTCTTGTCGAAGGCCGAGAGCAGCGCCCGCCGGATGGTCATCGCCTGGGCGCCCCCGCCGCCCGCCAGCGCAGGTACTCCTCCATGAAGGGCGTGAGCGCCCCGTCGATGACCTCCTGGACTTTCCCCGTCTCGAAGCCCGTCCGCGCGTCCTTGACGAGCTGGTAGGGGTTCAGGGTGTAGGACCGGATCTGGCTTCCGAAGTCGATGTCGAACTTCTCGCCGTAGAGGCGCGACTGCTCCTTCTCGCGCTCCCGCTCCCGCTCGCGCAGGAGCCGCGCCTTCAGGACCTTCATGGCCTGGGCGCGGTTCTTGTGCTGGGATCGCTCGTTCTGGCACTGGACGACGAGGCCCGACGGGATGTGGGTGATCCGGACGGCCGAGTCCGTCACGTTGACATGCTGTCCGCCCTTGCCGCCGGCGCGGTACGTATCGACCTTGATGTCCGCCTCGTTGATCTCGATGTCCGCCTCCTCCTCGAGCTCCGGCACGACGTCGATGGCGGCGAAGGATGTCTGCCGGCGGCTGTTGGCGTCGAACGGCGAGATGCGGATGAGACGGTGGACGCCGATCTCGCTCCGGAGGTACCCGAACGCGTAGGGCCCCTCGACGCGCAGCGTCGCGCTCTTGATGCCGGCCTCCTCGTCCTCGAGGAGATCGATGAGCTCCGTGCGGTATCCCCTCGACTCCGCCCAACGCGTGATCATCCGGAGCATCATGAGGGCCCAGTCGCAGGCGTCCGTCCCTCCGGTTCCCGCCTGGAAGCTCACGATGGCGCTCTGGAGATCGTGGGGCCCCGTGAAGAGGGCGCGGAGATAGAGGGCATCGTGACGGCGTTCGAGGTCGGCGGAGGCCGCCGTGATTTCGGCCGCGAGCGAGGGGTCCTCGGCGGAAAGGTCGACGAGGACTCCGAAATCCTCCACCGCCCGCGCGAACGCGTCCAGCGACTCGAGGAGGTCCGTCGTGCTCTTGAGCTCCCGGATGACGGCGTTGGCCTTCTCCTGGTCATCCCAGAAGCCCGGGGAGTTCATCCGCTCCTGGAGCTCCTTCTGCCGCGCGCACGCCTTGTCCCAGTCAAAGAGACTCCCGGAACTTCCGAACAGCCTCCTGCATTCGTTTCAGGAGCTGGAATGCGTCCGTGCTCATGGACTCTCGGCCTCCGATCCGTCAGACCTTCGATGGGGGTTGCGCGCTGCGGCCGGGATCCTAACACCTGCCGCCGGCGGCGCCCTCAGGGCGAGGGGATCGCGCGCTCGCGCGAGTAGGGAAGCGTGAACTTGTGGATGTCCGCCGGCGTCGCACTGGCGAGGATCTTCCCCTTCTCGCTCTTCAGGAACTTCGAGACGAGAGAGAGGAGCGCGAGGTAGCCCCCCTGGTCGTCGCTCGGCCCCGCGATGAGGCAGATGAGCTTCACGGGAAGGTCGTCGAGGAGGGAGCCGTAGCTGATTCCTTTCCTCGAGATCCCGAGCGCGAGCAGGAATCGGTCGATGCCGGGGATCTTGGCGTGGGGGATCGCGACGCCGTAGCCGATGCCCGTGCTCATCATGACCTCGCGGGCCATGACGGCATGGGAAAGGGCCTTCGGGTCGCGGACGAGCCCGGACCTGTTCACGAGGTCCACGAGGCTCCGGAGAGCCTCGTCCTTCGTACAGGGCGGGAGCAGCGCGATGCGATCGGGGCTGAGAGCCTCGGAGAGGTTGAGAGTACCGCCACTCCGGGCGCCGCTGGTCGTCAAGGAAGGATCTCCCGGGGATGAAAGGTCATTATAGTGCTTTCGGCGGCCGGAATAAGGTGACAGGATCCACGGAACCGAACCCCCTCGCCCACCGGAGGATCCGGCTCCGGCCGGCCCCCTCCTCCCCGGGTTCGATACGAGGCAGCACATGACATCCGACCTGAGCCGACAGAGCCGCCTCGGGCTCCTTCCGATCGTCACCCTCGCAGCCCTCGCGTGCTCCGGCTTCTCCGAGGATTCCATCGTCGCGGTCCTCGATGGGCTCGAACGCCTCGCCGTCGCCGAGGGGGGCACCGGCGGGGCGGCAACCGATACCCCGGATCGGATCATCGACCGCGTCCGCGACAAGGCCGCGGCGCTCGGGGGATTCGCATCCTGGCGGGAATTCGCCGAGAAGGCCGGGAGCCTCGATCACCAGCGATTCACGGCTCTCGTGGTGGAACGGGAGCGACGGATCCGGGAACGGCTGGCCTCCCCGCGCTGAACGATCCGCTCCAAGCCTTTTTTTGGCAACATCTTGCAACTCGACCCCCACGGCTCCCGCGCCCCGGGGATCCTTGTGCGCTTCCGCCCCGACGGGGGCCGCCCCGCGGTCCGGCTTCGGTTCAAGGCACGCCCGGCGGAGGCCGAAGAGTAGGGATGGCCCCCCGGCTCTCACGTCCAGCAAGCGGCAACACCTGCGGAAGCGAGGTTTCCTGAGCGATGTCTGAGCAGGGCGAGCTTCTCGAACTCATACGCAACATCAAGACCCTGCCTCCGCTCCCCCAGAGCATCGGCCGCCTCCTCACTCTCGATCCGGAGGACGCCTCGTACTTCCAGTCGGCCTCCGCCGTGATCCGCTCGGACCCCGCCCTAGCGGCCGACGTCTTCCGCCTCGCCAACAGCTCGTTCTACGCGGGCCAGGTCGTGGAGAGCGATCTCGATCGCGCGATCATGCGCGTCGGCATCAAGGTCGTCGTGGGCGGACTGGCCTCCGCCCACCTCAAGCGCGCCTTCGACCCGACGAACCCCCACCTCGGCCGCGTCTGGATCGAGAACCTCTTCTCCGCTCTCTTCTGCCGCACCCTCGCCCTGAAGAAGCTCGTCATCGATCAGACGCCGGAGACGGCCTACGCCTTCGGGCTGCTCCATGATCTCGGCCGCCTCGTCATGGCCACGGTCTTCCCGGCGCGGATGAACCAACTCCTCGCATCCCGTCCCCATCCGATCTCGGACGCCACGACGCGCGAGATGGAGATCTTCGGATTCCACCACTCCATGGCGGGCCGGCTCCTCGGCAATCTCTGGAACTTCCCCCGCGACATCGTCTACGTCATCGCCTGCCACCACGGCACGCTCAAGGAGCGGCTCGGCCTGCCGGAGCGCATCACGACCATGCTCGATGCCGTGCTCCTCGCAGAGTTCGCAGCCCACCGCATGGAGGATCCGAAGGACGTCTCGCCCGAGTTCCAGAAGGCGCTCCGGGACGCGCTCTGCGACCCGCCGGTTCTCGCGGTCGTCGGCCGGCTCGGGCTCGAACTCGGCCGGGTCATCGAAGTCGTCACCGACACGACGTCCGCCATGGCCGAGCACATGCAGTTCCTCGGCATCTCCGGCGCCGGCAGGCCCGTCGGCGTGGCCTGACGGCCCCGGGCTGCGGCAACCAGGGGCACATTCCGGATGCGCGTCTCCGCCCGTCGAACGGATCAGAGCGTCGTGAACGTGGTCGGCGCCGAGGCCGTGATGGGGTAGCCGGCGGGGCTCAGGGCGATGGACACAGCGTAGAGAACGATCCCGGCAGGGACGCCCGACGGGACATCGAAAGTGTACCGGCCCTGGGCGTCGGTCACGCCCAGGAACGGCGGCCCCATCGCCAGCTCGACGAGCACCTCGGTCGTGAAACTCGGATTGATCCCGTAGAAACTGCCGGTGGGGTAGCCGGCGCCATTCAGCGTGATGCAGTTGAAGAGCGTCGTTCCCGGAGCAGCCGGCAGACAGTGAGCCGACAGCCGGATCGAACCCGGGCCGTTGTAGGCGGCGAGGGACAGAGCGCACGTGCTGGAGGGATCATAGACCGACACGTTGTCGATGTTCCACTGGCTCATGGCGTACGCGCCGGAGCCGGTCTTGAACCCGAAGCGGACACGGAAGGCGGCGTTCTTCTGTGGCGTCACGTCGAAGATCTGGTCGCTCCACGCGGATTCCGTGGTGCAGTAGAAGCCGGTCGCGAAGATCTCCCCCCAGAAGGCCCCGTTCCAGACCTCGATGTTGCTGTTCATGTAGGGGCTCATGTCGGCGTTCAACCAGCGTCTGAAGCGAAGCTTCAGCACGGCGGCCGAAGACGTGTCGATGGCGGGACTCGTCAGGTAGTTGAAGCTGTGAACCACGGTCGCGTTGTTGCCGCCGAGCACCACGCCGGCGATGCCTCCGGCAGGGGTTCCATCCGCGTCGTAACCGGGATCGCCAAAGCCGCTGCAAGCCGTGGGGCCGCTGGCAACCGCGTTGCCGATCGCCCACTCGGGGTCGAGGGTCCACCCGGCGGCATTGTTGTGGAATCGATCGAAGAAGAACTCGCCGTTCGTCAGGCGGACGTTGTCGACATTCCACCCGGAGACGCTGTACACCCCGGCTTGCGTGACGTCGTAACCAAACCGGATACGGAACGCGGCATTGCTGAACGCCGTCACGTCGTACGCGAAGTGGGTCCACGCAAAGGCCGACGTCACGGCAATCCCGGTCGTGAAGATGCTGACCCAGCTCGCGCCGTCGTACACTTCAACGACCGAGTGCATGTAGGGGTGATAGTCGGCGTTGAGCCAGCGGTCGAATTCGAACCGGAGATTCGTCGCCCCGGTCGTATTCACGATCGGGCTGGTGAGGTAGTAGAAGCCATGCAGCGATGTCGACGCGCAGCCGCCGAGGACGGCGCCAGCGACGCCGCCCCCCGGCTTGCCATCGGCATCATGGCCGGGGTCCTGTTGCAGACCGACGGAGATGGAACAGCCGAAGCTCGCTGTCGCCGGCCCGATGGCCCACTCCGGGCCAAGCGTCCATCCCGCCGCGTTGTTGTTGAACATCTCATGCAGATAGGTCTGCGCCGGAACAGCGGCGGACAGAAGAACGAGTGCGCCAAGCGTCGTCAGCGAGTGTGACATCGAACGAGACTCCGGTGAAGGCAGAGAGCACGGGCAAGGCTCGCAGCGAGACCGACTCGCGGAGTCATGACGGATGTCACGTCACCCGGGGCCTCGACAATGGGCAGCGTGCACGAACGTCGGCTCGCGGTCAAGAGAGACGAGGACGGCGTGCCTTCTGACCCGGCTCGCGTCTGTCGGCCACCGCCGGCAGGCGAGATGCACCCGCTGTCACGCGATGCGGCGGTTCGGGTGCAGCGTCTCTGGTGAACCGCGGCGGGCCGGATTCGGAACGCTTGCCGGAGCGAGGCTGCGCGGCGTAGACTGCAGAACGCCGGACGGTCGCGTCCCGCCAGGAGAGGAACCCATGTTCATGCGCTCCGCAGCCACGATCGCTCTCGTATTCCTCGCGGCCCTGACCGCCATGGCGCAGCCGGTCATCGTCTCCGTCCTCCCCGAGGCGGCGTCGCCGGGAGACCGGATCGTCATCGCCGGCTCCAACCTCGGCACCGTGACGCAGATCCGCTTCACGGCGGTCGTCGGAGGCTTCGTCGGAATCGCCAACGTCGACGTCGCTCCGCTCGCCGTGTCCGCCAGCGAGGTCACTGTCATCGTCCCCCTCGTCAACAGCTTCACGCCGCCGCAGGCGACGCCCCCCGGCGATCCGCTCGGCACGGTCCGGGCCCGCACGGCCAGCGGGACCCTCTCCGCCACTCTTCCCTTCTGGTTCATGGAGGCCACCTTCGGCCAGATCCGGTCTCCGGGCGCGCCGACGACGCAGTCGTCAGGCCGCCAGGCGGCGACGTCCTTCGTGATCGCCCAGGGGCCCCCCGTGCCCGGCAACGCGGCGTTCACGCTCACCCTCGATCTCGGGCCGTCGTCCTTCCCGGTCCTGCTGGCCGTGGGGTCCGAGGCGATGCCGCCGCTTCTTCCCGTCGGAGACGGTCTCGTGGCCATCGACACGGGTCTCCCCTTCGCGATCCTCCAGGGCCTCGCGACCGACGGATCCGGCCGTGCCCTCCTCCCGGTGCCGCTCTCCCCGGCGCCCCTCGGGGTCTCCGTCGTCGCCCAGTGGGCGTTCATCGACCCGGGCAGCGGTCTTCCCGCCGTCGCGCGCGCTCTCGTCGCGGCTCTCTGACCCGGCTTCGGGCGCAGCTACCGGATGAGCCCGCGAGCCCGGGACACCTTCGCGAAGGCGTCCACCGCGCGATCGATGTCCTCCGGCACGTGGGCCGCCGAGATCTGCACGCGGATCCTGGCCTCGCCCTTCGGCACCACCGGGTACGAGAATCCGATCACGTAGATCCCCTCGGCGAGCATGTCCGCGGCGATCGCCTGGGCGAGCCGCGCGTCGCCCACCATGACGGGGACGATCGGGTGGATGCCCGGCTTCAGCGTGAACCCCCGGGCCGACATGGCCTCCCGGAACCTCCGCGTGCCGGCCTCGAGCCGCGCGCGCAGGTCCCCGGCCGACTCGAGGAGGTCGAGGCAC
This sequence comes from uncultured Planctomycetia bacterium, assembly GCA_964419995.1. Lineage (GTDB taxonomy): Bacteria > Planctomycetota > CAYQRN01 > CAYQRN01. Next base: position 11,891 of record CAYQRN010000039.1, read on the forward strand.
TTGAGGCTCGCTCCCACGATCATCGGCGCGAGGGAGTTGCTGAAGAGATACGGACGGCTCCTCTGGCGGAGAAGATCCACCACGGACGTCGACGCCGCCGTGAAGCCGCCCGAGGCGCCGCCGAGCGCCTTCCCGAGAGTGGACGTCAGGATGTCGATACGACCCGCAACGCCGGCGTGCTCGGGTGTGCCCCGCCCCGTGGGCCCGAAGAACCCCGTGGCGTGGGAGTCATCCACGTGGACGAGGGCGCCGTACCGCTCCGCGAGCTCGCAGATCTCGCGGAGCGGCGCCACCGACCCGTCCATGCTGAAGACGCCGTCGGTCGTGACGAGCCGCGTGCGGCAGCCCTGCGTCTCCTCGAGGATCCGCCTGAGCTCCGCCATGTCCCTGTTGGCGTAGCGGTGCCGTCCGGCCTTGCAGAGCCGGACGCCGTCGATGATCGACGCGTGATTCAGAGCGTCCGAGATGACGGCGTCCTCCTCCCCGAGAAGCGTCTCGAAGAGACCGCCGTTGGCATCGAAACACGAGGAGTAGAGGATGGCATCCTGGAAGCCGAGGAATGCCGCGAGGCGCCGCTCCAGCTCGCGGTGCTGCACCTGGGTTCCGCAGATGAAACGCACGGAGGAAAGGCCGTAGCCGAAGGTGCGCAGGGCCTCCTCCGCAGCCTTCACGATCTCCGGGTGGTTCGCGAGACCGAGATAGTTGTTGGCGCAGAAGTTCAGGACCTCCGCCCCCGAGGCCGTGCGGATCCTGGCGCCCTGGGGCGTGGCGATCTCCCGCTCGGCCTTCCAGAGCCCCGCCTCGCGGATGGCGGAAAGCTCCGATTCGAACCGCCGGAGGGTGGGTGCGTGCATGGCGGACTCCGTCGATCAGGGGTGGAGGACGACCTTCTGCTCCGTGCCCGCCCCGATGCGGCGGAGCGCCTCGCCGAATTCCGCGAGGGGAAGCTCGCTCGTCACGATGGACGAGACGTCGAGGCCCCGTCCGAGAAGGTCGAGCATCCGGTCCCAGGTCCGGAACATCTCGCGCCCGATGACGGCGTGGAGCGTGAGGCCCTTGAAGATGACGTTGCGGGCGAACTCCTGGATGGTGACGGCCTCGTCCTTCGGAATCCCGAGGAGGACGACCTCTCCCCCGTGGCGCACCATCCGCAGTGTGTCATTGATCCCGTCGGGATGACCGGAGATCTCGAGGGCCACGTCGACGCCTCCGCCGGTGTCCTCGAGTACGGACTTCACGCTCGGCGCCCGGAGGGAGCCCGCCATGCGCAGGACCCGAATCTTCCCCGCGCCGCTCCGCCGGGCGGCGAAGGCCTCGGCGTTGGCGATGGCGCCGGGATTCACGTCGGTGATGAGGATCTCCCGCGCTCCGAGGAACGCCACGACCTCTGCGGCCATGGCGCCGATGGCGCCGAAGCCCGAGATGAGGACGCTCCGCCCCTCGATCCCGGCCTTGCCGGCCATGTGCACGGCGTTGCCGAGGGGATCGAGGAAAGCCGCGACCGTCCTCGGCAGGGACTCGGGCAGCTTCACGACGTTGCCCGCGGGCATCACCACGGCTTCCGCGAAGCAGCCGTCGGCGTGCAGGCCGCGGATCAGGGTCCGGGCGCACGCGTGGAACTTCCCGTCCCGGCACGCCGGACACTCCCGGCAGACGACGTGCATCTCGGCGGAGACGTAGTCCCCCGGGCGCAGCCCCGCGACGCCGGACCCCGTCTCGTCGATGACGCCGCAGAACTCGTGGCCGAGGATCACGGGCGGCCGCAGGACGCTCCGGAGGCTCTCGTCGCCGCGGCAGACGTGGACGTCCGTGCCGCAGATTCCCGCCGCGGCGACCCGGATCCGCACCTCCCCGGGTCCCGGCTTCGGCTCCGGCAGGTCGGTGCGGTACCGCCACACGCCCAGATCGGTCACCTCGATGCCACGCATGCCGTCCTGACTCCTCGGTGGTGCCCCGCAGGGGCGGGGCGGCATTTCATCACAGTCCGGGACGTCAGGCAACGGCCGTCTCGCCGCGTGCGTCCCGCCCTGCGCCGACGCTTCAGACCCGCGGCAGATCGGCCGCGGGCAGGAGCCGCGCCAGGGTCGCCGCCGTGATCTTCTCGAGCAGGCTGTTCTGGCGGAGCCGCTGGTTCAGGTGGTCGAAGTCCACCCGGTCGAGCTCCTGGTCCTGGTTGAAGCAGGAGAACACGAAGGTCTCCTTCCCCGTGGCCGGGTCCACGTGCCGCTGCAGGCACTGGGCGCAGATCTCCTTCATCATGCACTGCATCGGAGAGTTGATGCTCCCCACGGCGACGTGGCCCCGGAGGAGCGACGCGAGCAGCGCGGGGTCGTGACGCGCCGCCTTCACGGCGGCCATCATCCGGTCCGATCCGATGGCGATGATCCGGTCCACGGCGTCGAGGGGGATCGGGACGGGGCCGAGCTCCCCCCGGCCGTAGCGGATCATGGCCTGCACGATGTTGGCGCGGACGTGGCGATCTCCGGGGCGGCGGGGTCGGATTTCCGCTCCGGCGTCCGTGGCGTAGACGAGGACGTCGGTCGCCGCCTCGATCTCGTCCTGTTTGAAGAGATCGGCGCCGTTCTTGTAGCCCGCGAAGTAGAGCACGCGGCATCCGTTGTCCCGGAGCGCTCTGGCGATGGAGAAGAGCACGGCGTTGCCGAGACCGCCGCCAGCGAGGCAGACCGTCTCGCCGCGCGGGATCTCCGTCGGGGCACCAGTCGGGCCCATGCAGACGACCTGCTGCCCCGGGCGCAGCGCGGCGCAGAGGTTCGAGGAGCCCCCCATCTCGAGGATGATGAGCGACAGGAGTCCCGCTTCGGGGTCGACCCAGGCGCCCGTGAGCGCGAGCCCCTCCATGGAGAGGCGGATCCCCTCGACGACGGGCGCATCGGCATCGAAGTTCTGGAGCCGGTAGAACTGGCCGGGCCGGAACTTCCGGGCCTGGAACGGCGCCCGCAGCACGACTTCCGTGATCGTGGGCGTGAGACGTTCCACGCGGACCACGCGGGCGCCGAGCTCGTCCTGGAGTCGCCGCTCCAGCTCCTCGAAGCTCCGATCCCGGATCGGCTGGGTGGCCGGATCGGGATTGCGCGTCCCCGAGGCGAAGAACTCCACGATGCGCAGGTGCGCCCGGCGGGCCGAAGCCATGGCCTTCACGACGTTTCCCGCGTAGGCGGGATGGTTGTCGCCGAGCACCGAGACCGTGAGGCCTCCCTTCGTCCAGGAAGTGAAGAACGCATCCTCCGCCGGCGCCGGCCGGAGCGACACCTCGCCGTCGTGGAAGGCGGCGCCGTGGACCTCGAAGAAGGCCCCGTCCGGCCGCATCCGGAAAGTCCCCGGCCGCTCCCTCTCGTACATCGTGTTCGGGCTCGTCCCCGCCGCCACCATGACCGTGCGCGCGGGAAGTTCCACGATCTCGCCGGTGCCGCGCCACTTCCCGCCGGTCAGGGCCTGCCGCTCGAACCGCACGGCCCGCACGGCGCCCCGGGAATCGGGGACGCACTCCACCGGCGCGAGGTTCTCCGCGAAGGCGACGCCCTCCTCGAAGGCCTTCACGACCTCCTCGTGGTTGAGGCGGTACGCCGGCGCTTCGGAGAGCGACTTGCGGTAGGCCACGGTGACGCCGCCGAGCGACCGCACGATGGGCACGAAGTCCGGAGCCTCCAGAGCGGCCTCCGCCCGGGCGCGCTCGCTCCGGAACAGCGCGGCGTGCTCGAGGAAGAGTCCGAGGGTCTCGCGTTCCTCGGCGGAGAGGCGCGCCTCGAACGTCTCGTACGCGCCGGACCGCCGGAGCGCGTCGACCCTCGCGGCGACCCGCTCGACCTCGACGGGATAGTACGCGAACAGCTCGGTGGCCGTGTCGATGGCCGTGAGGCCGCCGCCGATGACCACGGCCGGCAGGGCGACCTGGAGATTGGCGAGCGAGGATTCGCGCCAGGCGCCGGTGAGCTGGAGCGCCATGAGGAAGTCGCTCGCCTTGCGCACGCCCCGGATGAGGTTGTTGCGCATGGGCACGACGGTGGGGCGGCCGGCCCCGGTGGCCACCGCAACGTGGTCGAAACCCAGTTCCGCGGCGTCCTCCAGGAGGAGAGTGCCGCCGAAGCGCACGCCGCCGTGGATCGCGAAACCCCGCCTCCTCGCCAGGGTGACGTGGATGAGATGGAGGAAGTTCTTGTCCCACCGGACCGTGATGCCGTACTCGCTCACGCCGCCGAAGCCCGCGGCGATCCGCTCGGAGAGGCGCACGGTGTGGCGCTTCCAATCCCGGATCGGCCCGAAGGCCGGCCCCGCCAGGCCGTCGGGAAGCGGCTCGATCTTGAGACCGTCCACCGCCACGACGCCGAACCCCTCGTTCGTGAGGTGCTGCGCGAGCGTGTAGCCGGCGGGTCCGAGCCCCACGACGAGGACCTTCCGGCCGTTGAGCGGGAGCTGGAAGGGCCGGCGCACGTTGAGCGGGTTCCACCGCGTGAGGAGGCCGTAGATCTCGGCGCCGTAGGGGAAGGCGAGCACGTCGGTGAGGATGCCCGTCTCGATCTCGGGGATGTTCACCGGCTCCTGCTTCTGGTAGATGCACGACTTCATGCAGTCGTTGCAGATCCGGTGGCCCGTCCCCGGCAGCATGGGGTTGTTGATCATGATGGCGGCGAGGGCCGCCAGGGCATCGCCGCGGTCGCGCAGCCAGTGAGCTTCGCTGATGTGCTCCTCGAGCGGGCATCCCGCGAGCGGGATCCCGAGGGGATTCCGCCGCGGAGTTCCGTCGCCGCCCCGGAGCCCCGTGGCGCACGAGTCCTTCGAGCGCTCGTGGCAGAAGATGCACGTGTCGACCTCTCCCCGGACCTCGCCTGAAGCCATGCGGGAATCCGTGAGATCGAAGCCTGTCCGGCGCCGGAGCCGCCAGGACGGCCCGATGCTGAGTTCCGGGAGATCGGGGCGCGGGCGCTCCCGTTCGACGAGGTCGTGGAATTGCATCGGCTCCTGGAGCCGGAAGATCGTGAAGCCCCGGAGGCGGGCCGGATCGTGCGCGTGGGCGAAGGCTGCCCACCGCGCGATGGCGTCGAGGGCGGCCCGTACGCGCCCGAGATCCCCCGGCGCCGGGGGATCCGCGACATCGATGCGCCCAAGACGGGCGGCCGTCCCCGGCGGGAGCGGCGCGGCGGCGCCCCCCGGCGTGGCAGGATCGAGCGCCTTCTCGAGGGCGAGGAGCGCCTCGATGGCCCGGGCGAGAGGCATCTCCGGACCCTCGCCCGGCCGCGGCTCTCCGAGGACCCGGGCGATGCGGTCCACCACGGGGCCGAGGGACCCGGCAGCATCATCCGCGGCGGGCTCCGGGCGGCCTTTCACGAAGACCCGGGTCTTCGTGAAGCTCCGGCGGACGCGGAGGAGCAGGTCGAGTTCGCGTGTCCTGTCCCGCAGGGCCTCCGCCTCCGCCTCCACGCCGAAGAGCCGGACGATGAAGCGCGTCACGAAGGGCCCCACAGTCACGGCTACCCAGGACTCGTCCTCTCGCGTGGGCTCTCCGCGGTCGAGGATCTCGCGGTAGCGGAGAGCCACCGAGGGATCGGAACGGTCGAGCTCGTCGACGAACGTCCGGAAGAGGTCCGCAAGGCGCGCGGGGGCGAAGAGATCGGCGAAGGAGAAGCCGGGGAGTCCGAGGCGGAGAGCCAAGGGGTCCTCCGTCGGAGCAGTCCGGCGCCGGGCGGGAGTCAGGGTCATCGCGGGTCCCGTGAACTCAGGGCGTGGCGAAGCGGACGACCAGTCTAACAGCCGCCCGCCGCCCGATGGAGTTCCGCCCGTTCCGATCCTGCGAGGGCGCGCCTCTGCGTCCCCGCAGGACTTCTGAACCCCGCGACGGACGCGCCGGTTCGGGGTGGGGAGCCGGCAGAACCTGCGGCGGTCCGCGCGGCGCCGCGATGACCCCCAGGGGATTTGAACCCCTGTTTCAAGGATGAGAACCTTGCGTCCTGGACCGGACTAGACGAGGGGGCCGTCGGTTCCGACCTCCGCCGGCCGCCGGAGGGCGCCCGGATGGAGGGCCGGCAGATTAACCAGCCGGCGGTCCGGCCTCAAGCATGTCTGCCGTGGTCCGGAGCCGGGCCACGGCCTCGTCGCGGCCCAGGATGAGACCGCACTCGAAGAGCCCTGGACCGGTCGAGAGGCCGGTCCAGGCCGCCCGCACGGGATGGACGAGATCGCCGAACGCGAGGCCGGCGCCGCCGGCGAAGGCCCGGGCCGACGCCTCGAGGGCGGCGGGATCCTGGAAGGGCGCCTCCGCGAGGTGGTCGGCGAACCGGCGGAGGATGAGCGGCGTGTCCGGCCGCTTCCGGAGGTTCTTCGAGGCCTTCTCGTCGAAGGTCCGGACGGGGGCGAAGGCGAAGGCGCCGAGGTCCGCGATCTGGGCCATGGAGCGGAGGCGATCCTTCACGGCGACGACGAGGCGGCGGATCCTCGGAGCCTCGGCGTCGAGCCGGTCGGGGGCGACGAGGCCGGCCTCGAGGAGGAAGGGTCTGACGGCCGCCTCGACCTCCTCGACCGTCATGCGGCGGATGTAGTCGCCGGCCATCCAGTCGAGCTTGTCGAGAGGAAGGCGGGCCGCGGAGGGATTCACGCGCTCGATGGAGAAGCGTTCGATGAGCTCACGGCGCGACATGATGACGGTGCGGTCGTCGAAGGACCACCCGATGAGGGCGAGCCAGTTGACGACGGCCTCGGGCGGATAGCCGCGCCGCCGGAAATGCTCGAGGGCGGCCTCGGGATGCTTCCGCTTGCTGAGCTTCCCCTCCCCAACCGGTCCGAGGATGATCGGAAGGTGCCCGTAGGCAGGGACGTCCCAACCGAAGGCACGGAAGATCAGGACCTGCTTGAACGTGTTCGTGAGGTGGTCCTCGCCGCGCAGGACATGCGTGATCCCCATGAGGTGATCGTCGATGACCACGGCGAAGTTGTAGATCGGAACCCCGTTCTGGCGGACGAGGATGATGTCCTCGATGTCGGCGAGCTTGACCTCGACGCGGCCGCGCACGAGATCCTGGAGGACGACGGAGTCGCCGGCGGGGACCTTGAGGCGCCACGTGTGCTCCTCGCCGGCCTCGATACGCCGGGACGCCTCGGACTCCGGGATCCCGCGGCAGCGCCGATCGTAGCCGATGGATGCGCGGGCCTGTTCCTGCGCGGCGCGGAGCTCCCGCAGCCGCTCCTGCGTGCAGAAGCAGGGGTAGGCCGCGCCCGTCTCGCGGATCCGGCGCCCCCACGCCACGTAGAGATCCTGCCGCTCCGACTGGACGTAGGGACCCGCCGGACCGCCCTGTTCCGGCCCCTCGTCGGGGTCGATGCCGAGCCACCGCAGGCCGTCGTAGATGGCCTGCACCGCGCCGGGCGTGTTCCGCTCGGCATCGGTGTCTTCGAGCCTCAGGATGAACGTCCCTCCCTTCTGGCGGGCGAAGAGCCAGTTGTAGAGGGCCGTGCGGGCTCCGCCGATGTGCAGGTAGCCCGTGGGAGACGGCGCGAACCGGACGCGGACGCTCACCGCAGTGGCTGGCGCGGCCGCGCGGCGGCGGCGAGGCGCCGCTCCGCGAGGCGGCCGGCGGCCCGGCTCGTCGGGATGCCCTCGCCCTCGGCGATGGCGTATACCTCGGTGAGGTGGTCGGCGATCCGGGCGATGCGGGCCAGGCTCGCCGCCTCCCGGTAGCCGCCGGGCTCGAGTTCGATCGCGACGTTGATGATGCCGCCGCTGTTGATGACGTAGTCGGGCGCGTAGAGAATCCCGCGCGCGCGGAGGCGCTCGCCGTCCGCCTCCTCGTCGAGGAGCTGGTTGTTGGCGCAGCCCGCGACGATGCGGCAGCGGAGCCCGGGGATCGTCCGCCCGTTCAGGATCCCGCCGAGGGCGCAGGGGGCGAGCACGTCGCAGGGAAGCGCCAGGATCTCCGCGTCCGTCGCCACCGTCGCTCCGAGGTCCCGGGCCAGGGCTTCGGCCCGACCGGGGCTGATGTCGGCGATCGTGAGCCGCGCGCCCTCCGCCACGAGAAGACGGCCAAGTTCCGACCCCACGGCGCCGACACCCTGTATGGCGACGTGGAGGCCCTTCATGTCCGTCCGGCCCATGGCCCGGGCGACGCTCGTCCGGATGCCGACGAGACATCCCTTCGCCGTGTAGGGAGCGGGATTGCCGCTCCCTCCCGCGGCGCGGGACAGCCCCGTCACGTGTCGAGTCGTCTTCCTCACCTCCTCGAGGTCGGCGATGGCGACGCCCACATCCTCGGCGGTGATGTAGCGTCCTCCGAGCGTCTCGATGAACCGCCCCATGGCCTGGAAGAGCACCGGCGTCTTGTCGCGGGCGGGATTGCCGATGAGCACGGACTTCCCGCCGCCGAGGCCCGTGTCGGCCACGGCCGACTTGTAGGTCATGCCGCGCGCCAGCCGCAGGACGTCGGTGAGCGCCTCGCCGTCGGTGGCGTAGGGCCACATCCGCATGCCGCCGAGCGCCGGGCCGAGAACGGTGCTGTGCACGGCGATGATCGCCCGGAGTCCCGCGGCGGGGTCTTCGGCCCTCACGACCTTCTCGTAGTCCGCGACGGGAATCTCGGTGATCTTCATGAGGGATCCGCTCCGCTTCGGCCGGCCGGCCCGCGTCCCCGGAGGGGCATCGGGGAGGCCATCATACGAGCCCGGCCGAGGAGCGGAAGACCGCCCCGGCGGCTTCCATCTCGCCGACAGCCCGGGCTCCGTCTCCGGGCGTCGCCTCGACGGCCGCCACGGCATCCGTGACGACCGTCACATCGAAACCGGCTCTCAGAGCGTCGAGGACCGTGGCCTTCACGCACCAGTCCGTGGCGAGCCCGCCGACGAGGAGACTCCGGACGTTCCGGGCCCGCAGGAGATCCGCGAGACGGCCGCCCGCATCATCGCGCGATTCGAAGGCCGAATAGCCGTCCTCGTCCTCCGACAGGCCCTTGCTGACCACGACGGTCGATGGCGGGATCGCGAGGCCGGGGTGGAATCGCGCTCCCGGCGTCTCCCGGATGCAGTGGGGGGGCCAGGCGCCGCCGGACCCTCGGAAGTGCCGCGACCGCGGGGGATGCCAGTCCCGCGTCACGAACACGGGAAGCCCGCGCTGGAGGAAGGACGCCATGAGGCGGTTGAGCGGCGCCACGACGCGATCGCCGTCCGGAACAGGAAGCGCACCGCCCGGGCAGAAATCGACCTGGACGTCGACGACGAGGAGCGCCTCCGTGTTCCCATCGGCCATGACGGATCATCGAGCGCCCGGCCGAACGGATTGCGTCCGCCGCCGCGGGCTCCTACACTGCCCCGTGCCCTCCGGAGAGCGTCTCCTACGACGCGCCGGAACGCTCCGGCGAGGGGACGCAGGGACCGCCGCGCCGGTCCGCTGACGTGCCGGCGGACGAAGAGGCGGCACCCGGATTCGAACCGGGGATGACGGATTTGCAATCCGTTGCCTTAGCCGCTTGGCTATGCCGCCCGGCATGAGGAAGAGGTGACTATACGCATGGCCCCGGGCCGCTCAAGCAGCGCGCGTCTCCTCCTCGCTTCCGCTCTGGCGTTCGTGCTGCCGGGCTGCGGGAGCACGCCTGACGCGCCGCCGGCGGCGGATGGAACCCCGGCCTCCGGTCCCTCCGCGCCTTCGCCCTTCGCACTCCTGCCCGGTCATGAGGCCCTCTTCACGCCGGGCGAGCACCTCGTCTACTCCGTCGTGCACAAGATCTTCCCCGCGGGCACGATCTTCTTCGACACCCGCATGCGGCGGGACGACGCGGGCCCCGTCCTCGTCTTCGAGGCCTACACACGCCCCACGCCCCTCGCCGATCTCCTCGCCGACGTGGGCGGCGTGGCGCGATCCTGCGTCGACCCCGCGACGCTCCTCTCCTCGACGTACTTCTTCCGCAATCTCCGCGAGAAGGACTCGAAGAAGCGCGTCACCGAGTTCTTCTCCGCCGAGGGCCTCGTGCGCACCGTGGAGATCCGCGACGACAACTGGCGGAGCGAGATCTTCCGGACGACGGGGGCCTCCGATCCCCTCGCATCGCTCTTCCTCGTGCGCGCGCTCGACTTCGACCGCGTGGATCCCGCCGTGTTCCATGTCGTCGAGGGTGTCGGCTTCCACCTCATGACGGTGCGGCGGGTCGGGCGGGAGCCTCTGCGCGTGAAGGGCGGGGAGGACGTCCCCGCGATCCGCCTGCACGTGCGGACCGATCGGCTCGAGAACGACGGCGGCCTGACGCCGGGCCAGCCCCCCCACAACGATCTCCAGGTCTGGCTCTCCGACGATGCAGCCCGGGTCATCCTGCGCTGCGAGGGGCTCACGCGCTCCGGCGAGGTGAAGATCACGCTCGAGTCCCGGGAGATCCCGGCGGACGCCGCCGAGGCCCGCTGAGGACTCAATCGTCGCGCGGGGACCCGTCCTCGTCGTCCCGCTCCTTCCGCCAGAACCAGCGGTGGAAGGCCTCCCAGCAGTCGCGGCAGAGGTCGCGGACGCAGCCGTCGAACTTGACGTGCTGGTGCGTGGGAATGGATTCGGCCGACCGGCAGCGGGAGCACCCCGCCCGTTCGAGCCACGCGATCCAGTGCCGTGATGGATCCATCCCGTTCGGCTTCCGCTCGGACCCTGTCCGCGCTTCTTCTCGGCGCGGCGGACGCCACGCCTTGAGTCCTGCGGGGGAAGGATCGCCCGCCCTTGCCGGCCGGTACGCCCGCGCTACAAAGCGCCCATGGAACGAGAGTCCCTCTCCGTCGATGTCCTGTTCGTCGGCGCCGGCCCGGCCAACCTCGCCGCCGCCTTTCGGCTCGCCTCCATCCTCCGGCAGCACGAGCGTCTCGCGTCGACATCCATCGCCGTCATCGAGAAGGCGCGCGAGGTCGGAGCGCACATCCTGTCCGGGGCGGTCATGGATCCGCGCGGCATGGAAGCCCTCTTCGGTCCGGGCTGGCGCGAGGCGGGATGCCCGGTGGAGTCTCCGGTCACCCGCGAGGCCGTGTACCTCCTCGGAGAATCCGTGCGGTTCCGCTTCCCCTTCATCCCCCCGAACCTGAGGAACCACGGCGGGTGGATCGTCACCCTCTCCCATGTCGTCCAGTGGATGAAGAGCCGGGTGGAATCCCTCGGCGTGGACATCTTCGAAGGGCTCCCCGGCGCGGAACTCCTCATGGATGGAACGAGGGTCGCCGGCGTTCGCACGGTGGACCAGGGCGTCTCCCGCACGGGGGAGAGGCTCCCCGCGTTCCAGCCCGGCACGGACATCCTCGCCCGCGTCACGGTCCTCGGCGAGGGATCCCGCGGCTCCCTCACGAAATCGCTCATCGAGCGCCTCAACCTCGCGGGCCCGAATCCCGACGTCTACGGAACGGGCGTGAAGGAGCTCTGGGAGATCCCCGAGGGCCGCATCGGGAAGGGCACGGTGATCCACACGGCCGGATGGCCCCTCGGCCCCGGCCAGTACGGAGGGTCCTGGATCTACGCCCTCACCGGCACGCGCATCTCCGCGGGATTCGTCGCCGGCCTCGACACGGGCGACCCGGCCTTCGATCCGTGGGAGACGATGCAGACCTGGAAGACCCACCCCTTCGTCCGCAGGCTCCTCCATGGCGGCAAGCTCCTGAAGGCCGGCGCGAAGACCGTTCCCGAGGGCGGGTACTTCTCCATGCCGCAACCCTCCGGCGACGGGTTCCTCATCATCGGAGACTCGGCCAACCTTCTCGACATCTCGCGACTCAAGGGCATCCACACCGCCATCCAGTCGGGGATCCTCGCGGCGGAGACTCTCGCGGAGGCCCTCGAGCGGGATGACGCATCGGCGCAGGCGCTCTCAGCCTACGACCGGCGCCTCCGGGAGTCCTTCATCCACCGCGAGCTTCGCCTCGCCCGCAACTGGCGGCAGGCGTTCGTCGGAAAGCCCCTGCTCCCCGGCATGATCCACGCGGGCCTCCTTCGCCTCTTTGGAGGCCGGCTCTTACGCGACCGGCTGCCCATGCACTCCGACGCGAGCGCCCTCGCCCGCGCCGAACCGCACCACACGGAGCCCATGAAGTTCGACGGCTCCCTGACCATCGACAAGCTCACGGGCGTCTACCACGCGGGCTCGGTCCACGAGGAGAACCAGCCGAGCCACCTGGTCGTCCGGGACACGAACATCTGCGCCACCCGCTGCGGCGATGAATTCGGACACCCCTGCGAACGGTTCTGCCCGGCCCACGTCTATGAGATCGTCACGGACGGCCCGGAAGGCGTTCCGCGCCTGCGCATCAACGCCTCGAACTGCGTCCACTGCAAGACGTGCGACATCATGGACCCCTACGGGGTCATCACGTGGACCGTCCCGTCCGACGCCGGAGGCCCGAACTACGTCGGCCTCTGATCCTCCGCCTTCGCGGAACCGCGTCCGGCGGATCCGCCGACGCGGATGAGCACCTCGCGGCGGGTCGCCAGTTCCCGCACCGCGGCAAGCGTCCGCTCCACCTCGGCGTCCGTCGTGAAGAAGGACGGCGAGAGGCGCACCGTGCCCGTCGACAGCGTGCCGAGCGTCCTGTGCGCGAAGGGCGCGCAGTGAAGCCCCGGACGCGTCCGGAGCCCCCAGCGATCCTCGAGGAGCCGCGCCGCGCGCTCCGGCCCGGCCTCTCCGAAGTTGAGGCTGAAGACCGGAAGGCGCCGCTCCGGATCCGCCGGCCCGTAGACGAGGAGCCCCGGCGTGTCGAGGAACCCGTCGAGCAGCCGTTCCGTAATGGCGCGCTTCCTTGCGTGGATCGCCGCCACGCCGGTCCCGAGCAGGAAGCGGACCCCGGCGAGGAGCCCGGCGATACCCGGGCCGTTGTGCGATCCCGCTTCGTGGAGATCGGGCAGGAACCGGGGCTGGACAGGCTCCTCCGAGCGGCTCCCCGTGCCGCCCTCGCGCAGCGGCTCGATGTCGATGCCGGCCCCGAGGACCAAGACGCCCGTTCCTAGAGGGCCGAGGAGCCCCTTGTGCCCCGGCATCGCCAGGAGATCGACGCCGAGAGCCTCCATGTCGAGGGGAAGCGATCCCGCCGACTGGGCGGCGTCGAGGAGGAATCGGACGCCCCGGGAGCGGCACAGACCGCCCAGGGCCGCCACGGGCTGGATCGCGCCGGTCACGTTGCTCGCATGCAGCGTGGCGAGCAGGCGCGTGTCGGGCCTGAACGCCGCAGCTACGGCGCCGGGATCCACGATGCCGTCGTCGCCGGCCCGGACTCGCGTGACGCTGATTCGCCCCTCCGACTCGAGGCGGTGGAGCGGCCGGAGGATCGAGTTGTGGTCCATCCACGTCGTCACGACGTGGTCTCCGGGCCGCAGGATCCCCTTGAGCGCAAGGTTGAGGGCGTCCGTGCAGTTGAGGGTGAAGAGGACGCGCTCCGCCGCGGGGGCATTCACGAGCCGGCGGATGGCCTCGCGGCATTCCGCGAGGATCTCGCCCGCGCGCAGCGCCTCGCGGTAGGCGCCGCGCCCGGCGCTGGCGCCGATCCGCGTGTGATACTCGACGACGGCCTCGAGGACCTCCGGAGGCTTCGGGAAGCTCGTGGCCGCGTTGTCGAGGTAGATGCCGGCGTGAGATTCGCTCATGGCTCCGGGGCGCCCGCGGGAATCTGGAGGCGGACCTCGGCCGTGAGGGCGCGCCGCGCCTCCTCGAGCGTTCCATGGAACGTGAGGCCCGAGGCGTGGCGATGCCCGCCGCCGCCGAACTTCCGCGCCACGGCGTTGGCCGAGAAGGCGTCCCGGGACCGGAGCGACGCCTTGATGACGCCGCGCTCGTGTTCCTTGAGGAGCAGCGCGATCTTCACCCCCGCGAGACCGCGGATGAACTCGATGAAGTCGTCCGTGTCGGCCCACGTCACCTCGAGATCCCGCATCATCTCGAGGGAGACGAAGGAGTGCGCGAAGACGGCGCTCTCCAGCTCGACCCGTTCGAGCATGCGCGCGAGGAGGCGCTGGCGGGGTCGAGTGTCCTGGTAGTGGACCTCGGCATTGACGAGCTCGGGATCGACGCCCGCCTCGAGGAGCCGGGCCGCCATCCTGAAGGTCCGCGGGGTCGTGTTCGAATAGCGGAACCAGCCCGTGTCCGTGCAGAGTCCCGTGTAGATGGCCGTCGCGAAGTCCCGCG
>CAYQRN010000040.1:0-25928 GCA_964419995.1 uncultured Planctomycetia bacterium
ACGGCGAGGGGATGGCGCCATCGCCCTTGTCGAGAGGATCTCATCGCCGGAGTTTCCTCTCGCCTTCGCGCTCGGGTCGGCGGATACGTTCGAGGCGGGAACGACCCTGACCGTCGGGGCGCACCTCGACGGGGACGGCGACGCCATCACCCACGAGGAGGGCGATCTCTGGGCGGCATCCGACCCGGCGGTCCCGGTCGGCGCGACGGATGTCCGCCTCCGCCTCGGCCGGATCAGGAAATAGGAGGGCACGGACGGTGAGCTTCAGGACGGTGGCGGTCTTCGGCTCGGGGACCATGGGCAACGGCATCGCGCACGCCTTCGCGCAGGCGGGACGCCGCGTCCTCCTCATGGACGTGTCGGCGGAGTTCCTCGACCGCGCCCTCGGAACGGTGCGGAAGAACCTCGACCGCCAGGTGAAGAAGGGGACGCTCACGGAAGCCGAAGCCGCGGCGACGATCGAGAGGATCACGACGGGCACCGACCCGGCCGCGGCGCGGGAGGCGGAGCTCGTCGTGGAGGCGGTGCCCGAGAACTTCGCCCTCAAGGCCGACCTGTTCCGGCGCCTCGACGGACTCCTGCCCGAGGACGCGATCCTGGCCACGAACACGTCCTCCCTGCCCGTCACGCGGCTTGCCGCGGTGACGCGGCGGCCGGACCGGTTCGTCGGCATGCACTTCATGAACCCGGTTCCGGTCATGAAGCTCGTGGAGATCATCCGCGGCGAGCTGACCTCCGACGCTGTGTTTGCTGCTGTCGAGGCCGAGGCCCGGGCCCTTGGAAAGACGCCCGTGGCGTCGAGCGACTATCCTGGTTTCATCGCCAACCGCATCCTCATGCCCCTCATCAACGAAGCCGTGTTCGCTCTCATGGAGGGCGTGGCCTCGAAGGAGGCGATCGACACGGTCATGAAACTCGGCATGAACCACCCCATGGGCCCCCTCGAGCTTGCCGACTTCATCGGCCTCGATGTCTGCCTCTCGATCCTCGAGGTCCTGCACCAGGGCTTCGGCGATCCCAAGTACCGTCCGGCGCCGCTCCTCAGGCGCATGGTGGAGGCGGGCCTCCTCGGGCGGAAGTCGGGCCGTGGCTTCTACTCCTACACGGGAGCCTGAGACGCCATGTTCCGCCTGCCCGAGTCCGTCGAGGCGCTGCGCCGCGGGGCGGCGGAGTTCGCGACGCGCGAGCTTGCGCCGGGCGCCGCCCGCCGTGATCTCGACAAGGAATTCCCAGCGGCGGCTCTGCGCTCCGCCGCAGCTCTCGGCTACCTCGGCCTCCTCGTACCCCCGAACTTCGGCGGCCAGGGGCACGGGAATCTCGCCCAGTCGGCGGTCCTCGAGGAGATCGCCTGCGCGGACGCCTCGGTGCACGTCACGCTGTCGGTCCACAATTCCCTCGTCTGCTCGCCCATCGCGCGGTTCGGCACCGATGACCAGCGGTCCCGGTATCTGCCGCTTCTCGCCCGCGGCGAGCGTCTCGGGGCCTACGCCCTCACGGAACCCGGAGCGGGCAGCGATGCCGCCTCGCTCACGACGACGGCCGTGCGGCGGGGCGACCGGTACGTGCTCAACGGATCCAAGATGTGGATCACCACGGGGGACGTCGCCACGCTCATGATCGTGTTTGCGAGGACGGACCCCGCCGAGAAGCGGGCCCGGGGCATCTCGGCGTTCCTCGTGGACGTTCCCTCGAAGGGTGTCACTTTCGGACGGCGGGAGGACAAGCTCGGCATCCGCGCGTCGAGCACGGTCCAGGTCTGGTTCTCCGACGTCGAGGTGCCCGCGGAGAACCGTCTCGGCGAGGAGAATCGGGGCTTCCCGATCGCCATGGACACCCTGAACGGCGGCCGCATCGGCATCGCCGTGCAGGCCGTGGGCATCGCGCGGGCGGCACTCGAGGGCTGCCTCCTGCTGGGGCGGGAGGATCCCGCCGTGGCGCGCCGGTTCGAATCCTCCCAGGCCGTCCAGTGGCGTCTCGCGACCATGGCGGCCCGCATCGAGGCGGCGCGCCTGCTCACGTGGAAGGCGGCGTCCCTGCGGGACGCAGACGAGCCGCACATCATCGAAGCGAGCATGGCCAAGCTCGTGTCATCGACGACCTGCAACGACGTCGTCCGCGACGCCATGACGATCGCAGGCGACGCGGCGTTCGCGGGGCGCTGCCTCGTGGAACGGCTCTTCCGAGACGCCCGCATCACCGAGCTCTACGAGGGGACCACGGAGGTGCAGAAGCTCGTCATCTACCGGCATCTCGTGCAGGAGGAGGCGCGGGCGTGACGGACGCTCTCCTCGATTCCGTCCTCGCCGGAGACCGCGGCGCCCTGGCGCGCGCCCTCACGGAGATCGAGTCCCGCACGACCGCGGGACGCGGGATCGAGGAGGCGGCGCGCCGCCTCTCGGGGCAGGCCTGGCGCATCGGCGTCACGGGGCCGCCGGGGACAGGGAAGAGCACGCTCATCGGCGCCCTGATCCCCCTCTTCCGCTCCCGCGGCTCTCGCGTGGGCGCCGTCCTCGTCGACGTCTCGAGCACGATCACGGGCGGGGCGCTGCTCGGCGATCGCGTGCGCATGGGCGCCCTCGCCCTCGACGACGGCATATTCCTTCGGAGCGTCGCCACGGGCGGGGCCCTCGGGGGGCTCGCCGAGGCTGTGCCCGCCATGGCCGACCTCCTCGATGCGGCGGGCTACGGCGTCGTCTTCATCGAAACCGCCGGCGTCGGACAGACGGAAGCCGACATCGCCCTCCACGCGGACGTCGTCGTCGTCGTGGCGAGTCCGGGCCAGGGCGACGTGATCCAGGCCATGAAGGCGGGGCTCATGGAGGTGGCGGACGTGTTCGTGGTGACGCGCGGAGACGATGCCCGGTCCGCCGAGACGGCTCTCGGGATCCGCGACGCTCTGGCGCTGCGCGGCGGCGCAGTGCGCTCCGACGCCCCCGTGCTCATCGTCTCGGCTCCCCGCGGAGAGGGCCTCGATGCGGTCGTGGACGCCATCGCCGCGGAAGTGACGCGGGCCCGCTCGGCCGGGGGCGACGCCGCGCGGGGACGCCGCGCTCTGGCCGCACGGATCGTCCGCCGGGGCGCCGGGCGCCTCGCGGACTTCTGCGCCGGCGAGGCCGGTGAACGCATCGTGGACCGCCTCGCCCGGGGCGCCGTGGGCTTCGAAGCCGCTGTCACCGAGGCCCTCCGGGGGGCCGTCGAGGAGGAAGCCCGTCCGTGAGCGCCCTCGCCCGTCCCATCCGCGTCCTCATCGGCAAGCCCGGCCTCGACGGCCACGACCGCGGCGCGCGGGTCATCGCTGCGGCGCTCCGGGACGCGGGGATGCACGTCGTCTACACGGGACTCCATCAGACCCCCGAGATGATCGTGCGCGCCGCGCTCGATGAACAGGTGGAGGTCGTCGGGCTCTCGCTGCACTCGGGGGCCCACATGACGCTCTTCCCGAGGATCATTGAGCTTCTCCGACAGAGCGGTCTTGGCCATGTTCTCGTGACCGGGGGCGGTCTCATTCCGGAGGACGACGCCGAAGCGCTCCGCCGCCTCGGTGCCGGGCGGATCTTCGGTCCGGGGGCGTCGCTCGCCGCGATCGCCGAGTACATCCGCGCCGAGGTCCTGGTGCGCCGCGCCGCGGATCCGCCTGCCTGAACGGGAAGGCTCGCGGCGCCCGGAGCGCACGACGTGGTTCTTCTCCGGCGGGGTTCTCCGTTAACATGCGCCCTCGTTGCGTCCCGCGGCGCACCGGATGCCGCCGCCGGGATGCACGGATCTCCGGCGCGCCGGAGGGCGCGCCCGACCGATCGATCCGGGAGTCACTCGATGTCCGAGATCCCCGTCCTGCCTCCGATGAGCGAGGACCAGTCCATGGTCACGGACGCGGTCCGCGAATTCGTGCGGGACGCCGTCCTGCCGGTGGCGCGGGACCTCGACAGGAACGGGGCGTTCCCTGCCGATCTGCTCCGCGAGATGGGCAGCATGGGGCTCTTCGGCATCATGGCGCCGGAGACGGCCGGCGGGGCCGCCATGGGCTTTCCGACGCTGCTCGTCGTTCTCGATGCCCTGGCCGCGGGCTCGGCCTCTCTCGCCGCGATCCTCGCCGCCCATGCCGTCCTCGTCGGGATGCCCCTGTTCCGGAGCGCCGATGCGGGCGACGGCGTCGGACTTCCTGCCGAACTGGCCTCCGGCCGGGCGCTCGGCGGCGGGTCGTTCTCCGCCCTCGCCGGACCTGCCGTCCGGGCGACGTCGCGGGAGGGCGGGTTCATCCTCGACGGGGACCAACTTCTCACCGTGGGCGCCATCCGCGCGGATTGGATCGCCGTCCCGGCGGTGGTGGAGGGCTCGCCGCCGGTTCTCGCCCTCGTGCCGCACGGAGTCTCCGGGCTCTCGGTGGAGCCCTGCGCCGGAGCGCTGGGCCTCCGCTCCGCGGGACTCGGGGATGTCCGCCTCAGGGGCGTCGAGGTCCCGTCCGAACGCGTGTTCGGAGACGGAGCCGTGGAGTCCCTCGTGCCTCCCGCCCTGGCTGCGCTTGCGGCCGTCGGCGCCGGGCTCCAGGACGCTGCGATCACGGCGGCGTCGGAGTACGGCAGCGAGCGACAGCAGTTCGGGCGTCCCATCCTCGCCTTCGAAGGCCTCCGCGCACGGGTCGCCGACATGGCCGTGAGGCTCTCCGCCACGCGGCACATGGTCGCTGCGGCGGGATGCGTTCTCGGGGACACGGGTTCCGGGAACGGCGAGGCCGGGGCCGCGTTCGCAGCCCGCGCCGCGCGGCTCGTCTCCGCCCGGTCCGCCGTGACCGCTGCCGATGAGGCGCTCCAGATCCACGGCGGCTACGGGTTCAGCCGCGAGTACGTCCCCGAGCGGCTCCTCAGGGACGCCCAGTTCGTCCTGCTGGCGGCGGGGGGGCCCGATGCGGACCGGGAGATCCTCGCGCGGATCACGCTCGGCGAGCCCTGACCTCCGGGACGGATCCGAGGATGCGGAGATCCGGGGGCCGGCCGAGGAGGCCGTGGACGGTGCCGCGGCCCTTGGCGAGCGCGGCGGCACCGCGGCCCCGGAGGGCCTCGATGAGGAGGACGAACGGGAAGGCGAGGACGTCGAAGACGACGAACCCGAGCCAGAGCCCGGGTGTCCCGCGCCTCCGGAGATAGAGGACGGATCCGTGGGCCGTGAGGTACTTGCGCCCCCGCGAGTATCCGCCTCCGGTGCTGGATGCGGCCCGGTGCTCGGCCCGCGCGGAGGGCACATAGAGGCAGTGGAAACCCGCGGCGCGGGCGGCGGCGCAGAAGTCCGCGTCCTCGACGTAGACGAAGTAGGCCTCGGGGAGGAGGCCCACGGCCTCGAAGACGCGCCGCGACACGAGGAGGACGCAGCCCGTGAGGGCGTCCACCGTCTCTTCGTGGTCGAAACGGCCGCGGTCGCGGCGACCGTGACCGCGGAGGCGGCAGAGATTCGGAGCGAACCCGAGGGAGACGCCGCAGCACCAGAGGCGTCCCTCCCGGGTATCCGCGAGGATCTTCGGGCCGTAGAGGCCGAGGTCGGGCCGCCGCTTCGCGGCATCGAGGAGGCGGGCCAGGGCTCCGGTCTCGAGGATGGCGTCGTTATTGAGCAGGAGGACGAAGTCCGCTCCCTCCGAGAGCGCGGCCCGGATGCCCACGTTGGCCCCGGCGGCGAAACCGAGGTTGCGGCCCGTCCGGTGGACGCGAACCGACGGATGGGCGGCCTCCACGGCCTCTGCGGATCCGTCGGTGGAGCCGTTGTCCACGACATGGACCACGGCAGGAGGGTTGTCGAGTGCTGCCACGGATCCGAGACAGCGGAGCGTGGCCCCGCCGCCGTTCCAGTTCACGATGACGGCGTGCACCGTCACGCGAGGAATCCCCGTCCCGCGAGCCAGAGGATGCGGAGCGCACCGTCGAGGAGTCCGCTGAGGCGACGGATCAGGGGCTGGGCGAGGGCCGTCTCGGTGAGCGTGAGCGGCGGGGCGCCGAGCAGGACGCGGTCGGGAATCCGCTTCCGCGGGAGGAACGAGCGGCGCTTCGCCAGGATGCCCCGGAGGTGCGGGAGGATCTCCGCCTTGCCGCGCAGGAACGCGAGGGGGGTGCCCGCGAGGATTGCGAACGCGAACCACGCGGCATCCAGGAGGAGGAGCGCCGGCCAGAGCACGAGGAGGGTCCGGGCGTCGTAGAGGCCGAGCACCGTGAGGCATCGGTTCCGCGCGTGGAGGCGGGCGCGTCGCACCGGGTAGCGGGCGTCCCGGAGGGAGAGGCCCTCGGATCCACCGGCGTTGGTGCAGCGGGCGGAGGGCACCGACACGAGCCGGTGGCCGAGCCAGCGGAGCCGCAGGCAGAACTCGATGTCCTCCATGAGGTAGAAGAACGACTCGTCGAACCCTCCGGCCCCGAGCGCGGCATCCCGTCGGACGAGGAGGCAGCTTCCCGTGAGGACGTCCACCTCCCCGGTCGTCGCGGCGACGGCGGCGCCGTTCTGACCTCGCAGGTGCGGGAGCCCCGCGCAGTGCCAGAAGCCTCCGTCGTACTGGATGCGTTCCGGATCGCGGGCGTGGAACGTGCGGGGTGCGGCGGCAGCCCGAGCAGGATCCGCGAGCAGGGCCTCCCGGAGCGCTCCGAGTGTCCCCGGCAGGATCCGCACATCATGGTCCACGAGGAGGACGAGGGGCGTGCCGGCGTCGCGGAGCCCGCGGTTGCGCGTGGCGGCGGGCCCGGGATTGCCGGAAAGCCGCGTGACGCGGATGTCGGGCCTCGTCGCAGCGAAGGCCTCGACCGAGCCGTCGTCGCTCCCCGAGTCCACGATGTGCAGCGCCGCGGGGCGGTCGTCGGCCTCGATGGTCCGGACGCAGTCCGCGAGATGGGCGCCGGGGTTCCAGGTGACGACGACGGCCGTGACCTCGGGGAGGTTCACGGCTCCCGGACCTCGATCCGCATGAGATCGCGGCCCATGATGAGGTCGGAGAAGACCTCCCGGCCCTCGGCCTCGAGTGCCGCGAGGAGTTCGTTCTCGTAGCGTGTCGAGAAGTGGGTGGCGATGAAGAGGCGGGCGCCCGCGTCCCGCGCCACGGTCGCGGCCTGGCGGATCGTCGAGTGGCCCCGGTCCCGGGCCATCTCCGCGAGGTCGTCCCCGTAGGTCGCCTCGTGGATGAGGACATCCGCGCCCCCGGCGAGCTGCCGGGCTGCGGCGCAGAACGCCGTGTCCGTGCAGTAGGCGATGACCCGGCCGCGGCGGGGCGGTCCGACGAGGTCGGCGGAGCGGACCACGCGCCCGCCGGGGAGGGTCACGGAGCCGCCGTGCTGCAGCACGCCGCGTTCGGGTCCGAAGGGGACACCGAGGCGATCCGCCTCGCCGGAGTCGAAGCGGCCGGGTCGGTCCCGCTCCTCGAAACGGTATCCGAGGGTCGGAACGGTATGGACGAGGGGGCGTGCGAGGATGCGGTAGCCGGACGCCTCCACGACGGTGCCCGTGAAGTCCGGGGGCAGCTCGAAGACGCGGATCGGGTAGCTGAAGCGCGCGGGGCGCGGGAAGGAGAGGAAGAAGTCCACGAGGCGCCTCAGCCCTGCCGGGCCATGGATATCGAGGGGCTCCGTCCGGTCGGAGAGGTTCAGGGAGTAGAGGAGCCCGCCGAGACCGAAGACGTGATCGCCGTGGAGATGCGAGATGAGGATGCGGTGGAACTTTCGCCGCTTCATCCCCGCCTTGAGGAGGCGCGCCTGCGTTCCCTCGCCGCAGTCGAGGAGGATGACCTCGCCGTCGCGGAGGATGACCACGGAGGAGAGACCGCGCCGGAGCGTGGGCGTGGCCGAGCTCGTGCCGAGGAGAATGACCTCAAGACTCATGAGTGCGCTCAGTTAGCAGGTCGGCGCGGCGAAGAAAAGCAGACGTCGCGCCCGGGCGCGGGGGCGCGGCTTGAGCCCTGTCGCGCCGCATCGCTAACATCCCGCGGCACCGCGGGCGGTTCGACGTCCGTACCTCGCCGCCGCCCGCCGGTCCTGTCACTCCGGGATGATGCCGTGACGTCCAGATTCGCCGGGTTCCTGTCCGATCGCTTCGCTGTCGAGTCCGTGACTGCCCGCGACCGGGACGGCGCGCTCGGCGAGTTCTCCGATTTCCTCGTCGCGGGAGGCCACCTCCGGAAGAAGGACCGCCAGCCGCTCCTCGACGAGCTCGTGCGCCGGGAGGAGAAGGGCAGCACGGGCATCGGCGGCGGCATGGCGCTCCCCCATGCGCGGACCGAGGGCGTCCGCCGTCTCCTCTTCGTCGTCGGCCGTTCGGAAGCGGGCGTGGATTTCCACGCCATCGACGGCGCGCCCGTCAGAGTCCTGTTCCTGCTCGTCGCGCCGCCGGACCTCCAGGAGGACTACCTCTTCGCGCTCTCGACGCTGTCCCGCGTGCTCAACAACCGCGAGTACCGGCGGTTCATCGCCGGCGCCCGCACGGTCCAGGGCATCTACGACACCGTCCTCGAGGCCGCGCAGGCCCTCCGCGCGTGACGGTTCCGCGATCCCGCCGGCGTGTCAAGAAGCGGAGCACAGGCCGCCGCCGGTCGCCGCAGCGTTCCGGGGCGGCCGGCGCACCGGTGCACGGAGTCGCCGAGCGGGAAGTCGTCCTGGTCAATGAGCAGGGTCTCCACGCGCGGCCGGCGGCCATGATCGTGAAGGAGGCCATCCTGCACGAAGCTCCGATCCGCATCACGCGCGGGAGCGAGACCGTGGATGCGCGGCGGATCCTCGAGGTTCTGACGATCGCGTCGCCGAAGGGCACCGTGCTCCGGATCCGGGCGGAAGGCCCCGGAGCCGATCGGGCCGTGGACGCCGTGGCCGCCCTCATCGCGGGGCGGTTCGGGGAGGGCCGGTGACGACCCTCCGGGGCATCCCCGTCTCGGGCGGCATCGCGACGGGCCCGGCGGTGATCCTGAGGAGCGCGCGCGTCGAGGTGCCCGAGCGCACCGTGCCGGTCCGCGACGTCGACCGCGAGATCCGGCGCCTCGAACGGGCCGTCGCCGCGACGCGGGAGGACGTGGAGACCCTGAAGCGCGAGACGGAGTCGCGGCTCGGGGCCAGTTCCGCCATCATCGAGACCTTCCTCACGTTTCTCGCGGACGAGCACGTCCGCATTCCCATCGAACAGGCCATCCGGAGGCATCGCTGGGCGGCGGAGACGGCCGTAGCGCGTGTTCTCTCCGGGTTCGCGGAGCAGCTCCGGGCCCTCCACGACGCCACCCTCGCCGCCCGTGCCGCCGACGTCCTCGACATCGAGCAGCGCCTCGTCGGCCACCTCCTCGGACGCCGCAGCGGGCGCGCGGAGACGCTCGACCGTCCGGCGATCATCGTCGCTGACGATCTCACGCCCACGGAAGCGGCGGCCCTCGACCGCGAGAAGGTTCTCGCCATCGCGACGGACGGCGGCGGCACGACGTCCCACACGGCGATCCTCGCGCGGGCTCTCCGCATCCCTGCCGTCGTGGGTCTCGTTCGCGTCTCCACGGCGGCGCGGGCCGGCGAGCCCCTCATCGTGGACGGGGATACGGGCGAGGTCCTCCTCGAGCCCGGCCGTGAGGCCCTCGAGGATGTCGAGCGCCGCCGGCGCGAGAGCCGGAAGGCGGCGGTGCGCCTCCGCCGGGAGAAGAGTCTCCCCTCGGAGACGGCCGACGGCATCCCCGTTGACGTGCAGGGGAACATCGAGACCCACGACGACGCCGCCGAGGTCGCGGCGCTCGGCGGCGCCGGCGTCGGACTCTTCCGCTCCGAGTTCCTCTTCCTCGGCCGGGAGGATCTGCCCGACGAGGAAGTCCAGTTCAGGAGCTATCGCACCGCCGCGACGGCCCTCCGGGGCCGCCCCGTCACACTGCGCACCATGGACTTCGGCGCCGACAAGTTCGAGGCCCGGCTGCAGAGCGTTCGTGAGGAGAACCCGGCACTCGGAGCCCGGGCGATTCGCCTCTCGCTCCGAAACCCCGCTCCCCTGCGGGTCCAGCTCCGGGCCGCGCTCCGAGCCGCCCACGGCTCCTCTCTGCGCATCATGTTCCCCATGGTCCTCGACGTGGCGGAGTTCCGGGCGGCCCGGCGTCTCGTCGACGAGGCCGCCCAGCGCCTGCGCCGGGCGGGCATCTCCCACGAGCCCAGGCCCCCCGTGGGGGCGATGATCGAGATCCCGGCTGCGGCGCTCGGCGCGGCGGCGCTGGCCCGGGAGGCCGACTTCCTGTCCATCGGGTCCAACGATCTCACCCAGTACACTCTGGCCGTCGACCGGACGAACCCTGCCGTCCAGGATCTCTGGGCGCCGCATCACCCGTCCGTTCTCCGTCTGATCCGCATGGTCATCGACGCGGGCCGGGCCGCAGGCAAGTCGGTCTCCCTCTGTGGCGAGATGGCGGCATCCGACGCGCAAGTTCCTCTTCTGCTTGGGCTTGGGCTTCGCACCTTCAGTGTCGCTCCGGCCGCCATCCCTCGTGTGCGCCGTGTGATCCGAGCCTTCCGGATCGCGGCCTGCGAGGCTCTGGCCGACCGGGCCCTCAACGCAGCCACCGCCGCGGATGTGGAGGAGATCCTCGGGGAGTTCGCGCCGCCCGCACCGCCCGCCTGACCCTCGCGCTCAAGCCCGCCCCCCGGAGTGACGATCGTCTTCATGAGGCTTCACCCCCGGGGGAGCCGTTTCGGAGGGCGTGGGTTGCGTCGTACCAGGACGATGGTGGGTCTCGATATCGGCTCGAGCGCCGTCAAGGCGGTCGAGCTCGCGCTCCACGGCCACGATCTCGTGGTCACCGGCTTCGGCCAGATCGACGTGGCGTCGGACAGCCCCGAGGCGCGCCGCCAGGCCGTCATCGACCTCTTCGGCGACGGAGGATTCCGGAGCCGGCGCGTCGTGACGAGCGTGTCCGGGAAGCTCGTCGTCATCCGGTATCTCACGATGGCCCGGATGAGCGACGACGAGCTCCGGAACGCCATCCAGCTCGAGGCGGAGAAGTACGTGCCCTTCTCCCTCGACGAGTGCGTGCTCGACTGCCAGCGGCTCGATGGACCTCCCGCGGCCGCCGGCGCGACCGCCGGCGCGGCGGGGATGAACGTCCTCCTCGTGGCCGCGAAGCGCAGCCAGATCGACGATCACATCGGGCTCCTCGGCGAGGCCGGCCTCATCCCGGAGATCATCGACGTCGATCCCTTCGCGCTCGGCAATGCGTGGACGGTCTCCACGTCCGTCGAGCGGCGCATGGCGGAGGCCGAGAAGGCCATCGCCTTCGTGGACATCGGCTGCCGCAAGACGACCCTCAACATCGTCCGCGGCGACGCATCCCTCTTCACGCGGGAGATCTACTTCGGCGGAGCCGACTTCACGTCAGCGATCGCCCGGCAGCTCTCCTGCGAGATGGAAGAGGCCGAGGGGCTGAAGCGGCAGCCCGCAGACGACGATCAGATCCGCGAAGCCGTGTTCCCGGCGCTCGACGAGCTCGGGAGCGAGATCCAGCTCTCGTTCGACTACTTCGCGAACACGTTCGAGAAGGAGGTGGACGCGCTCTACCTCACGGGCGGCGGATCGAGGCTCGGCTTCATCTGCGAGGCCTTCGAGAAGATCTTCGAGAAGCCGGTGACGCCGTTCAACCCCTTCGAGGGGCTGCGCGTCGGCGACGGCGTCGATGGAGCGCTGCTGGCGGCCAATGCGCCTCAGCTCGTCATCGCGGTGGGGCTGGCCTCGAGGCTGCGAAAGGACTGACGGGCGATGATCCGGATCAACCTGCTGCCTCCCGAGCACCGGCGTCCGGAGCGGACGCCCCTGCGCGTCCTCCTGCCCCTCGTCCTCGCCGTCACGGTCTTCGTGTCCGGGGGGGCCGTGACCGCCTGGGTGCACTTCGGCTGGCGCGCCCGCGTCGCGGACGAGCTCGGGGCGCTCGAGAGCGAGCTCACGGGGCACGGTCCGAGGCTCGCCTATCTCCGGGCCCTCACGGAGGAGGAGGCCGAGTACGAACAGCGGAGCGAGACGATCCAGTCCATCGCCGCCTCGCGGATCAGCTGGACCCGGAAGCTCGACGAGCTCTGCGATGTCATCTGGAACGAGGGCGATACGGGCCGGTACCTCATCTGGCTCTCGACCCTCGAAGCCAAGCCGGCGCAGGCGGTGGGCCGCAAGAAGCTCGAGAGCTGGGGCTCGGTGGCCCTGAAGGGCCTCTGCCTCTCCGACGAGGATTCCCTGAAGGCGTTCAACGCGTTCCACGCGGCGCTCGACCGGAGCGCGTACTTCCGCGATTTCCTCGAAATGAACAAGCCCGCGGGCAAGGAGCAGGTCCTGAACGAGGAGGATCTCCTGCCGCGGAAGGCCTGGACGTTCGATCTGCAGATGGCGCTCAGGCTGCCGGAGCCCGCGCCGAAGGCGCGGCCCTCCGTGGCCCGACCGAGGTGATGCCGGCGCGAGGGGGTGACGATCCGTGGTACCCGTGAGGCTCAACAGGACCAGGAAACTCCTGCTCATCCTGAGCGCCGTCGTCCTGGTCGGCGGCATGGGTTTCGTCTCCTGGACCGACGTGCGCGCCGTCCGTGAGATGGAGGCCCGCATGGAGGGCGTGCGGGGGGAGATCAGCCGAGCGACCTCGGCGATCCGGCGCATTCCCGCCGTGGAGGACCGGGTCCTGACGCTCCGCGAGGTCGTCCAGGAGCACGTGCGGATCCTGCCCAACGACGCGGAGATCCACGAGTTCGTGGACCGGATCACGGAATTCGCCGCGACGGCCGGCGTCCGGATCACGGCCCTCGACGACGTGGGGGCCCGACGCCGCACCCGGGGACCCGCCAAGGAGACCTTCGACCGCGTCGTCGTGAAGCTCTCGCTCTCCTCGACGCTGCCCCAGTTCCTTGCATTCGTGGACCAGTTCGAGACGTACCGGCGTTTCGTGAAGATCTCCCAGTTCGACATCAAGGCCGAGACTTCGGGCAGCCGCCGTGACGGGGAAGACGGTCCCCGCCGGCACAAGATCAACATGGAGATCGAGACCTACGTCTACGAGCCGCGCGCCAGGGGCGCCGGACCGGTGCGGATCCCCGAGGAGGCGAAGAAGCTCGAACGGCTCCTGGCCGGCGGGCCGCTGACGTCGGATCTCCAGCTCGCGACGTATCGCTACGAGCCGAAGTCCGACCGGCGTGACCCCTTCGCCGACCCGCGCCGCCGCATGGGCGGGGATGGCAGCGACGTGGATCCGGCGGAGGCGGCCCGTCAGAAGGAGCTCCTGGACCGGCTCGAGAAGGAACTCGCCGAGGTGAAACGTCTTGCCGAGGCGGAGGCGAAGATCGAGAACATCGTGCAGCGGGTCCAGGCGGCGGAGGTGACCAACGAGCGCCTCTCGGCCCTGCTCGCGGCGGTGGCGGACGCCGAGGAGAGCCTGACCCTCGCCGAACCGAAGACCCGCCTCGAGAACGGGATCCGCGGGCCGCTCACGGCCCTGGCCGAGGCCCGGTCCCTGAACGCCGAGGCGGCCACGGCCACGACCCGCCAGCTCGAGGAGAAGCGGGACGCGCTGCTCGCCCTCGTGGAGAAGGAGAAGTACCGCGAGGCCTTCGAGTTCTGGACGAAGCTCGCCAAGGGGAAGATGACGCGGACGGGCGATGACGCCCTCGGGAAGCTCCTCGCCGAGATCGACCAGGCGGGGCACCTGGCGGAGGCCCACGTCGAGTTCGAGAAGCGGTCCCTGAAGCTCGGCGGCGTCATCTACAGCTTCGACCACCCCGAGCGGTCGGCGGTCATCGTCAACGGCCGCCCCTTCATCCCCGGAGAGTCCGTCGACGACGAGACGAAGGTCCGGACGATCACGCCGGATGCCATCGTCTTCGATTTCCGGGGGTTCGAGATCCGGCGCCGTCTCTGACACGCGGCCGGGGGGCGTCCCCCGGCCTCCCCGGCCGAATCCCCCCGCCTTTTCGTCAAGTCCGCGGCGCCGCGTTTCCGAAAGCCTCCACCGAAGACGGCTCCCGGCGGGGAGCCGGAAAAGGGAGGTTCGGATGTTCCACACCCCGATGCGGAGCGCGCCCCGGTCGGCGCGCGCGCGAATCGTCGTTTGTGCCGCCACGGCTTTCGTCGCGCTCCTGCCCGGTCTGACGGCCCAGACCGGCGGCATGCCGGCGCCCGGATTCGGCCGCCCCGGCCAGGACGCCAACGACACCACGATCACGCTCAACGTCAAGGATCAGCCCCTCGCCGATGTCGTGAAGCACATCGCCGAGCGGGCCCAGGTCAACATCGTCGTCGCCGAGGGCGTCGTGGCCACGGTCACGGTGACGCTGGATCGCGTGCCGTGGAAGGTGGCGCTCGAGATCGTGGCCGGGAAGGCCGGTTGCGTCATCGTCGCCAAGGCGCCCAACGTGTACTGGGTGGAGAGCCCGCCGCGCGTGTCCATGACCTTCACCGGCGCCGACATCAAGGAGGTCATCGCGAGCATCGCGAAGCTCTCCGGCCAGAGCATCGTCGCGTCCGGGAAGGTCGAGGGCGTCGTGCACATGAGCCTCACGAACATCCCCTGGCGCACGGCCCTCGACACGGTGGCCAAGTCGCTCGGGTACGTCGTCGTCGAGGAGAGCTGGGGCGTCTACCGCGTCGTCGATCCGTCGACGCTGGACGCGCAGCTCGAGACGCGGGTCTTCCCGCTGCGCTATCTGCGGCCCCCGGCGCCCTACGCGCCCAAGATCAAGACCGAGTACGCCGAGGGCCAGGTCAAGGCGCCCACCCAGGATCCGAACAAGGACTTCACCGTTCTCACGGCGCTGCGCGATGCCCTCTCGAAGAACGGGAAGCTCGAGTACATCGCGAAGAGCAACATCATCGTCGTCAAGGACATCCCCCCGGTGCTCGACTCCATCGGCCGGATGCTGGCGGAGATCGACGTGGAGCCGGGGCAGGTGTTCGTCGACGTCAAGTTCGTCACGACGAGCAACACGGACGCCCTGTCCTACGGTGTCGACATCGGCGAGACCGGCCTCCAGGCGTCCATCACGGGCGGCGCCATCCCGCACCGCCTGCCGTTCAACCTCGGCGCCGGAGGCTGGGACGACCACATCATCGCCTCGGAGACGGAGACCGGCCCCGAGGGGCTCGCAGCCGACGCGCTGGCCTCCGCCGTGACGTTCGGCCGGCTCGACTTCACCCAGATGGCCTTCACGCTGAACCTGCTCAAGAAGGACGACCAGAGCCGCATCGTCCAGGCGCCGAAGCTCATCGTCCTCGACAACCAGGAAGGGACGATCTTCGTCGGGCGCACGATCCGTTTCGCGGAAACCGAGGCTCAGCAGGGGCAGTCCGGCGGCCTCACGTACTCCATCAAGGAGGCCAAGAACTCGCCCGTCCAGACGGGATTCCAGCTCTACCTCATCCCCCACATCATTCCGGGGACCAACAAGATCATGATGACCGTGATCCCCGAGGCGGAGCAGCTCGTGGGGCGGAGCTCGGATCCGAACCTGCAGGGCTTCCAGATCTTCACGTCGGGCGAAGGCACGGCCAACGAGGTCTCCATCGCCCTGCCGCAGGTCGCCTCCTCGACGCTCATCACGACGATGATGCTCGAGAGCGGGCAGACGGCCGTCATCGGCGGCCTCATCACCGACACGGACACCGAGAACGTCAACAAGATCCCGATCCTCGGGGACATCCCGATCCTCAACTTCTTCTTCAAGAGCGTGGACCGGGCGCGGATCCGCGAGAGCCTCATCGTCTTCATCACGCCCCGGATCGTCCGGAGCGTCGATCATGTCGAGAAGGTCATCGAGGAGGAGAATCAGCGGCGCCAGCGGTCCATCGAGGAGGAGGTCGAGCGGATCTTCGGTGCCGAAGGCCTGCCGCCGGATGGCGGAGAGGCGCCGCCCGAGGGCCGCTGAGATCCCGCCGCGGGGAGGGCCCGAGCCCTCCCCGGGCTTGCGCGGGCCTCGTCCGGGCGATAGCCTGCTCCCGAGTCCGAGTCTGCGGTTCCGGGGGGACCCGGAGCCCGAGATGAATCCGTTCACATACCGATTGGTTTACGCCAAGAGGGGTGTTCTCAGGTTCGTTTCCCACCTCGACCTCCTGAGGCTCTTCGAAATGGCGCTCAGACGGTCGGGCCTCCCCGTCAGGTACACCGAGGGCTTCAACCCCCGTGTCCGCCTGTCGGCAGCGGGCGCCCTCCCTGTCGGCGTGGAATCCGAGTGCGAGACGCTCGACATCCACCTGACGGAAGCCGTCGATCCCGACGCCATCGCGACCACCCTCGGGCAGTGTCTTCCGGAGGGAATCGAGATCCACGAAGTCCGCGGGGACGCGGGCAGGGACGCGGAGATCCGGAGCGAGCGGTGGCGCATCGACCTCGATGACGACAGCATCGAGGTCGAAGGCTGCGCCGTCGACGCGCTCCTGGCAAGCACCGGAATCCCCTTCCGGAGGCGGCGGAAGGACGGCGGAGAGCGAGCGGTCGACCTGCGCCCGCACATCGACGCCATCCTCACGGCTCCGGGGAGGATCGAGCTTCACCTCAGGGTCACGGGCGCCGGACGCGCCCGCCCCGACGAGGTTCTGGCCGTCCTGGCCCGCGAAGCGGGCCGCGAGCTCCGTCCCGCGCGCATCGTGAGGATCTCCGCGGGCCCCTGAGCACCCTCCCCCCGGGAGGGCCATGGCCACGAAGAAGATCTACATCAACGCGGACGAAGAAGACGAGGTCCGCATCGCGATCACGGACAACGGTCTCCTCGAGGAGCTCTACATCGAGCGCGCCAGCTCTGAGAGCTACCTCGGGAACATCTACAAGGGTGCCGTGGCCAACGTGGAGCCGTCCATCGGAGCCGCGTTCGTCGACTTCGGAGGGGACCGGAACGGGTTCCTCCACGCTTCCGACGTCCTCCCGCTCTACCGCGAGAACAACGCGAGTATCGACGACGCCCGCCTCAGGAAGGGCGAGAAGAGAAACATCCAGGACTACCTCGAGAAGGGCCAGGACGTCCTCGTGCAGATCACGAAGGACGGCATCGGCAAGAAGGGGCCGACGATGACGACGTATCTGTCGATCCCCGGCCGCTTCCTCGTCCTCATGCCGAGCCTCTCGCGATCCGGGGTATCGAAGAAGATCGAGGATCGCGTCGAGAGACAGCGCCTCAAGAAGATCCTCGTGGAGATCGATCCCCCGCCGGGCATGGGCTACATCATCCGCACGGCGGGGATCGGGGCCACTCGCGAGGAGCTCGAGAAGGACCTCGAGTACCTCCTCAAGCTCTGGAACACGATCGTGAAGCGGGTCCGCTCCGAACGGGCGCCCGCCGTCATCTACCAGGAGTCGGACCTCGTCATCCGCACGATCCGGGATGCCTTCGGCCCGGAGATCGAGGAGGTCCTCACGGACTCGCCGTCCGTCCAGAAGAAGGCGCAGGAGTTCCTGCGGGCCATCCATCCGCACCTCGTCGAGAGGATCCGACTCTGGGAGGACAAGCGCCCGCTCTTCCACACACTCGGCCTCGAGGAGCAGATCGAGCGCGTCTACCACCGCAAGCTCAACCTGAAGAGCGGCGGCTCCATCATCATCGACCAGACGGAGGCCCTCGTCTCCATCGACGTCAACTCGGGCAAGTACCGGGGCGAGGAGGACCTCGAGGAGACCGCGTACCGGACGAACCTCGAGGCGGTGGAGGAGATCGCCCGTCAGCTTCGCCTCCGGGACCTCGGCGGCGTCATCATCAACGACTTCATCGACATGCAGGACGACCGCCACAAGCGGGCCGTGGAGAAGGCGCTCCGGGACGCCCTCAAGGACCACAAGGAGCGGATGAAGATCGCCCGGATCTCGCCCTTCGGAATGGTCGAGATGACCCGGCAGCGCGTGCGTCCGTCCCTGTCGCGGAGCAACTCGACGATGTGCTCGCACTGCCGGGGCGCCGGCTTCGTCCGCACCGTGGACTCGACGGGCCTCAAGATCCTGCGGGAGCTTGCCCAGACCCTGTGCAGCAACAAGGCCCGCCGGCTCCGTGTCCGGACCAACCCCCGCGTGGCGGATTTCCTGAAACGGAACAAGCGGGACCGCCTCATGGCCCTCGAACGGGACTTCCAGCGCCCCGTCCTGGTCATCGCCGATCCGGAACTCGGGTCGGAGGACTTCGAGATCGAGAAGATCACCTGACCCCCCGACCTCCCGGGGGGCGGGGGGGGGCGCCTTGAGAGAGGGGGCCGGAGCGCTATGATTCCCGTCCCCCGGACCTGCCGGGGGCGCCCTCGGCTCCTGACCGGGGGGAACGGTCCGCCCGCGCCGCGGGTGGCCGGGCAGGACGGACAGGGCCGGGGCCGGCGCGACGCAGGAACCCGGACGCAACCCGGACGCAGATGCCATGTACGCGATCTTCCGAGACGGTGGTCACCAGATCCGCGCCAGCGAGGGCGAGACGATCCTCATCGAGCGCCGCGAGGCGGATCCGGGTGCCGTCATCACCTTCGACGAGGTCGCTCTCGTCGGGGCTCCGGACGGAGCCCGCATCGGGACGCCCTGGGTCGCCAACGCCAGGGTGACGGCCGAGGTCCTCGGACAGGTCCGCGGACGAAAGATCATCGTGTTCAAGTTCCGCCGCCGCAAGCACTCCATGCGGCGCAACGGCCACAGGCAGGACTACACGAAGGTGCGGATCCGGTCCATCGAGGCCTGAACCGCCGCCGGGAGGAACGCACATGGCTCACAAGAAGGGGCAGGGCTCGACGCGGAACGGCCGGGACAGCAACCCGCAGTATCGGGGCATCAAGGCCTTCGGCGGCGAGTTCGTCACGGCGGGCTCGATCCTCGTGCGCCAGGTCGGCACGGTCTTCCATCCGGGCACGAACGTGAAGCGCGCCCGGGACGACTCCCTGTTCGCGCTCGTCGACGGCCGCGTCCGCTTCGACAGCCGCCGCCGCGTCAGCGTCGAGCCGTCCGCGTCCTGACACGGCCGCGCCCCTCCCGGCGCGGCAGAGTTCCCCCGGAATAGGCGCCATGTTCCGCGACGAGGCCGAGATCACCGTCGTCGCCGGGGACGGCGGCAACGGGTGCGTCGCGTTCCGCCGCGAGAAGTTCGCGCCGAGGGGTGGACCCGACGGCGGAGACGGCGGCCGGGGCGGGAGCGTCATCCTCCGGTCCGACCCCCACGTCACGACGCTCTACCAGATCGCCCGGAGCCCGGTGTACCGGGCGGCAAATGGTGGGCCGGGGGAGGGGGGGCTCCGGCACGGCCGCAACGGCGAAGACGTCGTCATCTGCGTGCCCGTCGGGACGGTCGTTCGGGACGTGGACCGGGACATCCTCATCCGCGACCTCCGCGAGGGCGGTCAGGAGGTCTGCGTCGCCGAAGGGGGGAACGGCGGATTCGGCAACCGGCGGTTCGCGAGCTCCGTGAACCGGACGCCGCGGCGGGCCAATCCGGGGGCGCCGGGGGACCGGCGTCGTCTCCGGCTCGAGCTCAAGCTCGTGGCCGACGTGGGGCTCGTGGGGCTTCCCAATGCCGGCAAGTCCACGCTCATCGCGCGGCTCACGCGCGCCACGCCCAGGATCGCCGACTACCCCTTCACGACGGTGGTCCCGAACCTCGGCATCGTCGAACTGTCCTCGTGGCGCCGGTGCGTCATGGTGGACATCCCGGGCCTCATCGAGGGGGCCTCGCAGGGCGTGGGACTCGGCGACCGCTTCCTCCGCCACGTGGAGCGCACCCGGGTCCTCGTCCACATGATCGACGCGGCCCCGCCCGCGGGTCCGCCCCCGGCCGAGGCGGCCGCCGTCGTGCTCTCGGAGCTCGGGAAGTACTCCCCCGTGCTTCTCCGAAAGCCGCGGATCACCGTGCTCACGAAGTGCGACCAACTCGAGGATCCGGAGGCGGCCGCCCTGGCCTTTCGGCGGGAGACGGGGATCGACGCGTTTCCGATCTCGGCGGTGTCCGGACATGGCCTCGATGTCCTCCTCCGCCGCATCGAGGCGGCCCTCGGCGAGGGCGGGGAGCCCGCCGCCGGCGCTTGAGGCCCGGGGCAGGGGCTGCCGATACCGGAGTGGGGACGGAGTCCCACCTGTCCGCCGCGGGAGGCCCCATGGAACTGACCAAGCTCCTGTCCACGACCGTCGAGAGCGATGCGTCGGACCTCATCCTCAAGACCGGCACCCAGCCGGCCATCAAGGTGCACGGCAAGATCCTCTTCGTCGCGGACACCAAGCTCACGCCGGCGGACGTCGCGGGCTACGTGGACACCATGGCTTCCGCGGAGGTCCGCGGCCGCCTCGAGACCGAAGGCGAGGCGGACTTCGCCTTCGAGCACGAGTCGCTCGGGCGCTTCCGCGTCAATGTCTTCCGCTCCTTCGGCGCGGTCTCCATCGTGCTGCGCCAGATCAAGAAGGTCATCGCGACCTTCGAGGAACTCCACCTGCCGGTGCGCCAGTTCAGCCAGTTCGCTGGACTGGAGCGCGGGCTCGTCTTCATGACCGGCGTCACGGGATCGGGCAAGTCCACGGCTCTCGCCAGCGTCATCGAAGCGATCAACAACACGCGGAACGAGCACATCATCACGCTCGAGGATCCCATCGAGTACAAGTTCGAGGACAACCTCTGCGTCGTGAGCCAGCGCGAAATCGGGATCGACACGCGGGACTTCATGACGGGGCTCAAGGCGGCCATGCGCGAGGCGCCTGACGTCATCATGATCGGCGAGATCCGCGATGCCGCGACGATGTCGGCGGCGATCTCCGCCGCCGAGACCGGCCACCTCGTCCTCTCCACGCTCCACACCGTCAACGCTATCCAGACCGTGGAGCGGATCAGCACGTTCTTTCCTCCCCACCAGCACGACCTCGTGCGGAGCCAGCTCTCCATGGTCCTCGAGGGCGTGGCGAGCCTCCGGCTCCTGCCCTGTCTCAAGACGGCGCGCATGGTCCCGGCGGTGGAGCTTCTGCTCGGGACGCCGCGGGTGCGGGAGCTCGTCCACGAGGGCAAGACCAAGGACCTCGACAAGGCCCTCCTCGACGGCAACGAGTACTACGGGACCCAGACCTTCAACCAGAGCCTCCGTTCCCTCTGCGAGGACGGGATGGTGAGCGAGGAGGATGCGCTCCAGGCCTCCGACAATCCCGACGACCTCCGCCTGATGCTGCGAGGGGTGACGCGGGGCACGGCGGGGCGCCAGGGACTCATCAAGGCGCGGTGACCGCGGGGCCGAGACCGGTCGCGGGGAATAGGCCGGTTGCCCGAGTCGTCCAAGGACGGACTCCTGCCTCCGTTGCGTGCTGCGACGGGAGGCTTTAGGATCAGCCCCGGAAGGCCTCATGAAGATCACGACGACACGGTCGTTCCTGTGGGTGGTCAACGTCGCCATCCTGGCCGGCGTCGGCCTCGTGGCCGTTGAGCTGCGCCGTTTCTCGAACGAGCGCAACACGAAACTCACGTCGTGGTTCCAGCGGTTCATGGACCAGGTCATGAAGCCCGTGAAATCCCGCCGCGAGGGCGGGCAGAGGGCCTCCGGGCAGAACTTCGCGTCCATCCGCGATCTGAACTTCACGGGTGCCCTCCCGCGGGTCGAGTCGGCGCCGACGGCCTCGGCGCCGGCCAGCCAGCCCACGCCCGCCGAACTTCCGAGCCTCTCCGGCAGGATCGAGATCATCGGGATCATCTACGACCCGGGCAGCCCGGAGAGCGCCGTGTGCTTCCTTCGCCCGAAGGGCGCTGCCAGCGCGAGGGGGGAGGGTTTCCACGAAGGCGAGGCCGTGTTCGATACCCAGGCGGTGGTGAGGCGCATCCTGCCCGATGCGGTCATCTTCGCGCGGGCCGACCGGGACGAGACCCTGCCGCTGCCCAAGCTCCCGGTGACCCCTAAGCGCACCGGCGAAGGCGGCGGTCCGACACCGGGCGGCGCCGGCGGAGCGCCCGCCGTGCCCCTCGAGAGCGTCAACTGGCTCCAGGTCTTCAAGCCCGGGTCGAAATCGGCGCACCAGATCGAGATCGAACTCACCGACTTCGGGAAAGGTGTCATCGATACGCACGGCGAGGCCATCCTCGACGGCGTGACCTACGACAGCGAGACCGTGGAATTCCGTGACGGACAGAAGCGCAACGGCATCCGGCTCTCCTCGATTCCCGCCGGATCGGCCCTGCGCGCCGTGGGACTCGAGCCCGGCGACGTCATCGTGCGGGTGAACGAGCGCTACGTGCAGAACCGCGCGGAGATCGTCCAGTACATCCGCTCCCAGCCGAGGATCCGGCCGACCTACAATGTGACCGTCATCCGCCGCGGGCGGGAGATGAACGTCCTCTTCCGGACACCTCAGCAGTACGTGGGCCAGAAGCCCCGCTGAGGGCGAACCCGCCGCCCCCCGCCGCGGCCGCGGTACCATGTTTCCGATGGTTCGCGTGACCACGAGCATCGGACTCGACATCGGCAACAGCCGTCTCCACGTGGCGGTTCGAAGGGGAAGGGCCGCGCCGGCGATCCGCTCCATGCCCTGGCCCCGGGCCGCCGCCCTTGCCGCTTTCGCCGCGGGACTCGTCCGGGAGGCCGGCGGCGCGGCCATGCGCCTCGCCGGCGTGCACCGGGCGCGGGCGGACCGCCTCGCGGCCGCCCTCGAGGACGCCGGTGGCCGCGTCCTCCTCTGTCCTTCGGATCTGCCCATCCCGATGGAGCACGGCTACCCTCGAGGCACGGCCCCCGGAGTGGACCGCAGGCTGGCGGCCTTCGCCGCTCGGCGGCTTCTCGGCGCTCCGGTCATCATCGTCCTCGCCGGCACGTGCCTCTGCGTGGATGTCGTCGATCGGGGCGGCGTGTTCGCGGGCGGCGCCATCGCGCCGGGACTCGGCGCGTCGGCGCGCGGGCTCCCGGGGCTCGGGGATGGCCTCGTTCCCGCGGAGCTGCGAGCCGGCGCGCACTACCCGGGGCGGACGACCCGGGACTGCGAGGAGGCCGGCCTCCGGCTCCTCTTCCAGGGCGGCCTCCGGGCGCTCCTCGCCGCCGCCCGCGCCGCGGCGCCCGGGGCGCCCGTCGTCGCGACGGGAGGCGATGCGGATCTGGTTCTGCGGCTCCTCGGCCGGCGCGAAGTGCGGATCGTGCCGGGTCTCGTCCTTCACGGGCTCCTTGCGCTCCGGCCGCCGCGGAGCCGGCGCCCATGAACGCCGAAACCCCGGGCTGCGGCGACCTCGAACTCTCGGAGCTCACGGCTCCGGGACCGGCCGGCATCGCCGTCTGGTCGCTCCGAGGCTCGGGGGCTCGGGAGGTCATCGAACGTCTCTTCCGGCCGGCCTCGGAGAAGGGCGGAGCCGGCCGATCCCTGCTGTTCGGGCGGCTCCTCGACGGAAGCGAAACACTGGACGAGGTGCTCCTCCGGCGCCTGCCCGATGGTTTCGAGCTCATGGTCCACGGAGGGGCCGCTTCCGGCCTGCGCGTTCGCGAGGTGTTCCTCCGGGAGGGGGCGCGGATCGTTGCGGACGCGGCGCCGTCACCGACGCGGAGGAGGGGAGTTGGCCCGGCCGTCGAAGCCGAGGCCCGCGAGGGCCTGGCGACGGCCCGGACCGAGGAGGGCGTCCTGTTCTTCGCGGAGGTCCTCGAGGGACGGCTTGCGGGCGAGATCCTCGCGATCCGGACGGCTCTCGCAGCCGGGGCGGAGTCCCCGGCCCGTGCTGCCGTTCTCCAGCGGCTCGAGGGACTTCTCCGGCGCACGGAACTCGGGCTCGCGTTCGCGGATCCCCCTCGCATCGTGATCGCGGGCCCCCAGAACGCCGGGAAATCAACGCTATGGAACGCGCTCCTCGGCGGCGGGCGCGCCATCGTCTCAGGACTGCCGGGCACCACGCGCGACGTCCTGACGGCGCCCCTCGACATCGGCGGGTGTCCCTTCGTTCTCTCCGACACCGCCGGAACCGGTTCTCCGAGGGATGCCCTCGACCGGGCGGCCATGGACATGGCGGCCCGGGCGCTCCGGGACGCGGACATCGTCCTCGAAGTCGTCGATGGCGCCGGGCCGCCGGAGGCGGACTCTCTCCGGGCCCCCGCTGCGGGCGGCGCACGGCGGCACGTGACGGTGCTCTCGAAGATGGATCGCCCGGACGCACGCGGGCCCGGCGACGTCGAGCGGGCGCTCGGCCGGCCCGTGCTCGGGGTCTCGGCGGCCTCGGGAGAGGGGCTGCAGGATCTCCGCACCCGCCTCTTCGCCGTCTCGCCGTTCGGAGGGCCGGCGACGAGGCATCAGGCCGCACCGTTCACGCGGCGACAGGTGAAGGCTCTGGAGGTGGCCCGGCGTCTGGCCATCGGGGATCCCGCCGGCGCCTGCCGCGCGCTCGATGAACTCCTCGAGGGATCACCCGGTCCGGCCCCGCTTGCGGAGCCGGGATGCGGGGAGTAGAAGGGGGCCCCATGGCCCCGGACACGCAGGCGGCGAACCGCTCCCCGAAGCGCGACTTCGTGGGCATCGACGATCTGTCGAACGTCGACATCGTGGCGCTCATGGAGCTGGCGGCCGGTTTCGAGTCGGATCTGAGCGGGCAGACCCACGTCCTCTCGGGGCACATCCTCGGCTCGCTGTTCCTCGAGCCGAGCACCCGGACGCGGCTTTCCTTCGAATCGGCCATGAACCGCCTCGGCGGGCGCGTCATCACGACATCCGAGATCCGGACCAGTTCCCTCGCCAAGGGCGAGTCTCTCGCGGACACTGTCCGCACGATCGCCTCCTACTCCGACGTCATCGTGCTGCGGCACCCCTCGCCCGGCGCGGCGCTCCTCGCGGCCGAGTATGCGCCCTGTCCCGTGATCAACGCGGGGGACGGCGGCCACGAGCATCCCACCCAGACGCTCTGCGATCTCTATATCCTCAGGAAGGAGAAGGGACGCATCCAGGGGCTGGTCGTGATCCTCTACGGCGACCTCCGATACGGGCGCACGACTCACTCCCTCGCCGTCGCGCTCTGCCGCTTCGGCGCCTCCGTACTCTGCGTGGCTCAGAAGGGGCTCGAACTGCCGCCCTACGTCGTGGCGCGGATCGTGCGGGATCTCGGCTACCGGGCCGACCACGTCGTCCTCGAGGGGCTCGACGCCTTCTTCCGCCGCCCGCGCATCGAGGCGCTTCTCCTGGCGCCCGATGGCGGAGAGGGGCCCGGTGCTCCCCCGGAGGATCCCCGGCCCCTCCCCATGGGAGGGCGGGGCGTCGACGCCATCTACGTGACGCGGCTGCAGACCGAACGGCTGCGCGACACGGCCCCCGGCGAACCGCTGCCGTGCATCGACGCGAGCTTCTTCCGGTCTGAGCCGTTCCGGGAGACTGTGATCCTCCACCCGCTGCCGCGTCTCGCGGAGATCTCCTACGATCTCGACATGGATCCCCGGAGCGCCTACTTCCGCCAGGCCGCCGGCGGAGTCCCGATCCGCATGGCCCTCCTCGCGGCGGTCCTCGGGGCGCGCTCCCTGCCCGACGGTGGCCCGGTGACCGTCCGGGGCGGGGGAACGGCGACGGATCGCCTGTGCCCCGACCCGACGTGCGTGAGCCGCATCGAGGGTCACTACGTAAAGCCGTCGATCGTCGTCGACGCGCGCGGCATCGCACGGTGTCGCTACTGCGAAACGAATCTCGCCTGAGCCGTTCGCGGTCGGGGTGCGAAATCGCACCGTCGCCCCCGGAGTTCGGGATCGCTCGCCGAGGCGTCAGGCTCAAGCTATTGCCCTTAAAGTACTTGCGTCGTCGCGATGGAAGGGCCCCGGGGAACGTCCGTTGCTCATGCCTGAAGAGGTGCCGTGGCGCAGTCCCGATCGGACTGCCCGGCGTACCTCGGACTTCCGTCACGGAGACGACTCATGGCCGCGCTTCAGTCATCCCGAGGACGGGAGCGCGCTGCGCGGCGCATCATGCCGCCTGTGGTGGCAGCGGTGGCGCAGGGGATCGTGCTCGGGGCCCTCGTGGCTCCATGCGGCTGCGGCGGGGGAGGGGGTGGCGGTGGCGGAGGAGGAGGTTCGGGAGTCAT
>CAYQRN010000041.1:0-25734 GCA_964419995.1 uncultured Planctomycetia bacterium
TGGACCTCCGAGAGCGTGATGGCCCCGAAGATCGACACATCGTTCGAGATCGTGACGCCGCCGTTGCCGGTGGCGGCCTCGGGTGCTCCGTCATGGAGCACGGCGAAGTACGTCTTCATCCACTCGAAGCTCGACTGGGTGGCGCCCGCCGGTGTGATGACGTCGACGGCGCCGGACCGCGCGCCCTCCGGAATCAGGACGACGAGGCAGGCGGGCACCGACACGATGGGCGATGCCGTGGCGCCGCCGCCGAAGCGGACGACATTCTCGGCAGGGTCGGTCCGGAAACCGTTGCCGTAGATCGTGAGTGCCTGCCCCGGGAGGCCGTTGTTCGGGACGAGACCGAGGATCCCGGGGGCTGTCTGCGGGCTCACGGGCCGGCGTCCGAGGGTGAGGAGCCAGGATCCCATGCCCGAATTGAGGTAGGTGCTGACCAGCACCGCATAGATCCCGGTGACGGGGGCTGCGCAGGCCGGCGACCCCCCGTGGGCGAAGCCGAATCCGGCGTTGAGGCTCGGTCCGCTGTCGCCGTCGTGCACGACGGGCATGCCCGAGCCCTGGGGCGCGATGATGTCGAGTTCGGGATCGAAGTAGAGAGCCGGTCCCGATTGAGGCCCCGTGATGCGGTTCCCCACGGGATCCCAGGCGTAGAGCTCCGCGAAGATCTCCTCTCCGACCGAGCAGGAGATGTGGATCGTTTCCGTGCCTCCGGGGGCGAGGATCTCCCCGGCGATCGTGGCGGCCGTGGTCACGAGGACCGGGCCGAAGGGCGGGAGGCTCTGGAAATCCTGGGTGACGGCGAACCACGCCGGCAGGACATCCGGGTTCGTCGTGGACGATCCGAGCGGCGTCGTGACGATCAGGATGCCCGATCGCGCGCCCGCCGGGATGACGACGATGATCTCCGTCGGCGTGGCTGACAGGACCGTGCATGGGAGACCGTTCAGCGTCACGGTGCTGCCCGTCGGCGAGGACGACTGGAAGAAGTTCGCGCCGTGGATCGTCACGGTGCTGCCCGGGGGGCCGACGTTCGGGCTCAGCACGTTGACGGATGGCGGCGCCGTGTGGCAGACGATCGAACAGAGATTCGAGAGGCTGTTGAGGAGCGGCGCCGCGGGGTCGGCGATGAGCCCCTGCGTGAACCACGTCGAACCGGGCTGCGTGGATGTCCCGAAGGGGAGGATCGGGCGCGTGAGGGACCCGGTCGCGGGCAGGAACGACCCGACCCATTCAGGGTGGGACTCGTCGAATCCGTTGTAGAGGAGGAAGAAGGAGTCCGAGTTGATGTTGACTCCGAACACGCCGAACGGCGTCGGGATGGCGGCGCCCTGCCGGGCGACGGCGAGGGCGAAGGGAGCGCCGGCGCCGCCGGAGACCGAGAGCGCAGCGGCCGATCCGGCGGAGACGGGGACTCCGGTCGCGGCCGCGCCGTTCACGGCGACGATCATGGGTGGCGACTGCGGCAATGCCTCGGGTTCGAGCCAGAGGAAGGCGAGGACGAGCGCAAGGCCCTGGGCGGACGGGCGCGCCCCCGCGAACGAGGTCAGACGTGCTGGACCCATACGACCCCTCCGTGAAACCACTCCCCGGACAGGCGGAAGAGAGGGGGTGCTGTTTCGCCATAGTCCTCTTCGTCGCGGGGGGGGCTCGTGGTTGAGAAGTTCCTTGACATTGCGGCCGATCGAGCTATGGGACGGTCCGGGCGGCGGAGCGTCCTGCCGGGGACGCCGCTCCCGGGCTCGAGGGAAACGGAGCAGACCGGGATCATGGAGGTCGGAGTCGTCATCGTCGCCGCCGGGAGCGGGACCCGGTTCGGCGGGCCAGTCCGCAAGACCCTCGTGCCCCTCGCCGGGTTCCCGCTCTTCGTCCACGCGGCGCGGACCTTCGCGCGCGTCTCCGCCGTGGGTGCCGGCGTCGTCGTCGCCCACCGCGACGACCTTGCACTCGTGGACGGCGCCATCGCGTCGGACCCGATCCTCCGGGGCCGGTTCGGCCCTGCCGTGCCGGGAGGCGCGCGACGCCAGGACTCGGTGGCGGCAGGCATCGACGCGCTTCCGGCTCGGGTCCGCCACGTCCTCGTCCACGACGCCGCGCGGCCGCTCGTGGAGGCGGAGCGAATCGAGGCGCTCATCGCGGCCCTCGATGCTGCCGAGGCGGCGCTCCTTGCCGTGCCCGTCACCTCGACGATCAAGCGCTCGGACGGGGAAGGGCGCGTCGCCGCGACCCTCCCGCGCGACGGGCTCTACCTGGCCACGACGCCCCAGGGCGCGCGGCGCGATCTCCTCGCAGCGGCCCTCCGGAGCGCGACTCTCTCCGGCGCGGAGGTGACGGACGAGGCGGCGGCCCTCGAGCGGCAGGGCGTGAGGCCGTGGATCGTGCCGGATTCGGCCTTCAACGTGAAGGTCACCGCGCCCGACGACCTCCGTTTCGCGGAGGCCGTCTTGCGCGCGCGGGAAGGAAAGGCGGGAACGACGTGAGAATCGGCCACGGATACGACATCCACCGGCTCGAGGCCGGGCGGGAGCTCTGGCTCGGCGGCATCCGCATCGACTGGCCGAGGGGCCTGCTCGGTCACTCGGATGCGGACTGCGTCCTGCACGCGCTCGCCGACGCGCTCTTCGGCGCCCTCGCGCTTCCCGACATCGGCGAGCACTTTCCGGATACGGACCCGTCGTGGCGTGGCGCGCGAAGTTCGACTCTCCTCGAAGCCGCCGTCGCCGAAGTCCTCGGTCTTGGCTATCGGGTCGTCAACGCCGACGTCACGATCGTTGCCGAGGAGCCGCGGCTCCGCGACTATAAACCTCTGATGCGCAAGGCGATAGCGGAGATCCTTCGCGTTCCGCCGTCGGCCGTCGGGATCAAGGCAAGGACCCGGGAAGGTCTCGACTCCGTCGGGGAGCGCCGCGCCATCGAAGTCCATGCCGTCGTCCTCGTCGGAGCTTCCGGAGGTGCGGGTCCGGAGGCTGCGCGGGCGCGGTAGAGTAGGGAGGAAGGATGGGCGCCCCGACGGTCAGCCCAAGGAGGTTCCTGATGATGCGTTTCCGGACGACTCTTTGTCTCTCCGCGGTTCTGTCGCTCATCCTCACGTCTGCAGGCGCCGCGGCAGCCGCTCCGCGGCAGGACGATGGGGAGGCGAAGGTCGCTGCCCTCGTGTCGGCGCTCCGGCAGTTCGTGCCCTTCGGGAAGGCTTCGGTGGGGGCGCTCCGCCGGGCCAAGCTCGTGGCGCGGAACCAGTCCATCCAGAGCCTCCTGAGCGCGCTCCAGAAATCCGTGCGCAGTCTGCCGGCGGCGGACGGGGCGGATGACTCCGAGGAGAAGCTCACGGCCGCTCTCGACGCCCTGACGGCGGCGGCCCGCGACGTGGTCGCTGGTGGCATGGTCATGGTGAAGCCACTCGCCGCGGCCGTGGCGGCGGATGGCAACACGGACATCGTGGAGCATCTCCGATCGACGGAGATCGCCCTCGACATGGGGATGGCCCTCGGGTCCATCCGCCGCTATCTGGACCACGACGGGAAGCTCTCCGGCACCTTCATCGGGATGTTCGACGATCTCGATGTCCACGATCGCCCGCGTGTGGGCGCGGCTTTCCTCGCGCTCTACGCGGATCCGAGCCAGACGCAGGACACGCGGCGACTGGCCGGCGAGGGCCTCGCCCAGAAGGGATCGAAGGACCACATCACGGCGGTGAAGGCCCTGGCCGAGGATCCCGACGAAGTCGAGCCCATCCGGACGTCGGCCGTCTACGTCCTGGCGCGCCTTGGCGACCGGAGCCTCGTCGACAACATGATCGCCGGCATCCGGAAACGCTTCGACGATGTCATCGCGAAGGCGGATGCGGACCGGAAGCCCCTCTATGAAGCGGCGTTCCACAACCAGATGGCCGTCGTCAATCAGGACCTCCACGACAACGCTGCGGCCCTCGAGAGCTACCGCGCCTACCTCAGGATCATGGAGCCCTACGCGGATCGCCTCGACGAGGGCAATCGGACCCGGATGGCCAATGCCTGGTACAACGTCGCCTGCCTCGAATCCCGCGGCGGCCGCATCGATGCCGCCTTCGAAGCCCTCGAGAAGAGCTTCGCCCACGGCTACCGGGACTTCTCGTGGGCCGGAACCGACGGTGATCTCGAGAACATCCGGAAGGACCGGGCCCGCTTCGACGCCCTCGTCGAGAAGCACAAGGCGGAGGCCCCCGGACAGGGCCGGGGCGCCCGCGCCCGACC
Source organism: uncultured Planctomycetia bacterium (assembly GCA_964419995.1). Lineage (GTDB taxonomy): Bacteria > Planctomycetota > CAYQRN01 > CAYQRN01. The sequence continues at coordinate 4,227 of CAYQRN010000041.1, forward strand.
CGAGAGCCGGGATTCGCTGAGCGGTGACCCGAGACCGACGTCGGCCCCGGCCGAGTCCGCCCCGTCGCGCTGAGCTCCGCGTCTTCCTCGTTCTTGCCGCCGCCGGCGTACCCCGCCTGCCACCTGAGCCCGTCGCGGGCCCCGCGGGCTCCGGCTTGCCGCGGCCGGACGGGCGTTGCTACGATCCGACCCGCACCCGCGGGTGTAGCTCAGTTGGTAGAGCGTCAGCTTCCCAAGCTGAATGTCGAGGGTTCGAATCCCTTCACCCGCTCTTGCTTCGGCCCCGGTCGGGCGGGCGACGCCGAGGGTCGCACACGCAGGCTCGGACGCCACTCCTCATCCTGCGGGTCTCACGACCTCGAAGCGGCGGGTAGCAAGGCAGCGCGCGTGGCGGGTCCGCGGTGCCTGCGGGGGGGGGCGACGGGTTCAGTTGATCTGGACGTCGTCGATGGCGGTGTCACCCGTGAACGAGGTGCCGCGCGTGTAGTGGAAGCGCACGGAGACCGGGTTCGTGGTCACCGGAACCACGGCCTGCAGCCAGGTGTTGCCCTGGTTGCCCGCGAGGCTCCAGATCGTCGTCCACGTGCCGGCCTGGTTCTCCTGGAGAGCCAGCGTCCCCGTCGTGGCGCCGTACATGTGGTACCAGAAGCTCACGCTCCCGGTCGTGACGGCGTTCGGCGGCGCGTTCAGGATGAAGGTGGCCCCGGACGATCCGCCGCTCGTCTCGCAGTACATGTACTTCCCGTTGGTGGTGCCGGTCGTGTGGTCGAAGTCCGGTCCCGTCGAGGCGGAAGGCGTCAAGCCGCTGTAGACCTTCCACATGTACGTGCCGCCGCCGTCCGTCCAGCAGGGCGGGTACGTGCCCGGCAGGCCGGGGATGACGGTGTTGCCGTTGGTGGCGGAGTCGAAGTTCTCGGGGTTGGCGCAGGGGATGACGTCGAGTTCCGCGGCCTGGCTGATGACGAGTCCGTCCGGGTGGAGCGGATCGACGACGAACATCTGGGCCGACAGGGTCATGGCCATGGACGGGGCGGCGATCGTCAGGTTGAAGTTGCCCGGGAACGGCAGGAGATTGGGGATCGGCGACAGGCTGTTCAGGAACCAGAGGCTCGGGTCCCAATAGGGGAGGTTGACCACCTGCAGGTTCGGTGTCGTGAAGACCGAGGGCTGGACCGGGGCGCTGACGACGGCCACGTCGTAGAGGTTGCCTACCAGGGTGCTCGAGAGGCTCGCCGTGATGGGCATGCCGAAGCCGACGCTGGTCTTCGCCGGGCTGAAGGCGCCGCCCTGGACGCCGTTGAACGCGAGGGCCGCTTCCGCCGAGTTCGTCTCGTATTGGGGTGCGGCCGGAAGAACGGACAGGTCGTCGTAGAAGGCGGTGCCGCCGCTGTAGAGGTCGATGTTGGCGATCGCCGCGGCGCCGGCGGCCACCGTCCACATCCCCGAGGAGATGATCTGGTTGTTGTAGCGGATGACCGTCGTGTTGGTGTTCAGGTCCACGAGCACCCGGATCTGCACCCACTGATCGAAGACGACGGGCACGCTGCCGCCGCGCTGATCGTCGTTGACGATGCCGGAGGGCATGAACTGGAGCTGGACAGCCCAGTTCTGGGGCGAGACGTAGTTGTAGACGTTGTTGACGATGAAGTACGTCGATGCCGTGAGTCCGCCGGTCGGGATATAGCACCAAGCGGAAATCTCCCAGAGCCCGGACGTGGGGTAGGTGCCGGGGTAGTTGAGCGAGAAGGGCTGGATGGCGTCCGTAGTCGCGCCGATCTGCATGAACCGACTGCCCGTATGGGCGGCGACGGACGGCACGGCGGTCGTTGAATCCACGACCGTGCCGGCGGCGGCGTCGTTGCCGTCCCAGCCGCCCCAGCCGCCGGATGCCCCGGCGTTGGCGCAGGCGGGAGCCGAGCAGAGCGAGCCGAGGTTGTAGCCTTCGAAACCGTCGGACCAGTTGAACTGCGCCGACGCCGTGGAGGCGCAGGCGGCGATGACGAAGCAGGCGACGATCATTCTCACAGGCTTCTCCTTGCAAGTCATGGGCGATGATGCCGGCCGCAGCGTCTGACTCGACGCGACCGGGTCCGCGCCGGTTCGTGTCACACGGGGTCCGGCGCTGCGGCAATCACTCTCTCCGCACGCGCGGAGACGTCGCCCATAGGAGACGACTTCGGGGCGCTGTTGTCAAGCTCGCCGGAGGAACGCGATCATGGGCCGGCGATACATCACGCACCGGCAGGCGGCATGGATGCTCCCGTTCCCGGCGCAAGCATCGGGCAGGAAAGTGTTTCTCGCGATCGGGCGGCAGCGCCGGCGTCAGGAACGGGGGCGGACCGTGACGGTCCAGGTGAGGCGTTCCTCGAGGAGGTGTCGGGGGTCGAGGAGGACGCGCGGGGTGGGGTCGTGTACGACGGCGGTCACGCGGTATCGGCCGGGCTTGAGGCGACCGGGGGGGAAGACGTGCTCGGCGGATCCGGCGGGGAGCTTGCGCGTCTGACCGAGGGTGGACAGAGCGCCGGCGGGAGGCGTGTCCAAGGCGGAGCGATCTCCGCGCCGGCGGCGCCCGCCGCGGAAGGCGCGGAACGCGAAATGGTCGCTCATTCCCTGGTCCCAGGATGCCGTCGGACGCGGCTCGTCTTCGAGAGTCTCGGGGCCCGGCGCTGAGGCGTCGATAGGTTGCACGTGCCAGGCGACTTCGAGCCTGTGCTTTCGCGGTCTCATGGGCGTCACGGCGAGGAGGGGCTCGGCGCCCTCGGTGACGGTGACTTCCGTGCCCGTGTCGGGCGCGGACGCGTCGATGGGGCTCACGTAGGAGTAGATGCGGAGGATCGCGGCCTCGCGGCATACGGGACAGTACTGGTTGTTGCCGGCCGAGTTCATCGCGCAGGCCCGCGCGGGCCTCCAGACGCCCTTCACGTAGGTGGCGCCCCCCTCGAACACGCCCACCCCAGGTACTTTCTTCCTGAGGAAATGCGCCCAGGGCACGCGCTCCGGATCGCCCGTGGTCGCCGCGTTGGCCGCGCGGATCTCGCCCCGGGGCGTCATGGGGTTGATCGCGTACTCGTCGAGGAGTCCTCCGAAGGAGTGGCCGAACTCGTGGACCGTGACGGACTTGTCCGGCCGGCCCACGTTGGCGATGCCGCCGCCGCCCATGCCGAGGACGCCGAAGCGGGCGAAGGCGATGACGAGGGCGTCGTCCTCGCAGCCCGGGAGATCCCGCGCCGCGACGCCGAGCCAGCGGTAGACGAGGCTCCGGTCCGCCATGACCTGGCCTTGGGGCCCGGAAGCCTTGCAGTCGAGGGCCGTCGAGTAGTCGGTCTTCCGCTTGCGCGTCCGCGTGCGGTTGCGGGCCTCGATCCTGGCGCGCTCCTCGGGGCTCAGGTTGGGATCGACGCCCTCTTCGAGGGAGGCCAGGCGCGCGAAGTAGAAGTTGAAGTAGTCGCGGTACTCGTCGTAGATGCCCTCGTTCCAGAGCACGGAGAGACAGAGCTTCGCCCACTTCTCTTCGAGGTTCTGGTCGGCGGAGTCGATGGTGAACCCGTCGCCCATCACCGTCACGTCGATGCGACGTTCGGACGGGCCGGAGACGTGGAGCGCCTCCACGCCGAGGAAGGCGTTGTCGGCGGAACGCGTTTCGATGTCGTCCCGGTGGGCCGAATCGGGCCAGGTCTCGAGGATCCGGCGGAAGGCCCGCCGTGCCTCGAGAAACCGCCCCTTCCGCTGGAGCTCGAGAGCGCGGCGGTACTCGGGAGTGGAGTCGTCGAATGCCGCGGGTGTGGCCCCGTCGTCTCCATCGCCGGCGGCCGGGAGAGGGGGATCCGGCGGCTGGGCGGGGAGGGCGGCGGCGCCTGCGAGGCAGAGGACGATCGCGATCGTGACAGATCTCAGCATGGTGTCCTGCGGCGTCCGTTCGGTCGGTGCGGCGCCGGGTGATCGTCCTCGGGTCTCAGGATACGGCTCCGGCCCGCCGGAAATCAACCGCGTTCCCGATGCCCGTCGCTCCGGCAGGGCGCGGCGGCGCTATCCCTTGACGCAGACGAGAGGTTCGAGGCGGGCCACGATGGCCGCGAGGCCGGCGCCTTCGGCGGCGAGAACGACGTCGCGCACGTCTTTGTAGGCGCCGGGAGCCTCCTCCGCCACGCCCCGGAGCGACGGGCTCCGGATCTGGATACCCTGCGCGGCGAGCCCGTCCACGACGCTGCGCCCGTGGAACCGCTTCGCGGCGGCATTGCGGCTCATGGCCCGGCCGGCGCCGTGGCAGGCCGATCCCCAGGACGCTTCCATGCCGCCCGGGATGCCGGCGAGAACGTAGGACGCGGTGCCCATGCTGCCGCCAATGAGGACGGGTTGTCCGAAGGGGCGGAGGTCCGCGGGCAACTCGGGGTGGCCCGGTCCGAAGGCCCGCGTCGCCCCCTTCCGGTGGACGAAGAGCTGCCGCGGGGCGCCGTCCACGACGTGGGTCTCCTCCTTGCACGTGTTGTGCGAGACGTCGTAGAGGAGGGGGAGGACCGTGCCGGGGAAGAGGCGCTCGAAGATGCCGCGCACGAGGTGGGTGAGGATCTGGCGGTTGGCGAGGGCGCAGTTGATCGCGGCCCGCATCGCGCCGAGGTACTGCTGTCCGACGGGCGACGCGATGGGGACCGAGGCGAGCTCGCGGTCCGGCAGGTGGATGCCGTGGGACGCGGCCGAGACGGCCATGGACTTCAGGAACTCCGTGCCGATCTGGTGGCCAAGACCTCGAGAGCCGCAGTGGATCGAGACGACGATCTGGTCCTTCACGAGGCCGAAGGCCGCCGCGAGATCCTCCCGGTGGATCCCGGCCACCCGCTGGACCTCGAGGTAGTGGTTCCCCGATCCGAGCGTGCCCATCTCCTCCCTCTGGCGCTCGCGGGCCCGCGCAGAGACGTGTTCGGGCCGGGCGCCCGCCATCCGGCCGTGTTCCTCGATGCGGGCGAGATCGCGGGCGTCCCCGTAGCCCTGCGCCACGGCCCAGGCCGCGCCGCCCTCGAGCATCGCGGTCATTTCCCGGTCGTCGAGGCGGATGGTGCCCGTGCTGCCGACGCCGGCGGGGATGGCGCTGAAAAGGCTGTCGGCGAGCGCCGGGGCCCGGGCGACGATCCGGTCCGCCGCGAGCCCCGTGAGCAGACAGCGCACGCCGCAGGAGATGTCGAACCCCACGCCGCCCGCCGAGACCACGCCGCCCTCCGCGGCGTCGAAGGCTGCGACGCCGCCGATGGGGAAGCCGTAGCCCCAGTGGGCGTCGGGCATCACGAAGACGGCCTTCACGATTCCCGGGAGGGATGCCACGTTGGACGCCTGCTCGGCGACCTTGTCGTCCATCCCGCGGATGAGGTCGGCTCCGGCGTAGATGACGACCGGCACGCGCATGGAACCGCGGCGCGCCAGTCGGAAGGCGTGCTCCGAGAGGGGGGTGAGGAGGCCGGCGTCCATGGTCAGACGTCCACGACGCAGCGGGCCTCGACGGGGCCGTCGGGGCAGGGCCCCACGCGGAGCTCCGTGTAGGTGGCGCCCTTCGGCTCCACCGCGGGGTGGTGCCTCTCGGGATCCACCGCCTCTCCACGGAGGCGTCCTGCGAGGGTGCCGCCCGCGATCCGGACCTCGAAGGCCGAGAAGAGCATGTTGCGGCGGGCCATCTCGTAGATCACGGCATTGATCCAGTCCGCGAAGAGGAGTTCCACATCGGGCGCCTCGCAGGTGACGTCCACGGTCTCGAGGGGCCTCACCAGAGCGGGATCCGCGACGATGGCCGTCAGAGCGAGCGCGGCCTGCTCGAAGGCCTCCGCCTCCGTGGCCCCGAGTCCGCGGATCCCCACGTCGGCGTCATGGGGGAAGTGCTGGAACCGCGCCTTGGTCATGGGGGCCTCGGGTCCGGGAGCGGGGCGGCGCGTGGAAAGCGTATGCCGGCCTCCGGTCGCCGGCAAACCGCGGGCCCGGGGAAGGCCACCTGATCGAAATCAGACGCGGCGCGGAGGCAGGCTTGGCTTCCGGAGGGGACCCGTGCACTTTGTCATCCTTCCCCCGAGGACGCCTCTTCATGGGACTCCGGATCGGCATCGACGTGGGCGGCACGTTCACGGATTTCCTCGTCGTCGAGGACGACGGGCGCGCCCGCGTCTTCAAGACGCTTTCGACGCCGGACGATCCCTCCGCGGGGGTCCGCAACGGACTCGCGGAGGCGGCGGAAGCCGGCGGGATGTCCCTCCCGGAGTTCATGGGGCGGATCGACACGATCGTGCACGGTACGACCGTGACGACCAACGCCGTTCTCACGCGGCGCGTCGCGCGGACGGGACTTCTCACCACGAAGGGATTCCGGGATGCCCTCGAGATGCGGCGCGGCATCCGGGAGGAGCAGTACAACAACCGCTTCACCAACGTCGAGCCGCTGGTTCCCCGGTCCCTCCGTCTGCCCGTCGAGGGACGGATCGACCGCGACGGCCGGGAGATCGCGCCCCTCCGCCACGAAGATGTCGCCGCCGCGGCGGAGACGTTCGCCCGCGAAGGCGTCGAGGCCGTGGCCGTGGCTTTCATGAACTCCTTCGCCACACCCCGTCACGAGAAGGCCGCGGAAGCGATCCTCGCCCGGCATCTGCCTTCCGCCTACATCTGCTGCTCGTCGGAGGTGCTCCCGGCGATCCGTTTCTACGATCGCGTCTCCACGACCGTGCTCAACGCGGCTGTCGGACCGAAGCTCCGGAGCTACGTCGACGCCCTCGTGGCGCGGCTCGCGGACGCCGGGTTCCGGGGAGCGCTCCGGATCATGCAGAGCAACGGCGGGGTCGTCACGCCGGAGATCGTGCGCGAGCGCGCCGCCATGACGCTCCTCTCCGGTCCCGCCGCCGGTCCCCGTGCCGGAGCGTTCTACGGGGCCGTCCACGGCCTCGCGGATTGCATCACCGTGGACATGGGCGGGACATCCTTCGACGCCGCCATGCTCCGCGGCGGCGAGCCCCTCTTCGCGACCGAGGGGGAGATCGACCGCCTCCGCATCGCGCTCCCCATGCTCGACATCACGACGATCGGCGCCGGCGGGGGCTCCATCGGCTGGATCGACGGCGGGGGTCTCCTGCGCATGGGACCCCAGTCCGCGGGCGCGTCCCCGGGACCGGCCTGCTACGGCCGCGGCGGACAAGAGCCCACCTGCACGGACGCCGATCTCGTCCTCGGATACCTGCCCGCGGCGGAATTCGCCGGCGGGCGCATCCCCCTCGACATGGCCGCCGCCCGGGAGGCTGTCGATCGCCGCGTCGCGCGCCCGCTCGGACTCGCCGTGGAGCGGGCCGCCGTGGGCATGGCCCGCGTCATCGACGCGAACATGGCCAACGGCGTGCGCGCCGTGACGGTCCGCCGGGGGTTCGATCCGCGCGAGTTCCCGCTCATGGTGGCGGGGGGCGCGGGCCCCCAGCACGCCGCCGCCATCTGCGCGGAGCTCGACATCCCCCTCTTCATCGTGCCGCGGGAGAGCTCCGTCTTCTGCGCCGCCGGGATGCTCATGAGCGATCTCGTCCACGACGACGTCCGCACCGTCGTGGCGCGGCTCGAGGACACGGAGGGAGAGCCCCTCCGGCGCCTCGTCGGGGAACTCGCGGAACGGGGCCGCGCCGTCCTCGAGGCGAGCCGCGTGCGTCCCGCCGACATGGAGTTCCGGCCCTCCCTCGACATGCGCTACGTGAAGCAGTACCACGAGGTCAGCGTGCCCGTCGATCCCGGCGCCGGCGACGCGGCGGAGCGCTTCCACGCCGAACACGACCGGCTCTACGGCTATCATCTCGCCGGACAGGGGACGCCCATCGAGGTCATCAACCTGCGCCTGCGCTCCATCGGACGCGTGGCGAAGCCACGATTCCCCTCGCAGGACCGGGCCGGATCCGATCCATCCCCGGCGCGGAAGGGTTCGCGTCGCGCCTTCGTCCCCGAGCGCGACGCCTTCGAGGACGTGCCGGTCTACGATGCCGCGCGTCTCGTCCACGGCATGCGCATCCGGGGGCCCGCCCTCGTGGACCAGAGCAACACGACCGTCGTCCTCACCGCCGCCTTCGACCTGGCCTGCGATCGCTTCGGCAGTTTCGCCGGCGTGCGGCGCGACGCCGTCGCGAAGCTCCCGCCGTCCCTCGCGGAGCTCTTCCGATGACCCCCGATCCCGTCCTCGCCTCGGTCCTGCAGCGGGCCTTCCGCTCCATCACGGACGAGATGAGCCTCTGCATGGTGCGCACGACGCGCTCGCCCATCCTCTGCGAGGCACGCGACTTCGTGACGGGCCTCTACGACGCCGAGGGCCGGATGCTCGAGCAGACGGAGAACCTCCCGATCCTCTCCTTCTCCCTCGGCCCCGTCTGCCGGCACATCGTGAAGACCTTCGGCGACGACATCCACGAAGGCGACGTCATCTTCCACAACGACGTCTTCAGCTTCGGCAACCAGAACAACGACGTCGCGGCCTTCAAGCCGATCTTCCTCGAGGGCCGGCTCATCGGCTGGGCCGCGACCAAGGGGCACATGGCCGACATCGGCGGCGCCGTCCGAGGGGGGTACAACCCGGCGGCCACGGAGGTGTTCCAGGAGGCGCTTCGCATCCCCGCCGTGAAGGTCGTCGAGCGGGGCCGCGTCCGGCGGGATGTCTGGAACCTCATCTTCTCGAACATCCGGCTGCGCATCGTCGAGGAGGACATGCAGGCCGAGATCGGCGCCTGCACGGTGGGCGAGCGACGCCTTCGGGCCCTCGTCGGCCGGATCGGCCTCGAGCGATTCCTGGCCCACAAGGAGTACCTCTTCGACGCCACGGAGCGCATGATGCGGGCCGAGATCCGCTCGATCCCCGAGGGCGTCTACCACGGCGAGGGCCGCGTCTTCTACGACGGCCGGCACCCCGGCTCGGAGTTCACGATCCGCGTCGCCATCACGGTGAAGGACGGCGGCATCACCTTCGACTACACCGGGACGGATCGCCAGACGGACGGCTTCGTCAACGGGACGTACACCTCGTCGGCCTCGGCCACGACGCTGGCGTTCCTCCAGATGGTGAACCCCGACATCCCGCACAACGAGGGGATGATCCGTCCTCTCTCCATCGTCATCCCCGAGGGCACCCTCCTGAACGCCTCGTACCCCAAGGCGACGACGTTCGGGAACCATCTCTGCCCGCCCAACGCGGATGCCATCCAGCGAGCCCTGGCGCCGGCCATCCCGGACCGGGTCACGGCGGGGTGGAACCACCTCCTCTGCGCCCTCACCACGGGCTTCGACCCCCGGCGGCACCAGGACTACGTCGACATCTGTTTCATGGGACTCAAGGGCGGGTCCGGCGCCATGAAGGGGGTCGACGGCTACGACCACATCGGCATGATCGACGCCTCGGGCGGGCTCCTCGATCAGGACTACGAGATGTTCGAGCAGCAGACGCCCCACACGCTTCTCCGGCATGAGTACATCCCGGACTCGGCCGGGGCCGGCGAGTTCCGGGGAGGGCTCGGCGTCCGCACGGAGTTCGCCGTCGGCGGCGAGCGCGCGAGCCTCGTCACCTTCGGGGACGGCGACGTCAGGCCGGCCTTCGGCCTCTTCGGAGGTCTCGACGGGACGCTCAACCGGATCGAGCTCCACCGGCCCGACGGAACGATCGCGCGGCCCATGTCGAAGGACCTCATCCCGGACGTGCCGGCGGGAACGCGCTACATCCAGGAGGCAGGGGGAGGCGGCGGCTTCGGCGATCCGCGCCGCCGGCCCGCGGACCTCGTGGCGCGGGACGTGCGGAACGGCGTCGTGAGCCGCGCCGCCGCCCGCGATGTCTACGGCGTCGTCCTCCGGGGCGACGACTTCGAGGTGGACGCCGCGGCCACGGCGGCCCTGCGCCGGGAGGCGGCCCGGTGACCTCCGGGGTCGACGAGACCCGGGAGGACGTCCGCCGCCTCTTCGCCGGCTTCACCGATCGCGAGGTCGTCCCCGTGGCGTCGAGCCGCGACGCCGAGGGCCGCTTCCCCATGGATCTCTTCCGCCGCGTGGGGGAGCTCGGGTTCTTCGGGATGATCCACCCCGAGAGCGAGGGCGGCTCGGACCAGGACGTCGGAACCCTCTGCGCCGCCGCGGAGGAGCTGGCCCGCGGGTGGATGTCCCTCGCGGCATCGGCGACCATGCAGGCGCTCATGGGCACGTGGTTCCTCCGGAGGTCGGAGAGCGCGGAAGTCCGCGAGCGGTTCCTCCGCCCGGCGATCCGCGGGGACGTGATCGCCACGCTGTGCATGACCGAACCCGACGCCGGCAGCGACCTCATGTCCATCGCCACGCGGGCCGTGCGCGACGGGGACGACTACGTCATCTCGGGGGCCAAGACGTGGATCACGAATGCCCCCGTCGCCGACGTCCTCACCGTCTTCGCCCAGGCGCCGGGCGGCCTTTCGGTCTTCATCGTCGAGGCGAAGGCCGGGGGTGTCCGGCTCGGCCGGCCCATCGAGAAGATGGGCGTGCGCTGCTCGCCCACGTCGGAGGTCTCCCTCGAGTCGGTCCGGGTCCCGGTCTCCCGGCGGGTGGGCGCCGAGGGGCAGGGGGCCGCGTCCCTGCCCGAGATCCTCCCGCGGATCCGCACGGTCACGGCGGCGCTGGCCCTCGGTACGGCGCGGGCGGCCTTCGAGTGCGCGCGCCGCTACGCGGGGGAACGCCGCCAGTTCGGCCGGCCCATCGCCGAGTTCCAGGCGGTCCGCATGAGGCTTGCCGATATGGCCACGGACCTCTTCGCCGCGGAGCGGACCCTGCGCGGCACCGCGGACCTCCTCGACGCCGGCGGGGCCACCGCCGGTCACGCCGCCATGTGCAAGAACTTCGTCACGGAGGCGGCGCTCCGCGTCTGCGACGGCGCGGCGCGGATCCTCGCGAGCTACGGCTTCGCCTCGGACTACCCCGTGGAGCGCTGCCTGCGCGACGTCCGCTTCACCCTGATCGGCGGCGGCACGCCCGAGATCCTGAACCTCGCCATCGCGAAGGAGTTCGCATGAGATTCCGGAACGCGTACATCCCCGCCGGCATCGCCTGGAGCACGCCGTTCGTCAAGTGGCAGGGCTCCTTCGCGTCCGCCCATCCGCTGATGCTCGCTGCCGACGCGGCCCGCCGGCGCCTCGCGGAACGGGGCGTCGAACCCGTGTCGCTCACGTCGCTCGTGCTCGGCCTCACGATTCCCTCGAAGCACTCCTTCTACGGCGCGCCCTGGGTGGCGTCGCGGATCGGCGCTCCGGGCATCACGGGCCCCGTGATCATGCAGGCCTGCGCCACGGGGGCGCGATGTCTCGCCGCGGCGGCCTCGGCGGTGGATGCCGGCGGAGGCGAGGCCGTCCTCATCATCACGGCGGACCGCACGTCCAACGGCCCGCACCTCTACTATCCGGATCCGGCGGGTCCGGGCGGACGGGGCGAGGCCGAGGACTGGGTCCTCGACAACTTCGGGTTCGACCCGGTTCCCGGAAACGCGATGATCGCTACGGCCGAGAACGCCGCGCGGGAGGCCGGGATCACGCGGGAGGAGCAGGAGGAAGTGACGCTGCTCCGCTACACCCAGTACGCGGATGCCCTGGCGGATGACCGTGCCTTCCTCCGCCGCTTCATGCTCCTGCCCTTCGAGGTCCGTGACGCCTCGGGCCGGCGGGTCGTGGCGACCGTCACGGGGGACGAGGGCATCTTCCCGACGACGCCCGAGGCACTCCGGAAACTCCGCCCGGTCTTGGAGGGCGGAACCGTCACCTTCGGCACGCAGACCCACCCCGCCGACGGGAACGCCGGCCTCATCGTGGCCACGGAGGATGTCGCGGCTGGTCTCTCGGCGGACCGGGGCGTCTCCATCCGCCTCGTCTCCTTCGCGGAGGCCAACGCCCGGAAGGGCCACATGCCCGAGGCCGTGGTGCCGGCGGCCGAGAAGGCTCTCAGGATGGCGGGCTTCACTGCCGGCGAGGTCCGGGTGAAGACGCACAATCCCTTCGCCGTGAACGACATCCTCCTGTCCCGGGCGCTCGGGATCGAGCCGGCAGCCATGAACAGGTTCGGGTCCTCCCTCGTCTACGGCCATCCCCAGGCGCCCACGGGAACGAGGGGCGTCATCGAGCTCGTCGAGGAACTCGTGATGGCCGGGGGAGGGCGCGGACTCTTCGTGGGTTGCGCGGCCGGCGATACGGCGGCCGCCATCACGCTGGAGGTCCGGTGCCGGTGAGCCGCGCCGCGGGGAAGCTCCGGGTCCTCGTCGCGAAGCCGGGTCTCGACGGCCACGACACGGGGGCCAAGGTCGTGGCCCAGGCGCTCCGCGAGGCGGGCATGGACGTCATCTACACGGGCCTCCGCCGGACGCCGGCGGAGATCGCCCGGGCGGCGGCCGACGAGGACGTCGATGTCGTGGGCCTCTCGATCCTCTCGGGCGCGCACATCCCCCTCTGCCGCGCCGTGGCGGAGGAGCTTCGCCGGGCCGGGCGGCCGGACATCCGGATCGCGGTGGGCGGCGTGATCCCGGAGAGGGACCGGACCTCCCTCGCGGAGGCCGGCGCGGCCCTCGTCTTCCCGGGCGGGACGCGGATCGACGAGATCGTCCGGGGACTCCGGAGCGCCCCCCCGGCGGCGGTGGAGCGGCCCGCCCTTCCGGGCCGTCCTTCGGCGGACGCCGTGCGGCTCGAGTCCGGGATCGAGGTGAAGCCCGTCTACGGCCCCGGGGACGTCGCGTCTTCGGCGGCGGAACTGCCTCCGGTGCCCGATCCCGTGGGCGCTCCGGGAGTCTGGCCTTTCACCCGCGGAATCCACCCCCTCATGTACCGTGGCCAGCCTTTCACTATGCGCCAGTACGCGGGCTTCGGAACCGCCGCCGGGACCAATGCCCGCTTCCGGTACCTCATCGAGAACGGGCAGACGGGCCTCAATGTGGCCTTTGACCTTCCGACCCAGTGCGGGCTCGATTCCGACGACCCCCGCGCCGAGGGCGAGGTCGGCCGCGTCGGCATGGCCGTGGACACGATCGAGGATCTCGACACGGCGCTCGAGGGCATCGACCTCGGCCGCATCACGGTCTCCCTCACGATCAACGCCGTGGCGCCGGTCCTCCTCGCCATGGTGGCCTCCATCGCGCGGCGCCGCGGCCCCGGTCCGGCGGAACTCCGCGGGACGCTCCAGAACGATCTCCTTAAGGAGTTCATCGGCCGGGGGACGTGGATCTTCCCCGTCGATCCGTCCATCCGTCTCGTGGGCGACACCGTCGAGTTCTGCGCCCGGGAGATGCCCCGGTACTCCCCCGTGAGCGTCTGCGGGTACCACATCCGGGAATCCGGCGCGACGCCGGCCGAGGAGATGGGCTGGGCCTTCCTCATCGCGAGGGCCTATGCCGACCACGTCCTCGCGCGGGGACTCGACATCGACGCCTTCGCAAGCCGCCTGTCCTTCAACTTCGACATCTTCGGGAACTTCTTCGAACAGATCGCCAAGTTCCGGGCGGGTCGGCGGCTCTGGGCGCGCATCGTCCGGGAGGAGTACGGGGCGAAGGATTCGAAGTCCTGCTGGATGCGCATGATCGCCGGAGGAGGCGGGGGAGGGCTCACGGTCGAGCAACCGGAGCTCAACATCGTCCGCGGGGCGTACTACGCCCTTCTGAGCGCCCTCTCCGGCACGCAGACCATGGCCCTCTGCTCCTACGACGAGGCCTATACGATCCCTTCGGAGAAGGCCGCCCGCATCTCGCTGCGCACGATGCAGATCCTCATCGAGGAGATGGGGATCTGCGATACCGTGGACCCCCTCGGCGGCTCGTGGTACGTCGAGTCTCTCACCAACGCCATGGAAGCGCGGATCCGGACCGCCATGGCCGAGGTCGAGGCGGAGGGCGGCATCGTGCAGGCCGTCCGCGAGGGCCGGATCCAGGCGCGGGTGGCCCGGCAGGCGCGCCGGCGCCTCGCGGACATCGAGAGCGGGGCCGTGAGGAAGGTCGGCGTGAACTGCCACAGGATCGAGGAGACGCCGGAGATCGAGTTCCATCCCTTCGACGAGGGCCGGGCGGCGGAGCAGCGCCGCCGCCTCGCCGAGACGAAGCGCCGCCGGGACGGAGGCCGCGTCGTCGCGGCGCTCCGCCGCGTGGAGGCCGACGCGCGGCAGGGCTCGAACGTCATGCCTGCCCTCATCGAGGCCGTGGAGGCCCTGGCCACCGTGGGCGAGATCGTGGGCGCGCTGAAGAGCGTCTTCGGCGAGTACCGTGAACCGGTGATCCTCGCATGACGGCTGTGGCCTGGGCCCGGCCAGAGAGCCTCGCGGAGCTCACCGGCCTCCTTGCGGAGCGGACGGACGCGCGTGTCATCGCGGGGGGCACGGACCTCATGACCGCGGTGCGCGCCGGCACGCGATTCCCGTGCCTCGTCAATGTCTTCCGGATCCCGGAGCTCCGCGGAATCCGTCGCCTCCCGGAGGCCATCGAGATCGGCGCGGCCGTGACCGTGGCCTCGCTCCTCCGCTCCGGCGACGTGGCGGAGGCGGCTCCTCTCCTCGGGGCCGCCGCGGACCGTTTCGCGTCGCCTCTCGTGCGCTCGCGGGCCACCGTGGGCGGCAACCTCTGCAACGCCTCGCCGGCTGCCGATGTCTCCCTCGCGCTCCTCGCCCTCGACGCCGAGGTCGTCCTCGCGTCGCGGGAGGGGGAGCGGACCCTCGGCGTCGCGGACTTCGTCCTCGGGCCGCGGCGGACCGCCCTCCGGCCCGGGGAGATCGTGGCCCGGGTGCGGATCCCGGCGGCGGGCGCAGGGACGCAGTCGGCTTTCCAGAAGAGCGGATCCCGCCCGGCGCTCGAGATCTCGGCGGCCGCCGTGGCGCTCCGGCTCCGGATCGCCGGGGGGATCGTCCGGGAGGCCCGCATCGCCTGCGGCGCCGTGGCGCCCGTGCCCATGCGGGCCGCGGGCGCCGAGCGGAGCCTCGTCGGGCGGCCTCTCGACGCGGCCGCCGCCGCGGCGGCCGCGCAGTCGGCGGCCCGGGAGGTCGCCCCCATCGACGATGCGCGGGCCAGCGCCACGCACCGGCGCCGCCTCGTCCACGCCTTCGTGCTGCGCGGTCTTTCGGCGATGATGCCTGGAATCCCGGTGGAGGGCCGGTCGTGACGCCGGAGATGGAGATGACGTTCACCCTGAACGGCCGGCAGGTGCGCACCTCGGCGCCGGCCCACATGGCGGCGCTCGAGCTCATCCGGGACCGTCTCGGCCTCCTTGGGACGAAGCTCGCCTGCGGGGAGGGCGAGTGCGGTGCCTGCGCCATCCTCCTCGACGGCGAGCCGGTGCTCGGCTGCCTCACGCCGGCCCTCGACCTCGACGGCCGCCGCGTGGTGACCGTGGAGGGGCTCACGGAGGACGGGGATCTCTCGCGGCTCCAGAAGGCCTTCGTGGAGGAGGGCGCCGTCCAGTGCGGTTTCTGCACGCCCGGGATGCTCATCTCCGCCGCGGCGCTGCTCGCCGGAGGCGCGCGGCCCTCCCGCGCCCAAATCGCCCGCGGCATCGAGGGGAACCTCTGCCGCTGCACCGGGTACACGGCCATCCTCGAGGCCATCGAGCGGGCCGCCCGGGAAGGGAACGGACGGGCATGACGACACGGTGGATCGGGGCGAGGGTGCCGAAGCTCGACGCGGGCGAGAAGGTTGCGGGGAACACCTGCTACCTCGAGGATCTGACCCTGCCCGGGATGCTCCACGGGAAGATCCTCCGGAGTTCGCGGGTCCATGCGCGGATCACGGACATCGACACGAGTGCGGCCCTCCGGGTGCCGGGCGTCCACGCGGTCCTCACGGGGCGGGACGTGGCTCCGGTGCCCTTCGGACACGGCAAGGACAATGTCGCGCTCAAGCGCGACCGCGTGCGCTGCATCCGGGACGAGATCGCCGCCGTGGCGGCGGAGACGGAAGAGGCCGCCCTCGAGGCGTGCCGAGCCATCCGCGTCACCTTCGAGGACCTCCCCTCGGTCTTCGATCCGCAGGCAGCGCTCGAGCCCGGCGCCCCCCTCGTCCACGAGGACCGGCCGGGCAACGTGGCCTTCCGGTACGAATACGGCCACGGCGATGCGGATGCCGGGCGCGCCGCCTCCGCTCATGTCGTGGAGGGCGGTTTCGAGCTTCCCTTCGTCACGCACTGCTGCCTCGGCACCTCGGCCATCATCGCCTCCTTCGATTCGGACGGTCGCCTCACGCTCCGGTCTCTCACGCAGGTGCCGTTCCTCTACCGTCGCGACATGGCGGCCATCATCGGAGTCCCTCCGGAGGACATCCGGGTCATCCAGCCGCCCATCGGCGGGGCCTTCGGCTCGAAGCTCGACATCTATCCGTACGAGCCCATCGCCGTCCACCTGGCCCGGGCCGCCCGGCGCCCGGTGCGGATCCTCTTCACGCGGGAGGAGGAGTTCCTCGCATCTCCGACGCGCCAGCCCGCGAGGATCCGCCTCGCGAGCGGCTGCGACGCGGAGGGCCGCCTCACGTTCCGGGACTGCTTGATCCTCCTCGACAATGGTGCGTACACGTCGTGGGGCGCCACGACGCCCTTCGTGATGATGCAGACGATCTCGTCCCTCTACCGCGTCCCGCACGCCAGGTTCCGCACGACCGTGGCCTATACGAACAACCCCTACAGCGGATCGTTCCGCGGCTACGGGAACCTCCAGGCCACCTTCGCCGTGGAGTCGCAGATGGACCTCCTCGCGGAGCGGATGGGGATCGATCCCGTGGAGTTCCGCCGGCGCAACGCGCAGGAGCCGGGCGAGGTCACCGGACAGGGAATGACGTTCGTGACCTGCGGGCTCCGGGAATGCCTCGACGCGGCCCGCGATCTCTCGGGATGGGATGCGAAGCGGGCGCGGCCGCGGGAGGCCGTGCGTGCCGACGGCGTGCGCGTGCGCCGCGGCCTCGGTGTCGCGTCGATGCTCCACGTGGGGGGCGGCGCGAAGATCTACCGCTCAGACGGATGCGGGAGCCTCCTCAGCATCGACGACTTCGGCAAGGCGACCCTCGTCACGGGATCCACGGAGATCGGCCAGGGCTCGGAGACCGTGCTGGCGCAGATGGTGGCCGAGATCCTCGGGCTCGACATCGACCGAGTCAGGATCGTCAACTCTGACACGGATGTGAAGCCCTGGGACGTGGGCGTCCACGCCTCGCGCACGAGCTACGTGGCGGGGAACTCCGCGATCCTGGCGGCCACGGAGGCGCGGGAGAAGCTCCTCGCCGAGGCCGCCCGGCGCTTCCGCGTGCCCCGGGAGGAACTCTCCCTCTCGGACGGCGCCGTGCGGCGGGGGGGGGAGGTGGTCGAGACCCTCGACCGCCTCGTCCGGGCGCTCCACTTCTCGGGACGGGCGGAACTCCTCATCACCCACGCCTACTTCGAACCCGGCAGCGTGAAGCAGGACGAGGGCTTCAAGGGGCAGGTGTCGCCGACCTACGCCTTCGGCGCGCAGATCGCCGAGGTGGAGGTGGAGCTCGACACGGGCGTCGTCCGCGTCGTGGCCGTCTCCGCGGCCCACGACGTCGGGCGCGTCCTCAACGCTCTCGGTGTGGAGGGCCAGATCGAGGGCGGCATCGTCATGGGGCTCGGCTATGCCCTCACGGAGGAGGTCAAGGTCCGGGAGGGGCGGGTCCTCAACCCCTCTTTCCGCGACTACCACCTCGTGACGGCGCCGGAGGTGCCGGAGATCCGGTACCGCCTCATCGAGACCGCCGATCCGACGGGACCCTTCGGCGCCAAGGGCATCGGCGAGGCTCCCGCCATCTGCACGGCGGCCGCCGTGGTCAACGCCGTCCACGACGCCACGGGCGTGCGGTTCACCCGGCTGCCGCTCCACCCCGAGGCGGTCCTCCAGGGTCTCATCGACCACCGCGTCGTCGAGGATCCCGCCGGAGCCGGGGACGGAGCGGGAGGCCCATGAAACGGCCCGTCGTCCTCTCTCTCGAGCAGGCCCTCTCCCTTCCCTCGGCCACGGCGCGCATGGTCCGCATGGGCTGGCGCGTCATCCGCGTGGAGTCGCCCGCCGGAGATCCGAATCGCCGGATAGGCCTCCCCGTGGGGGGAGCCGATCGCTGCGCCTACTTCGTGGGGCCCAATGCGGGGAAGGAGGCGGTGACCCTCGACCTCGGCACGGAGCGGGGGCGCGAGGTGCTCCACGCGCTCATCGAGCGGCTTCCCGTGGACGTGTTCTGCGTCAACACGCTGCCCTCGCGCTACAGCAGGCTCGGCGTCGATCCCGAGACGCTCCGGAGGATCCGACCGGAGCTCGTCTGGGCCGGCATCTCGGCGATGGGGCCGGAGCGGGGGGACGTCCCGGGCTATGACCCCGCGATCCAGGCCCTCACGGGGTTCGCGGACCTCACAGGGCCCGCCGACGGTCCGCCCATGCTCTGCGGCGTGCCCATCGTCGATCTCAAGGCCGGCGACGAGCTTCTCCTCCAGGTCCTCGCAGCGCTTCTCGAACGTCGCGACTCGGGAGAGGGGGCTCTGATCCACGTCTCCATGGCCCGTGCGGCGGCATCCTGGCTCATCACCGTGCTGCCGATGCTGGATGCCGGAGCACGCCCGGAGGAACTGACGCGGTCCGGGAGCGAGCACCGCCACTTCGTCCCGTCGAACAGCTATCCGACGTCGGACGGCTTCGTCTACCTCGCCATCGGATCCGATGGCCAGTGGGAGCGCCTCACGGAGCTCCGGGCCTTCCGGCCGCTCCGCGAGGAGCGGTTCCGGAGGAACGCCGGCCGCAAGGATCATCGGAAGGAGATCCACGAGCGCATCGCCCGGATCACCGCCACGCGGACGACCCTCGAGAACCTCGCCGACCTCTCCTCCGCCGGAATCGTCTGCGCGCCCGTGCTCACGGTGGCGGAGGCGGCACGGGAGGAGTGGCTCGACCCTCTGCTCGCGAAGACCACGGCGCCCGACGGCCGCGAGATCCGGCTGCCGCCATCGGCAGCGGGGCCGGACCGCGAGGAACTGTCCTTTCCGCCGCGACCGGGGGAGCACACGGTCTCGGTGCTCGCCGAGGCGGGCTTTTCGCCTTCCGCCATCGAGGCCCTCGTGAGGGACGGCGTCGCCTCCGTTCCGCCGGAGATCCGACCTTGACGCCTCCCGATCCCCGTCCTCTCTGTCCGCCCCGCGTCGCCGGTCTCCGTCCCTACACCGCCGGACTTTCCGAGGAGGAGGTGGCGCGGCGCTTCGGCGTGAAGGAGATCGTGAAGCTCGGGTCCAACGAGAATCCCCTCGGCCCGTCGCCGAGGGCCGTGGAGGCGATCCGCCGCGCGGCCTCCGCGTCGCACCGCTACCCCGAGGACGATGCGACGGCCCTCCGCGGGGCTCTCGGGCGGCGGCTTCGGTGCCCGCCGTCCCGAATCCTCTTCACAGCCGGGATCACCGAGCTCATCGACCTCTGCGTCCGTGCGTTCGCGGAGCCCTCTTCCCATGCCGTCGTGAGCCAGGGGTCGTTCCTCGCCTACCGGATCTTCCTCTCCGCGGCCGGCGTCCCCATGACGCCGGTGCCTCTCAGGGACATGGCCATCGACCTTCCCGCCGTGGCTGCCGCCGTGCGCGACGAGACGCGCCTCATCTTCCTCCCGAATCCCAACAACCCCACGGGGTCGTGCTTCGACCGGGAGGGGCTTCGGGACTTCCTCCGCCGCATTCCCGATGACGTCGTGCTGATGCTCGACGATGCCTACCTCGACTACGTGGACCCCTCGGACATGCCGGACACGCTCGCCGTCGTGGAGTCGAGGCCGCGGACGGTGGTCGGACGGGGATTCTCGAAGGCCCACGGGCTCGCGGGGCTGCGCGTCGGCTACGGAGTCTCGTCCGAGGAGATCGTCGCGTGCCTCCGGAAGGTGCAGCGCCCGTTCCCCGTGACGCGGGTCTCCCTGGCGGCGGCGGCCGCCGCTCTCGAGGACGATGAGCACCTCGCGGCCACCGTGCGGCTCGCGCGCGAGGGCAGAGCCTTCCTTGCCGGACGACTGCGGGAGCTCGGATTCCGCGTCCTCGACGGCCATGGAAACTTCGTGACGTTCCACGCCGGCGCGAGCCGCGGCGGGGCCCTCGCGGAGTTGCTCTTCGGACGAGGTATCATCGTGAGACCTCTCGCGGCCTTCGACCTTCCGGAGTGGATCCGGGTCACGGTGGGGCTCCCGCGGGAGAATGAACGGTTCATCGAAGCCCTGGCCGCATCGGTCCGCGTGGCAGGGGAGGACGGTCCATGAAGACGTGGATCCAACCCGAGGGCTGGCCGCGGCCCCGGGGCTACAGCAACGGCGTGCTCGTCACCGGCGGGCGCCTCCTCGTCCTTGCCGGCCAGGTCGGGTGGGACGAGACGGAAACGCTCGTGGCCGGAGGATTCGTCCCCCAGTTCGGACAGGCGCTCCGGAACATCCTCGCCCTCGTCCGCCGGGCCGGGGGCGAGCCCGAGGACATCGTCCACCTGCGGATCTACATCGCCGACAAGGCGGCCTATCTCGGCGGCCAGAAGGCGCTCGGAGACGTCTGGCGCTCCCTCATGGGGCGGCACTACCCCTGCATGACCGCCGTGGTCGTCGCCGGCCTCGTGGAGGAGGGCGCGCTGCTCGAGCTCGAGGCGACCGCGGTGCTCCCCGGGGGCGCCTGACCCGTGTCGCGGGCCCTTCTCGGGGAGTCTCCGGGGCGGCGCGAGCTCCTGCTCGGCAACGAGGCCGTGGTCCGCGGGGCCATCGAGGCGGACGTCCGGTTCGTCGCCGGCTATCCGGGGACGCCGGCCTCGGAGATCGGCGATGCCTTCGCCGATCTGGCCCCGGGGCTCGGAATCGCCTTCCAGTTCTCCGTGAACGAGAAGGTCGCTCTGGAGGCGGCGTTCGGGGCGAGCCTCGCGGGAGCCCGGAGCCTCGTCTCCATGAAGCACCTCGGCCTCTCCTACGGGGCCGATCCTCTTTCGACGATGCCCATGATCGGGGTGCGCGGGGGCATGGTCATCGTCTCCGCGGCGGATCCGGGCTGTCTCACGAGCCCGAACGAGCAGGATCAGCGCCACCTCGCCCGGATGTTCGGGATCCCCGTGCTGGATCCGGCCGATCCGGACGAGGCCCGCCGCATGGCGATCTTCGCCTTCGATCTCTCCGAGGCGTCGCGCCTTCCCGTGCTCCTGCGTATGACGACGCGCGTCTGCCACACGCGGGCGATGGTGGAGTTCGGCGCCGTGCGCCGGATGGAGCGGACCTTCGGGATCGATCGCGACCCCGGACGCCTCATCCCCACGCCGGTTCACGCGCGGCGCATGCGCACGGACCTCGACGACCGGCTCCGGCGGGCCGCCGCCCTCGTGGCCGCGTCGCCTTTCAACGCGGTCCGCTCGGGGACGTCGCGCTGCGGCGTCGTCGTCGCCGGCGCGCCGCGGGGCGCCGTCCTCGAGGCCGTCGAGCGCCATGGGCTGCCGCTGCCGGTCCTCGAGGTGGGCACTGTCCACCCTCTGCCCGAGCCCGTCGTGCTCGCGTTCCTGCGGGGACTCGACGAAGTCCTCG
>CAYQRN010000042.1:0-25716 GCA_964419995.1 uncultured Planctomycetia bacterium
AAGGGGCGGTCACACAAGGCCGCGTTCCCGAAGGACCTGCAGGAAGGCGGCGACGCCGGCGCGGGCCGTCTCCTGATCCACGTCGAAGGTCTCGATGAGCCGCGCCGCCAGTGCATCGACGTCGCCGGCCGTGGCGGGCAGCGCATCGAGGATGGCTGCGGCCGTGCGGTTGAGGCCGTGGATCTCGCCGGTCCTCGATGCGAGGAGATACCCGGGTTCGCCGGGTCTTCGGCGCCACACCACGCCGCCGGCGAGGGCGAGGGCGCTTGATGTCATCGGGGCGTCCCGCGACGCTCCGGGGTCATCGACGTGAGTGGAGGAACGGAAACGTCTCATACCTCGTCTTGGCGATGCTCCCGAGGGTGGGGACACGGTGGCTGCCGTGGTGCCGGCATCCATCGGCAACCGCCGCGAGGTCGCCGGAAGACTCTACCATGGCTCGGCTTGTGTGCAGGTCTCCGAACATGCTCCTCCTTCAACCCGCCTGAAGACCACGGGTTCCGCGGCGGTTATCATGAGCGGCGGCCGGGGGCGTTCACGTCCGCGGCGTGCTGCCGGGAGATGCGCTTGAACGAGGACATGCCAGAAGACGGCTCGGATTCCCGCAACGCCGGCGCCGTACCGGAACCCGTCGGCGGCTCGTTTTTCGGGATCACGGACCCGGAGTTCATCAGGAAGCTCCAGCGGGATCCCGGAGCGCACGATGTCTGGGAGACACTCTATACGCGGTACGAGCTTCCGATTCGCCGGCGCGTCGAGGCCATGGTGAGAGGGGATCGCCGGCTGGCGGACGAGATCACGCATACCTTCCTGTCGGATCCGCAGCAGGTGGGATACCTCCGGAACTACAATCCGACTCACGGGCGGTTTCGCCACTACGTCTCCGCCTGCGTGCGCAACTACGTGCGGAGGTTCCTCGCGACGCGGGAGGCGGAAGGCGCGGGCGACCCGGAAGCCGTCGAGCGCATCCCGTCCGTGGACGAGCCCGGACTCGAGATGGAGGAGGAGAGGGCATGGGCGGAGGCGATCCTCCGGAATGCCCTCGAGCGCCTCGGCACCCGCCGCCGCGAGCTGCTCGTCGCGCGCTACGGGCTCTTCGGACGTCCGCTGGTCTCCGCGGAGGACATCATGGCCTCCCGCGGCATCACTCGGAGCGACCTCGATACGAGCCTCTTCCGCGCGAGGAAGGTGCTGCGGGGGTACATCGAGATCGAGATCCGCAGACTCGCCTCCCTGGAAGCTGACTTCGACCGGGAGCGGACGATCATCTTCCACCGCCTCCGCTCCGCCTTCAGCGGTCTCGTCGAAGGTTGATCATCGATCGAGCAGAGCGCGAGCGCGGCGGCGGTACGTCCGGGCCTCCCGCGGGCGGCCGCGGGCATCCGCGATGTCCCCGGCGGCGGCGAGAATGTCCACGTCCTCCGGATGGCGCGCGACGGCATCGCGGGCGGTGCCGGCGGCCTCGTCGAGGCGGCCGAGGCGGCAGAGCGTGCGGAGGATGAAGAGGTGCGGCCACGGCTCAGCCGGCGCCGCATCCCGGGCCTCGCGGAACCGTGCGAGAGCCTCGTCGGGTCGGCCGAGGGCGAGGATTGCGCGCCCGGCCACGAGGCGCGCGCGCCAGACTTCGGCGGGCGGCGGGGCCGGAGGCTCGCCGAGGCGGCGGATCGCGCCCTCCGGATCGCCGGCTTCGAGCCTGGCGAGGGCCTCGAGGACCGTGGCCGTGCGGCGCCGGCGTATGTCCTCGAGGGCGTCCCGGGTCGCGGGATCGGCAGGACGTCGTCCGCCGCCCGGCGGCGCGGCGAGACAGGCCTCGGCGGCGTCGATGTCGCCCCGGAGGAGGAGGATGCGTCCCTTGAGGGAACGCGCGGCGGGGGCGGTGGCAGGATTCGCAAGGGCTCTATCCACCTCCCGGAGCGCGGCTTCGCTCTCGCCCGTCGCGAGGAGCGCGCGGGCGAGCAGGAGGCGGAGGCTGACTTGCTGCTCGGTGAAGCCGGATCCGTCCGCCGAAGGCGTACGCTCCGTAAACGCTGCATCGAGGTGCTGCGAAGGGAGCGTGGACAGGCGCGCCAGAGCCTCCGCCGGTCGCCCCGCGGCGACGAGGGCCGTTGCGGACAGCCGATCCGCGTCGTCGTGCGGCATCAGCTGCCCGTGCCGTTCGAGAACGACCAGCGCCTCGGCGGCGAGGCCCTCTTCGAGGAGCCTGCGCGCGAGGCGCGGCAGGAGGTCGGCTCCCGCGGGATCGTTCGCGAGGACCGAAGCGGCGTCGGAAGACGTCGGATGGGACGGGCCGAGGTCCATGGCGTCGTCGAAGGCGGATCGCGCCAGGTCCCTGTCGCCGCTCCGCCAGGCGGCCCAGGCGAAACCCCACGCCGCATCGGGATCGAGCTCGTTGAGTTCCCGCGCGCGGCGGAAACGCTCGAGAGCTCGGTCGAAATCGCCCCGGGAGTATGCGCACCAGCCGAGGAAAGACTGGGCATCGAAGAGGTCGGGGTGCTGGGCGAGGGCTGCTTCGAGTTCCCGCTCCGCCTGATCGAAGTCGCCGAGCCAGTAGAGGGCCATGCCGAGGCCCTTCCGGGCGTGGACGAGCGCCGGGTTCTGGGCAAGGGCTTCCTCGAATGCCGTCCGGGCATCTTCCATGGCGCGGAGGGCGTAGCGGCACCAGGCGACCCCTGCCCGGGCCTCGGCGCGTGACAGGTGTGCGAGATCGCCGTGCGCGCCGCGGCCCGCCTCCTCGAAGGCCGTCACGGCCTCCGCATACCGCCCGCTGAAGTAGAGATGCCACGCGTCCATGAGGGGCCGGTGGCGTCGCGCCCGCAGCTCGAGGAGGGCGTCGTGGGTCCGGCGATGATCCGGGTCGCGGGCGAGGGCCGCCGTCCAGTGGGCCTCGGCGGCGGCGTCCCTCCGATCCGTCGCCGCCGCGCGGCCGAGGAGGTACCACGGCTCGGCCCAGTCCGGATCGAGGGCGCGAGCCGCGTCGAGGAGCCCCTCCGCGGCGGGGATCTTCCCGTCGATGAGGTGCTCCATGGCCCGGCGCACGAGGCGGCGGGCGCGGAACCGAGGCCGCAGCCCGAGGAGAGCGAGGATGCGGAACCCCGCGCCGGGCGCATGCGGCGCAGAGGGCCGATCATCGGTGCGGGCATGTGGCATGGCGGGAATCGTCGTCCGGGCCGAGGGAGGCGCCCCTCAGCCCCCGGACGTTATGATCTCGTCGTTCGAACAACGATGAGGGACGCCATGACACGCCGCGCCGCACCGATCCTCGTTTCCTCGATCTTCGCTCTTGCTGCCGTCGCCGGAGCCCAGGACCGGGCGCCAGCCGTCGTCGATCCCGGCCTCCCCGGGAAGGCCCCCTCGGACGCCATCGTCGTCTTCGACGGAAAGGACCTCGCCGGCTTCGCGCATCAGGACGGGAAGCCGGCCTCCTGGGAGGTGAAGGACGGCGAGATCGTCTGCCGGCCGGGCAGCGGAAGCCTCGTCTCGCGGGAGCGCTTCGGCGACTGCCAGCTCCATGTGGAGTTCTCGACGCCGTCCATGCCCGAGGCGCAGGGTCAGGGACGGGGCAACAGCGGCGTCTACGTCCAGGGGCGCTACGAGGTCCAGGTCCTCGACTCCTTCCGGAACGACACCTATCCGAACGGCTCCTGCGGCGCCATCTACGGGCAGCACGCGCCTCTCGTGAACGTCTGCCGTGCGCCCGGAGAGTGGCAGTCCTTCGATATCGTCTTCCGAGCGCCGCGAGTCGACGGGGAGGGTCGTCTCAAGGAAAAGGCCCGCGTCACCGTCTTCCACAACGGCGTGGTCATCCACGACAGCGTAACCCTCGAGGGGCCGACGGGGGGCGCCATCGACGCCGACGTCGCCGCTCCGGGTCCTCTCCTGCTCCAGGACCACGGCAACCACGTCCGATTCCGTAACATCTGGTTCCGGCGCCTCTGAGCGCCGAGGCAGGGAGACCGCTGCCCCACCGATCCCGGGCGGCTCAGCAGAAGGAGTTGTTGAGCACCTCGCCCATGCCGCCGGCGCCCGGGACGATGTAGTCGTGATCCGTGAGGCCCCGCTCGCGGTCGGGATGGGTGCCGGGAACCGTGTCCAGCACATCGGAGGGCGAGAGGCCGCGATCGAGGCGCCCCGCCCAGACGGACACCTCGGGAGCGCCGGCCTTCACGCTGCGGATGTACTCGGGGGTGATGATGAGGTGCAAGGCGAGGACGCAGGACGGGCGGCCGAGCCCGCGGAGCCGGTAGAGCTCGAGGGTCTTCAGGATCGTATGTCCGGTGGCGCCCATGGGATCGGGGATGATGAGGACCGCCCCGTCGATGCTCCCGCCGATCTTCGAGCCCATGGCGTCCACGCCGACGACGTGTCCGCGGGCGTCCGCCTTGCGCGCGAGGTAGAGGTGGTCGAGGCGGACGTGCTCGGCGTCGAGGATCGAGGAGAGGAGCCGGAAGCAGGCGAGGGAGGGCATGAGCCCCGCCCTCATGACATTTGCGATGACGACGCGCGTCGAGGGGTCGGCGGCGAGGCCGCGCCAGATGCCCTCGGGGACCTGGTCGCGCATGCGCGTGGGGATGGCCTGGGGGCGGCTCGGGAAGTCCACGGCCGCGGCGTGGAAGAGGAGCGTCTCGAAGAACGAAGAGACGAGATCGAGAAGAAGCGGCGGCTGGAACTCAGGGGACGAGATGCGGGCGAGCAGCAGGTTCGTGAAGGGGTCGCCGAGGATGTGGATCCCGGGGCCGTAGCGGTGTTCGATCTCGTAGCGATGCCGGTGTCCGGCTTCGGTCGTACCCAATCCGGTTCTCCGTCCGCGCCCAGTCTAACAGCTCGTATCGCGTCCGCGCCGCGGCACGGGCCGGGGATCGTCACCGGGGCTCGGCCAGGATGGCCGTGACCTCGGCGTCGGAGAGTTGCTCGAAGGACCGATACCAGGCGCCGATGGCCACGAGATCTCTCGGCGTGAGGGGGCAGACCACGGAGTCGGCGCTCCGGCGCAGTGCGGCGACGGCTTCGGGCGAGCCGACGGGGACGGCGACGACGACGGCGGCGGGACACTGCGCGCGTGCCGCGCGGACGGCGGCGCGCATCGTGGCGCCCGTGGCGAGACCGTCGTCGACGAGGATCGCCGTGCGATCCCGGAGGTCGAGGGGCGGCCGATCCCCCCGGTAGAGCCTCTCGCGCCGCTGGAGCTCCGCGCCCTCCCGTTCGGCCACCTCCCGGACCACGTCCTCGGGGACGCGGCCGGCGGCAGCGTAGGGGTTGAGGACCATGACTCCGCCGCTGGCGATGGCGCCCATCGCCAGTTCCTCGTGGCCCGGGAAACCGAGCTTCCGGACGAGGAGGACGTCAAGCGGCGCTCCGAGGCTCTTCGCGATCTCCCGGCCGACGGGGACACCGCCGCGGGGCAGCGCCAGGACGATCACGTCGCCGCGGCCGCGCCAGTGGGAGAGCCAGACGGATAGGCGCCGGCCCGCATCGCCGCGGTCGGCGTAGACGAAGGACATGGGGGATCCTCGAGGAACGACAGGGCGCGCTGCAAGCCGCGTTCCGAGGGCGGCGCTTCGCGTGCGCTGCCCCAAAGCGGCCTCCTCGGCCCGATCCGGCGGGTGACTTGGCCCCGCTGCGCGGATGCGTAGAACGTTGTTGCATCCGGAACGACCCCGGGAACCGAGGAGGAATCCCCATGAGGATCGACATCCGCCGCATCGATATCCCGCTCTCGGAGCGGACGGAAGCGACGATCCTCCGGCGGCTCGAGACGGCGCTCGCCCATTACGAGGACCGCATCACGACGGCCCACTGCGTTCTTTCCGACGTCAACGGCCCGAAGGGCGGCCTGGATCGCTGCTGCCGCATCGCCGTCAAGGTGGCCGGCGATGGGGAGCATGTCGTCACGGGCATGGGCGAGACCGTCCTGCTCGCCGCCTCGGCCGCCACCGCGAAGATCGGTAGCCGACTCTCGCGCGCTCTCAAGAAGGCGCGGGACCGCAAGCGCGGGAAGCGCTGAGGGGGCGGGCCGCGGCGCGGCCGACTGCGCTCCTGCATCACGCGGACGCCGCGACTCCGCCGGCGCGGATGCGAAGGACGGCCCGCCGCGCGAGCTTCCAGAGTTCGAGCGCCGTGGCCGGAACGAGCCCGAGCGCCATGAGGACGAGGATGTCCGGTGCCGCCATGCGCGGCGTGGCCAGGGCCGCGCCGAGCCAGCCCACGAAGGGCGCCGCGACCTGGAGCGCGATCGTCAGGGCCACGATGGCCACGAGGCGCAGGTTCGAGAGGAGTCCCACCTCCCAGACGATCCGCGTGCGGCTCCGGAAGACGAAGGACTTGAAGACCTCGCAGAACACGAGGGCCGCGAAGGCCCTGGCGCGGGCCGTTTCGACGTCGTGGTGGCGAAGCCCGTCGATGAACACGCCGAGCGTGACGGCCGTCGTGAGGGCTGCGGCCGCCACGATCCAGCCGAGGAACGAGGCGTCGGCCAGGCGCCCGGTGCGGGGGCGGGGCGGGGCCTTCATGAGATCCCGGTCCACGGGGTCCGTCGCGAGGCACAGCGCCGGCAGCCCGTCGGTGACGAGGTTGATCCAGAGAATCTGGATCGGCAGGAGAGGGACGGGGTACCCGGCGCCCACGGCGACCGCCATGATGGCGAGCTCTCCCGTGTTCCCCGCGAGCAGATAGACGAGGGTCTTGCGGATGTTCTCCCAGATGCCGCGGCCCTCCTCGACGGCGGCGACGATGGTCGCGAAGTTGTCGTCCGTGATGACCATGTCCGCCGCTTCCTTCGTGACGTCGGTTCCCGTGATGCCCATGGCGATGCCGATGTCGGCGCCCTTGAGGGCCGGCGCGTCGTTGACGCCGTCGCCGGTCATGGCGACGATCTCGCCCCGCGCCCGCAACGCGCGCACGATCCGGAGCTTGTGGGCAGCCGTGACGCGGGCGAACACGGAAGTGCCGGCGCAGCGCGTCTCGAAATCCGTTGCGGAAAGGTCGTCGAGGTCCTTCCCCGCGAGGGCAGCCGCTTCCGCCGGCACGAGATCGAGATGCCGCGCGATGGCGACGGCCGTCTCCGGGTGATCGCCGGTGATCATGACGGGGCGGATGCCCGCGGCGCGGCAGACGCGGATGGCCTCCCGGGCCTCGGGCCTCGGCGGATCCCAGAGACCGGCGAGTCCGAGGAAGATCATGCCGCTCTCGATGGCGTCGTCGTCTCCCGGGCCAGGCGGCGCATCGATGTCCTTCATGGCGGCGCCGAGGACGCGGAGCGCCTCCCGGCCCATGGCGCGCACGGCCTCGTCGATGCGGCGGAGCGCCTCATCCGTGAGCGGCTCGGCGCGACCGCCCCGGAGGATCCGGTCGCAGCGATCGAGGACCGTGGCCGGCGCTCCCTTCATGAAGGCCCGGATGGCGCCCCCCTCGATCTTCCGGACGATCGTCATGCGTTTGCGGTCGGAGTGGAAGGGGATCTCGAGCAGCGCGGGCCACCTCGCCTCGATGTCCTCGCGACGGACATCGACCCGTGATCCGAGAGCAAGGAGGGCCCCCTCGGTGGGATCGCCGATGACCTTCCAGGCTCCGTTCTCCTCGACGAGGCGTGCTCCGTTGCAGGCGACGAGGCCGTGGACCAGCGGGAGGAGTCCCTCCGTCTCCGCCGCCGTGATCGGGCGGCCGTCGCAGAGGATGCTGCCCCCGGGGCCGTAGCCCTCGCCCGTCACGTCGAAGCGGTGACCGGCGATGGCCACCGCCCGGACCGCCATCTCCCCGAGCGTCAGCGTGCCGGTCTTGTCCGAGCAGATGACGGTCGTTGAGCCGAGGGTCTCGATGGCGTGGAGGCGGCGCACGAGCGACCGGCGGCGCGCCATCCGCTGCACGCCCACGGCGAGGGCGATCGTCACGACGGCCGGGAGCCCCTCGGGGATCGCGGCGACGGCGAGGGAGACGGACGTGAGGAAGATCTCGACGGTCGGGATGCGGCGGAGGAGGCCTGCGACGAAGACGAGGCCGACGATGGCCAGGGCGGCGAAGGCGAGGAGGCGTCCGAAGGCGCCGAGGCGCTTCTGGAGGGGCGTCACGCCCTCGCCGCCGGCCTCGTCGAGCAGCCCGGCGATGTGGCCGATCTCCGTCGCCATGCCCGTGGCGACCACGACGCCGAGTCCGCGGCCCGTCGCGAGGGTCGTCCCGAGGAAGACCATGTCGTGCCGGTCCCCGAGGGGAGTCCGTTCGTCCTGAAGCGCGGCCGGATCCTTGTCGACCGGGGTGGATTCGCCCGTGAGCGAAGCTTCCACGGCGCGGAGGGAGGCGGCGGTGATGAGCCGGGCGTCGGCGGGGATGCTGTCGCCGGACTCCATCTCGATGATGTCGCCGGGCACGAGTTCCGCGGCGGGCCGCGAGGCGAGGCGGCCGTCGCGCCGGATGCGGGCCATGGGGGCCGTCATGCGGCGGAGCGCCTGGAGGGAGCGTTCGGCGTTCAGCTCCTGGAAGAAGCCGATGAACGCGTTGATGACGACGATGGCGAGGATCGCGCCGGCGTCGAGCCAGTCCCCCGTGGCCCCGGAGACGGCGGCGGCGACGAGGAGGATTCCGACGAGGAAGCTCCGGAACTGGCGGAGGAGGATGCCGAGGGGCCGGATGGGGTCCGGCTCGCGCAGCTCGTTCCGTCCAGAGCGGGCGAGCCGCTCCGCGGCCTCGGCGGAGGTGAGGCCCGCGCGGGTCGTTCCCAGGGCCGCGAGGACCGCCTCGGGCTGCATCGCGTGCCACGCCGTCGCCTTGCCGTCTCCGGCCGCTCGTCCGTTCCGCTCCATCCGGGCATTCTGCCGCGGCACCTCGGGATTCGCCATGCGCCCGTTGCGCGGGGGCGCGTTCCCCGCCGCGGGGCCGGGACGTATCATGGACGGGCCGGGAGCCGAACAGCGAGGACAGGACGATGATGGACGGACTCACGCGCAGGGATGTTCTCCGCGCCGCCGGAGCCGGTCTCGTGGCGGCGGCGGCCCTGCCCCGGGACGCACGCGCGGGGCGCGGAGGAGGCGAGGCGATGTTTCGGATCTCTCTCGCGCAGTGGTCGCTGCATCGGACGCTGAGGGCGGGCGAACTCGATCCGATCGACTTCCCGAAGGTGGCCCGGGAGACGTACGGCATCGAGGCCGTGGAGTACGTGAACACGTTCTTCGCCGCGAAGGCGAAGGACCGGGCCTGGCTCGCGGATCTTTCCCGGCGTGCGGCGGATCATGGAGTGAAGAGCCTTCTCATCATGGTCGATGCGGAAGGCGATCTCGGAGACGCGGACGCGAAGGAAAGGGCCCGGGCCATCGAGAACCACAGGAAGTGGCTCGAGGCGGCGAAGGCGCTCGGCTGCCACTCGATCCGTGTGAACGCGCGGTCGACGGGGACCTGGGAGGAGCAGGCGTCACGCGCCGCCGATGGCCTCGCAAGGCTCGCGGTGCTCGGGGAAGAGCATGGCCTTCACGTCCTCGTCGAGAACCACGGCGGCCTCTCCTCGAACGGACGGTGGCTCGCCGAGGTCATCGGTCGCGCCGGTCATCGGCGCCTCGGCACCCTTCCCGACTTCGGCAACTTCCGAGTGTCCGAGAAGGAGACCTACGACCGCTACGAGGGCGTGAAGGAGCTCATGCCCTTCGCGAAGGCCGTGAGCGCCAAGTCCCACGAGTTCGACGCGACCGGCAATGAGATCAACACGGACTACCGGCGCATGATGAAGATCGTGCTCGACGCGGGCTACAGGGGGTACGTCGGGATCGAGTACGAGGGGAGCCGGCATGCGGAGGCCGAGGGCATCCGCCTGACGAAGGCGCTTCTCGAGCGGGTCCGGGAGGAGCTCGGCCGGGGCTGAGAGCCGTGCTCCGATCGAGGGCGCGCAGGGGCGCGTCTCAGCGCGCGCGTAGGGCCTGGAGGCGCGCTGCGTACGTCCGGCGTTCTTCGTGCCGCGCGAGCCGGAGGGAGAGGAAGACGAGTCGTTCGAGGACCTCCTCGGTGGCCGTTCCCTGGCGTGCGAGGGCGGCGAGGACGTCCCGAGCTTCGCGCCAGAGGCCATGCTTCTGATAGACGACGGCCTGGGCGTAGCGGCGGGCGAGGATGTTGCCCGGCTGCCTTGCCGTCACGGGGATGTGCAGCGTGGCGGCCTGGATCTCCCGGTCGAGAAGCTCCCGCTCCGGACCCGAGAGTCGGGCGACTTCGCGTTCGTGGAGAACCGCTCCGCCGCCGGGCGCGAGGAGGAGGAGGCGGCGCGGCGCATCGTCATCGAGGGCTGCTTCGCCCGGGAGGAGCGCGGGGAGGCCGGGCGACACGGCGACCGAGCCGAGCACGGCGCCGCCGGGGCCGAGGATCCGCACGGTGTGGACGACGCCGGGGGGGCCGGCGAGCACGATCTCCGGTTGGCGAAGGACCGTGCGCCCGGCCGGCTCGAGGATGCGCGGCGTACCGGCCGGCTGTGATTCGACGTCGTCTCCCGGGAGCGCGGCGACCTCGGCACGCCAGGGTTCGGCGACGCCCGGAACGACTGCGAGGAGGAGATCGCGCGTCCCGCCGGCGGGGGTGGCCTGAAGCAGCGCGACAGCTTCCTCCCGGCCGGCGGGGCCGGACATGAGGAGGGCGCGGAAGGCTGCCGAGAGATCGGCGGGCGGCAGGTCAGGCTCCTCCGACCGCTCCCGGGGGATGAGCAACGCCGCGGCGGCGAAGGCCAAGGCGATGAGGATGTTGACCGCGCGGCGTCGCGGAGACGGGTCCGCGGGCCGGACGGCGGGCGGCGCCTCCGCGGCGCCGGGCTCCGCGGAAGGAGGCGATTCGCTGTTCACAGCCGGTAGAACCTCATGATCGTGAGGGCAAGGAGGCGCGCGCGGTCGTCGAGGGATCGGACGGAAGCCCATTCGCCGGCCGTGTGGACGCCGCCGCCGACGGCGCCGAGGCCGTCGATCGTGGGGCAGCCCGCGGCGGCGACGAAGTTGCCGTCGCTCCCGCCGCCCCGGGATTCCTCGACGAGGGCGAGGCCGAGATCGGCGCCGGCTGCGACGATCCTCGCCGCCATGCGGGCA
Organism: uncultured Planctomycetia bacterium; assembly: GCA_964419995.1. Classification (GTDB taxonomy): domain Bacteria; phylum Planctomycetota; family CAYQRN01; genus CAYQRN01. The sequence goes on from CAYQRN010000042.1 coordinate 11,037, forward strand.
TGGGCCTCGGTCCGGACCATGGGCGGCCGGCGCACGTGGGATGTCATTCGTGTGACCGGGGACTGGTGTGGCGTCGGACCCTGGACGAAGACCCGGGCGCCGATGGCGAAGATGGCGTCTTCGAGGGCGCGGCCGTCCGCCTCATCGACGAAGCGATAGTCGATCTCGATGGCGGCCTCGGCGGGGATTGTGTTGGCCGTCGTGCCGCCGCGGAAGACCCCGACGGTCACCGTGCGGCCCCTGGCGGGCTCCGTGAGGCGCTCGAGCTCGACGACCTTGTGGGCGAGTTCGCGGACGGCGCTCGCGCCGTCCGCCGGATTCACTCCGGCGTGGGCCGCGATGCCGCGGGTCTCGAGGCGGATGCGTCCGCCGCCCTTGCGCGCGGTGACGAAGGTCGTGGCGCCATCGGGGCGGGAGAAGCCCGGCTCGAGGACGAGACAGAGATCGTGATCGGCGGCCTCGGCGGCGACGAAGTCGGCGGACGTCGGTGATCCGGCCTCCTCGTCAGCGGTGAGGATCACCGTGGCGGTGCGGTCCCGGAGCTCGCCGGCCTGCTCGAGAGCCTGGAAGGCCGTGAGCAGGACGACGAGTCCGCCCTTCATGTCCGCGGCCCCGGGTCCAAGGCGGCGGTCCGGGTCTTCGCCGCCGGTGAGGGCCGGGGGCTTCTCGCCGCGGGGGAAGACCGTGTCGAGATGTCCGAGCACGAGAAGGCGGTGGCCCTTTCCGGACGTCTTGCGGGCCACGACGTGGCCGCCGAACCCGGTCGGGATGACGAGGCTCGTCCGGAAGCCGAGGGCTTCGAGGCGTTCCTCCATGCGGCGGCCGAGGACGTTCACGTCGTCGCGGTCGCCGGTGAAGGACGGCAGCGAAACGAGGTCCGAGAGGAGCGCCTCCTGGCCGCTCCGGAGAGCGGCCGCACGATCGAGGACCGTACGTTCCTCCGCCGTCAGGGCCATGCAGAGTCGATCGTAACAGCCGCTCCGCGGGCGGCCGTGTCAGGGCGTGAACGTGATGGGGGCGGCGTTCGTGATGGTCGAGATGGCGAGAGCGCCCGTGAGCGACGCGGCGGCGTGCCAGGCCGTGAGCCCGGCCAGGCCGGGAATCGCGTTCTGGCCGAGCACGATCTGGGCCGTGGCCTGGCCCGTGGCTCCGAGCACGCCCACCGTGTTCTGGAGAATGGCGCCGTTGGCGTTGGCGAGGGTCCAGTTCGTGTAGATGTCCCAGTTGAGGGGGAGGACGAACGCTCCCATGGAGATGCCCGGCAGCCAGCCGCTCATGGAGCCGGCGATGGCGTAGATCTCGCCGGCGTGGGCCGCGCCGAGGGACAGCGTGAGGACCTGCGTTCCGCCGGCCGAGGCCGAGATGGACCCGAGATTCGCACCGAGACCGAAACCGGGGGTGGCCGCTCCGATCTCGATGAGGTGGGCGGCTTCGGAGGACCATTGAGCGTAGGACACGCCCGTTGCGAGGACCGTGCCGCTTCCCGTCTCGCCGGGCCCGTAGGTCCGGAGCACGTCGTTGCCGGAGTCGAGGATGACCGTCCTGCCGAGAAGCTGCGAGTACGTGCCGGCGAGCGTCGCGAACGCGCCCGTGTAGGGGCCATTCGATGCGAAGGGCGACATGGCGAGCGTGGACGGATCCACGAGGATCATCCGCGGCTGCTGGGCATCGGTCGTATTCCGGACGACGAGGATGAGCTTCCCCTCGGGGCCGTGGCTAAAGCCGACCGGATACTCGAGGGCCTCGCCGGGGGCGGCGTCGAACTGGGCGCACGCGACCTGGCCCACGACCTGGCTGCCATCGGCGGAGAGGAAGGCGCGTCGCACCGTGATGACGTCGCTCTGCCCCCCGGAGCAGGGCAGGTGGTTCGAATCCTGGGCGAAGAAGAGCGCATTGAGCCCCGGGTGGTAGATCATGCCCTTGATGTTCGTGTTCTGAAAGGGGATGAGCTCGAAGGGCACGGGCCCCGCGGGGCCCTGGATCATGAGCGTGTGCTCGACGTTGGCGGCGTCGAGATAGTAGATGCGCCGGAGGTAGAGGGCGATATTCTGGAAGTAGATCCGGCCGCCGGACGCGGGCGCGAGGTTGAGGAGCATCTGGCCAGCGTACCCGACGTTCTGGACGTTGCCTCCGGCATCGACGAGGTTCAGGGTCGTGAGGCCGGTTCCGGGGACGTCGGCGAGGAACACGACGCGGTCCCGCCATGGGTCGAAGGCGAGGGCGCCCGCGAACTGGGCGATGCCCCAGCAGTCGACGAGGGTCGTGGCCTGGCCCGTGAAGGGATCGAACCGCATGAGCCTCGCGTCCCAGGCTGCGGGGACGCCCCATGCCGAGGTGAGGAGGTAGATGTCCCCGGGCCGGAAACCCGGGCCCTGGGCCCGGACGTGTCCGATGGAGAGCAGCGCCAGGACGGCGGCGGCCAGAGTCCGTTGCGGCATCATCGTTCCGACTCCAAACATCCTCCCCGCGTGCCGGTGGTGTTTCGTCGCTCCCAGGGAGGATCATGGGCCGGGCGCTACGGCGGTGTCAAGCCGCGCGGGTGCGCAGGACGGCCTTCCGGGCGGCCGGAGCCGCCGGCGCCGGCTGGCCGAGCCGCGAAGCGGAAGCGCCGTCCGGGGGACATCGAGGGATCATAAGAGCCTCCGTCCACGGCGTTTGAGTCGTGTGCCGGAGTCGCAGCGCCGCCGGGCGGCCGCTTGCGGGCGCTCGCGACGCTGCAAGGTGCGCGAGGGCGATGCCGCCCGGCGATCCCGCGATTCCTGGAGCAACGCCGGGTGGGAAGCGTACATGGGATGCGGGCCCCGACACGCATCCCTGACCGCGGGCCGGACGCTCGAAGGACTCTGCAAGGAGGAAGCGGACATGACTAGAGTGCTCTGGATCATCGCGTGCGCCGGCCTCGCATTCGCGCCCGCCGCCGTCGCCCAGGGGAAGAAGGCGGCCCCGCCGGCGGATGGAGGATGCTGCGAAGACGACCCCGGCAGCGCGAGGAGCGTGCCGGGCCGATTCCGGGTCGAGATCGACCGGGCGCTCAGGGACTTCAAGGTCGCCGTCGGCGACCTCGGCTCCGTGTGCACGGACATCGAGATCGACGTGCCGGAAATCGAGATCGCCGAGCTTCCACTCGTCATGGAGGAACTCCATGGCGATCTGACCCGGGGGCTCGCCGAGCTCAGGATCGCCTGCGACGACGACGAACTCCGAGAGCGGATCCTGAAGGCCGTGAAGGAGGCCCTGAAGGGCATTCCCGATGCCGAAGCCATCCGCGAGAGGGTTCTGAAGGCCCTCGAACAGGGGCTCGGCAAGGGGCTCGACCTGAAGACGCGCGTCTATCGGGCGCAGCGCGCGCTGCGGGAAGCGAAGCGAACCGCGGACTGCGACGATGACGACGACTGCGACGATGACGACGACTGCGACGATGACGACGACTGCTGCTGCCGTCGGGGCCGAACGAAGGCCGATGCGAAGGATCGGAAGGTCGTCGTCGTTCGTCCCGATGGCAAGACGGGCAGGAGCGAGGACAAGAACGTCATCATCCTCCGCAAGAAGGACGGCAAGGTCGAGTTCGGGCCCGGTGGCGCCGTGATCGTGGAACCGAAGGCCCCGAAGGCCCCGATGCCGCCGAAGTCAGTGAGGCCCCCGGCTCCGCCGAAAGCGCCCAGGGCTCCCATGATCTTCACTGTTCCGAACGTGCCAGCGGGACCGAAGGCTCCGAAGGCGGCGCCGGCGCCCAATGACGGGGACAAGGCGCGGCTCGAGAGGGAGATCGAGGAACTGCGCGCGCGCGTCGATGACATCGAGGCCCGTCTCGACGCTCTCCGTGCCCGCCGTCGCGGCTCCGACCGCTGATCGCGAACACGCCGGCGCGTTCCTCTGAGGCGCGCCCGCGCCGGGCCGGGTTCACACCCCCGGCCCGGCCCCCCTTCCGGAGACGGCGTCCCCCCTCCGGCGCCCCGGCTGCCGTCTCCCCGGCTTCGGTCGCTGCGGATCTGCCGTCGAAGTGTCCGAATCCGAGGCAGAGTGCTCCGACGCGCAGGCCCGTGACGATTCCCTCGACAGGGTCTGTTGTCTTCATGGCACAGCGTCGTGCGGAGGCGAGTTCCTGGTGTTCTCCTCGATGGTCTTAAGGGCGAGGAGGACCTGCCCGGCCGCCTGGCACCGACATCGCGACATCCACCCGCTGACGACTCCGACGACGACTCCGATGGCGGCGCCGAGGATCAGGTACATGCCGGCCGCAAGCTTGCCCCCGATCGTCGTTGCCTCGGCCAACGACAGGCTCCTCATCGGCCTGACGCTCCATCCGATGAGGGCGCCGCATGCGGTGAGAGTGACGATGTTGCTCCAGAACAGCATCGTTCCGATCAGGTAGAGACTTGATGCGGACGCGTTGCACTTCGCGGGTGTATAGCCTGGATCAGACATCCTTCCTGCACTCCTGACGATGCGGGTTGGCTGGCAGCGGTCGACAACCCCCGGACCCGGTATACCGGTGCATGATCGGGGGTGACGGTGCTCTTGTCAATCCAGATCCGCTGCGGCCCGTGACGTGCGCCACCGAAGCGCGTTCCGTGCCTCGAGATCGACACGGTCCATCACGCAGGAGGCGGTGCGCCCTGTCATGGCCCCCAGGAGGGCTCGCCGGAGCGTCCGCCGGTCGTGAGGCGGCGGGGGGTGCCGCCGGCGGTGTCGATGACCCAGATGTCGGAGTCGACGTCGAGGGTGGCGATGTGGAGTCCGGTGAGGGTCGCCGTGCGGCCAGTGACCCGCTGGAAGGCGATCTGCCGGCCGTCGGGCGACCAGGTGGGGTTGGCGGGCACCTCGTTGGCGTCGAGGGCCGTGAGCTGGCCGGCCTCGGAACCGTCGGCCCGCGCGATGACGAGGTCGCCCCGCAGGCGGCCGGAGAGATCGGTGACGTAGCGGACGAAGGCGAGCCTCGATCCATCGGGCGACCAGGCGGGGTCCCGGTGACCGACGGCGCCCTGGCCGGGCATGAGGCGCCCCGGCGAGATCACGGTGGCGACGGAGCGTCCGGCGCGGAGGTCCTCCACCCGACACACGGCGATGCTCTCCGAGGGCAGGAGCCCGACGGCGAAGGCGATGGAGCGGTCGTCGGGGGACAGCGCGGGATCCCTGGCGCCGAGGGAGGGATCCGGCGGATTCCACGAGGCGAGGGGTTCGCCGCCCCGGACGGCGTCGAAGATCGCGATCGTGTCGTATCCCTTCCGCTCGAGCTCGTCGCGGCGGGCCTCCGGCTCTCCGGGCAGACCGACCTTCCGATCCCAGAAGGCGTGCTGCCAGAGTCCCACGACGAAACAGCCGTCCGCGCTCGGATGGGGCTCGGTGGCCAGGCGGTTTCCGTGGGTGAGATCGAAGGACCGGGCGGCGACGGGTTCGTCGGGTCGGAGATCGAGCACCTGGAGGTCGCCGACGTGCTTCTCGGACCAGACCTTCACCCAGAGCCGTCCGGCGGGGATGTCCGTGAGGCGGACGACCCCTCCGATGGCGGCGTCCTTCGGGAGCTCGATTCCGAGCTCCCGCGCCGTCGTCGAGCGTCCGATGTCGCCGCCGCCCTGCCACGCCACGCGGACGTCGTTGCGCAGCTCCGGCGGGATGCTGAGGCTGAGCTCGATGCCGAGATCGACGTCGGCCCGGCCGGGCTGCCGTTCGAGGGACCTCTCGCTCCCCGTGATGCGCCGCACCTCGCCGGACTCGAGATCCGCCTCGAAGATGTCCGCCCAGTAGGCGCTCCGTGCCATCTCGTAGTCCGATGAGAAGACCATGCGGCGGCCTCCGCGGGCGAAGCGGGGCTCGGAGACCTGGAACGCGTCGCGGGGGGCGATGAACGGCGCCGAAGCGCCGCCGTCGCCCGTCATGATCCAGATGCGCGGCGCCGCCGTCGCGCCCCGCGGCGTCATCATGCTCTCGTACCGCGTGAAGAGGATGTGGCCCGAGGACGAGGGAGCGAGCCGGTCGAGGCGCGGCTCGAGGGGCCCGTTGTCGAAGGGCCGCCGCCGCCGGCGCTCGAAGATCTGGAGGCTCCGGTCGCCCTCGCCGAGAACGAGGTACTTCGGACCGGCCACCATCGTGAGGCGGGTCTCGCCGCCGCCTGCCGGACGGATCTCGAGGGCCCCGTCGCGGATGGAGAACCGCCCGGATTCGTCGCCGCCCCGATGCGGCATGCGGGTCCACGTCCCATCGGGATCGAAGCGGAGATGGAAGAGGCCGAAGCGGCTCTCGTTCTCCCAGACGCCGGGGAGGAAGAGCCCGCGTGGCGGGGGCGCCGCAGGTTGGGCCGCCCCGCGTCCGGCTGCCGCCAGCGATGCGAGGGCGAGGATCGCGACGTATCTCATCGCCCGTCTCCGCCGCCGTCGCGAAGCCGGCGGAGCTCGCGGCGCCCGCCGGCGGAATCCGTGAGCTCGAGCCGATCCCCTGCGATCCGGAAGCGCCAGACCGATCGGCGCCCGCTCTCCGGGACCACGGTGAGCTGGTCTCCCTCGACGGCGAGCCTGCCCCGCCCCGCCTCCGTGCCGTCCGAGTAGCGCGTGACGAAGCCGTCGCCCCGGATATCGAGACCGTCGCCATCGCTGTCGCGCCAGCGCCCCTGCAGAGGCACGAGAGGGGGCGGAACCGCCTCGGCCCCGGGGTTCTCGATCTCGCGGAAGCGGAGGCCGGGGCGGAAGAGACGCCCTGCCGCGGAGCGAGGGAGGGCCTCGAGTCGATCCCGGAGGCCCGGCCCATGCTCGAGGCGGAAGTCGATCCTCCGGTGGATCGAGTTCCCGGCCACGGACTCGGCGCGAACGAAGAGTGCGCCGTCACCGGCGGGCGCGGGCGCCACGGCGAGCCTCGGACCCTTGCCCCAGGCGACCTCGTCCCCGACCTCGTGCCGCACGCCGCGCTCCGGCGAATCCGTCTCGATGAGGAATCGCAGGCGCGCGTCCGCCGGCACGGTCTCGAGGAGCCGCTCGTCGGGCTCGTCCCCCGTGCCGGCCTCCCGGGCGAGAACGGACAGGGTCTTCCCGGTTCGCGTGCTGAAGCGGATCTCCACGGCGAGATCCCGGCCGACGTCGGGATGCGTGAGCATGGCCCCCACCCGGGCCGTGGCCGGCGCGTCGGGATCCGTCGCCTCCACCGTCGCCTCGAAGGTCCGCCCTCCGGCCTCGACGACGAGGACGAGGCCCTCGACCTCCTCCGTGACGCGGCTCCGGCCGTCGGGATAGGACGGGATGACTGCGGCGGCCCGATCCCCACCGCGTACCGGAGCGGCCGATTCGGCGTGGAACGTGCGATAGAGGATCCCGAAGGACCCGTCGGGCCGGCGTACGCCGTGATCGAGGAGGATCCAGAGAACGTTGGTTCCCGAGAGTTCGAAGGCGACGCGCGCCCCCTCGAGGGGGCGGATCGCCCCGAGGGGCGCGCCGCTTCGGTCCTCGATGCGTGTGTCCAGGATGGCCGGCCGCCGCCCGTGCACCTGCTGGCTCCGGTGGAGCTGTTCGAGGAGATGGGGCCAGACGGAGCCGCGGAGGTCGGCGATCTCCTCCTCCGGGCGCCGTGCACGATAGTCGTCGCGGTGGTTCTCGAAGCGGAGCGGTGCGTGGACGGAGATGCCGTGGCTCCGGGGCCGATCCTCGCCTGCGTACCGCGCGATCACCGCCGCGGGGATGGCGGCCTCGAGGTCACGAAGCTCGCGGGCGGCGGGGAATCGGTCGCCGAGAAGCGCTTCGATCCGGCGAGCGAGGTCGAGGAGGTCCGCGCTCGACCGCGCGCGGCTCTCGTTCCTCCAGTCCGTCCGGCTGCCGAAGGACTCGGCGAAAAAGAAGGCGCGGGTGAGGGGCGCCCACTCCGTCGCGACGAGGGGATAGATCCGCCGTGCGAGGGCGTCGAAGGCCGACGTCACGGCGGGAAGCCCGCCGGAATCGATGGCCGCGATGGCGCCGTCCGTGATCCCGTACTGCTCCTGGCGGCGGCCCGAAGCCTCGACGAGGCGCCGGGCGAGGGACGATGTCGTCGCGGCCGGGTCGGCGAAGTGGGGGAGCGCGGCGGCGCGGTCGAACCCGCAGGTTACGGATTCCGCCGCCACGAGAATCCCGGCGAGGTCCCGGCAGGTGTGGAGGACTTCGAGCTGCGCCATGAGGCAGTTGTTGAGGACGAGGAGATCGAGGCCTGGCAGGCCCGCCTCGATGAGGGCGCCCCGGAGGGCGTCGCGCGCCTCGCACGGCGTGAGCCGATCGCTCCGGCGCTCCGTCGCCGGCATGTCGTCCGTGCAGCAGCCTCGCCAGCCCGATCCGTGGCCGGAGAGGAAGACGCCGTAGCGCCTCGCCGGGAACTCGGAGAGGGCGGCGGCCGCGAATCTCCGAAGCACCGCCGGATCGCCCATGTTGACCTCGCCGAGATCGTCGAGCATTGGCGAACCGATCGTACCCTCGCGCGTGTCGCGGCGGAGCCGGTACGTCCGGGCCGTGTTGAAGCCGCCGCGCTCTGCGCCCTCCGCCGCGCGATCCACGAGGACGATGACCTCCACGCCCTCCTCCGGCACGGCCGCTTCCATGCGGTCGAGGTCGCGCATGATGTCGGGGTCGAGGTTGCTGTCCGCGCAGTCGTACATGATGAGCGTCCAGGCGCGGGCGGCGGCGGGATCCGCGGGTGGTGGCTGGATCGGCGCGGCCGTGGCGCCCCCGGTGGCGAGGCAGGCTGCGAAGAGGGCGAGGGCTGCGATCGACGGTGTCCGACCGGGCATGGTACCCTCTGGGTCTCGAGCGCCGATCCGCGGCGGGATGCGAAGCCGCGGGCACGGGACTTGCGCGGGCTGGAAGGCGCGATGGCGCGATGGCTGCCCGCGGCCGCGGCGCACCGGCGCCTGCGGCGATGCAGATCTTACGGATGGAGTTTCCCGCATGCGATGGGTGTTTCTCCTCGTGAGCTTCCTCCCCGGGCTGCCGGCCCAGGAACCGAAGGTGATGTCCGTCAACCCGGCCGTTGGCGCGCGTGACGTCGCGGTGGACGCGGGAAGCGTCCTCGTGATCTTCGACCGCCCCATGGGATCAGGAAGGGACATCGTCCCGGTCGAAGGGCTCACGATGCCGCCCCTCGCGGGGGATCCCGCGTTCCTCGGCGCACAGATGCTCAAGATCCCGCTTGGCCCGCTGAAGGGCGGCGTGGACTACGGTTTCTCCCTGAACGGGCCTCGCCGGAAGGGATTCGCGGCGTCTGACGGCACCCCGCTCGCGCCGTTCACCGTGAGCTTCCGGACGGCCGGAGCGCCGGCGGCTCCGGAATCGGGCCCCGCTGCGGGCGGCGCAGTCCGTTCCCCCGCGGAGGACGAGGGACTTGCTCCGGCGGAGCGGCTCCTCGGTGTCTGGGAGCGACGCGAAGGCGACCTGTCGACGACCTGCTGGTTCCGACCCGGAGGCAGGTTCACCGAGATCGTCACGGCGGGCTCCGAGCGCAAGATCTCGGATGGAAAGTGGAGCCTCTCCGAAGGGTATCTCTCGATCACCACGGGCGAGTTCGTTCCGAAACGCGCCTCCTTCGCGGCGCCGGGCTTCCCGGAGCCAGGCGCGATGCGCTGGCGGGACGCGGAGTGGCGGCGGCTCTCCGGCGGAACCGTGCGACCGGTCGCGCTCTCCGTCGAGACCCTCGCCGGGGCCTGGGCCGACGAGAGCGAGGAGGGGTCCATCGGCTACATGTTCACGGCGGCCGGACGGTTCCAGGCCACGGTGGCCGTGCCGGGAAAGGACTCCGTGGTCCGCGCCGGGACCTTCGCTCTCGACGGAGGGCGGCTCGTGCTCACGTCGAGGGGCGGTGCGGGTCAGCTGAGTTTCGAGGCGCGGCTCCAGAACCGTGATGTCCTCGATCTCACGGACGGGGACGGCAAGACCCACTCCGTCCAGCGCATGAGCGCCGAACGAGACATCGCCGAAGCGGCGCCGGAGGAACCCGCCGGGCCGGGCGGTGCGGCTCCGGCGCCGCGACCCGGAGCCGGCGGCGTCGTCGGGGTGTGGACCGTGCGGGATGCCACCGTGTCCGCCGTGATCGAGTTCCGCGCCGACGGCACCTATCACCGGGAGTGGACCGAGGACGGGAAGCGGACCGTGTCGAACGGGAAGTGGCGCGAGGACGGGGCCGTTCTCGTGGCGGAGGACGAAGCCGAGGGCGAGTCGCTCAGGATCCCTTTCCGGCTCATCACGGGGGACGCCCTCGAACTCACGGTGGATGGCGAGGTCCTGCGCCTGACTCGCCGCGGCGCAAGCCCCACGCTGCCGCCGGAACTCCTGGGCACATGGAGTGCATCCGACGCCACCGGCTCCATCCGGCTCGTGCTCGAGGCGAATGCAGCCTTCCGTCTCGAGATGGCGGACCAGCAGAACAAATGGACCCTCGCAGGGACGGCCCTTCCCACGCCGGGACGGCTCGACCTCACCGATACGGAGACCGGGCGCCGTCTCGCCGTGCCGTACGAGCTCAGCGGCGGCTGCCTCGTCGTCGAACTCCAGGGTTCGAAGATCCCCCTCAGGCGCGAAGGCGTGCGATGAGCCTCCTCCGCAGGGCCGCGGTCGCTTTCGCAATCGCGGTCGCGGAACTCTCCGCGCAGGACGAGATACTCCTCGGCCGGGAGCAGCTTGCCGGGATCCTCGCGGGCACCTGGACCGCGGCCGGGCCGGGGCGGTCCTTCACGCTCGTCCTCGGATCGGACCTCCTCTGGCGCAGCTCGGAAGCCGGTTCCGAGCCGCGCTCCGGCACATGGCGCCTGGCGGACGACGGACTCGTGCTGGCGCCCGCGGCGTCCGGCGCCGCAACGACGCTCCCCTGGCGGCGGCTCGCATCCGATGTCCTCGAAGTCGTCCGTCCGGGAAGCAGCGCACCCACAGTCCTCGTCCGGGCAGGCTCGGGGGCGGATGCGGATGACCGGCCCTTCCCGAAGGAGTGCACGGTGTCGCTCGCGGCTGCGGCGGCCGGGGGGCCCGAGGCGCAGTACCGGATGGCGATCCACTTCCATAACGGGCGCGGTGTCACGGCCAGCGCACAGGCGGCCGTCGAGTGGCTCAAGCGGGCTGGCGATGCCGGCTCGGCGGCTGCGCTCAACGATATGGGGTGGATGGTCGGGCGGGGCTACGGCGTTCCGAAGGATCTCGCCGAGGAACTCGCCTGGTACGAGCGGGCCGCGGCGGCCGGCAGTTCCTTCGGCATGTACAACGTCGCTGACATGCTCTTCCGGCGCATGCCGGAGGGCCGGCGGGACCGGGTCGCGGCGGGGCGATGGGCTGAGCGGGCGGCGAAGGAAGGCCTCGCCAAGGCGTCCTTCCTCCTCGGTGACATCGTCGCGGCGGATGAGGATGCCTCCGATCGCCACGCACGGGCCATGGCCCACTACATCCGCGCCCATCAGGCAGGCGTTCCGGAGGCCGCCAATGCCATCGGGCTCATGTTCCAGCACGGGCGTGGCATGGCGCCGAATCCCGCCATCGCCGTCGAATGGTATCGCCGGAGCGCCGAGGCGGGGCTGCCCGAGGCGATGTCGAACCTCGCCTACATGCTCGGAGTCGGTCTCGGCGCGACGAAGGACGCTGCGGATTCGTTGAGGTGGTACCTTCGCGCCGCTGAGAAGGGCCATCCCAATGCCATGGGCAACCTCGGCGTCGCCTACGACAGGGGGCTCGGCGTGGAGGCGGATCCGGCCCGTGCGGCGCACTGGTATCGGTGCGCCATCGAGCGCGGCGAGACGTGGGTCGCCGTGTATCTCGCATGGCAGTTCGAACACGGCCGCGGCGTTCCGCGGGACATGCGCGAGGCGGTCCGCCTCTACGGTGTTGGCGCCGATGGAGGAGACCCTCTTGCCATGGTGAAACTGGCTCTCCACCTTCTCGCGGGCGGAGAGACGGAGAAGGACCCCTCGCGCGCCCGCGGGCTCCTCGAGAAGGCCGCCCTGGCCGGTTCGCAGCCGGGGATGAACCACCTGTCCGATCTCTGTCGCGACGGCATGGGGGGGCCTGCCGATCCGGCTGCTGCCCTCGCCTGGGCGCGCCGCTCCGCGGAGGCCGGCAACCCTCAGGGAATGCTGCGGCTCGCGCGGCTCCTCGAACAGGGTGCCGGCACCGCTCCGGATCCCGCGGCGGCCCGGACCTGGTACGAACGCGCCGCCGCCCTCGGCGAGACCGGCGGGACCGCCGGCCCGGATTCCCGGCCGGGGGAGTCACGATGACGCGACCGTCGCCCCGCCGGCGGGCTTCAGGGCGGACGGCCGTCGAGCCGACAGGGAGTTCTGACATCATGGTCAGGACCCTCGACGGAGTTGCCGCGATGCGCATGTGTGGTGTAGCGCTGGTGATCGGGTGGTGCGTCGCGGCGGCGGGCGCGATCGGGCAGGATCTCACCCGGGAGCAGAAACAGGCCGTCGACCGCCAGGATCGGAACCAGAAGGACGCGGCGAAGCTGCTCGCGGACTTCGAGAAGACTTGGGCGAAGGACATGGAGACGCTCGGGAAGCCCGACATGCTCATCCCTCCGGCGTTCTTCAGGGAGTACTTCGCCAGGCGGGATGCGATCCTTACGAAGTGCGACGCCATCCAGGCCGACCTCGACAAGAACCAGTGCCCTCCGGGGAACGAGCGGGTGAAGGCTCTCCTCGACTGGATCGCCGCCACCCGCGAAGGTATGAAGAAGTTCACGGACGAGACGGCACCGAAGCTCGCGGAGATGGAGAAGCTCGCCGATCCGGCGAACTACCCGAATCTCGAGGCGGACTTCCATCAGATCGACGCCCTGGCCAAGGCGTACAAGCTCAAGTCGTTCACCTCCCATCCTGAGCGCGTGGCGGAGCTTGCCGCCGAGCTTCCGCAGGCCAGCGCCTGGTCGAGCGGGAAGTTCAAGGAGTACCGGCCTCTCCTCGTGCTTACCGGAGGCAAGAAGAGCCCGCTCTTCCGCCGCTATGAAGCCCTCGCCAACGCCGTGAAGCAGTTCCAGGCCGAGGCTGCGGCCTTCCTCGAGAAGGCGAAATCGGAGATCCCGGCCATCCTCGGCAAGGCCGAGGAACTCGCGGCCCGGGCCGTCGCCGAGAAGAAGCCCGCGTTCTTCACGGGCGGCGTCCGCCAGCAGTTCGACGAGGTCGAGCGCCTCATGAAGGTCTGTCGCGCCTTCGCAAGCGCCGACAACGCGGACCTCGCGGGCCTCGAGGCGGCGTGCGAGGCCGCGCGCCGCAAGGTCGACGGTCTCGCCGAGGGGCTCAAGGAGGAGATCCTGGCCGGCGCCAGGCCTCCGGAGGAGAAATATCGCGGCGGCGACCGGGAGGATCTGCGTGCCCGCGTCATCGCCGCCTGGAAGGAGGCCTGGCCGAAGGACGAGATCCTCGGGGTCGTCTTCCACATGGAGAACTTCGAGCGCACCGAGAAGGCCACCTGGAACGGCGGCGCGAAGGAGTGGACGTTCGAGGACCGTTCCGTCCTCGCGGTCACGGTCATCGTGAAGGCGAGCGACAGGATCGCCGCCACCTATCCGGCCTACGTGAACGTCAACAACGCCACCAGCGCCATCTCGATCGGCGTTCAGACCAAGGGTCGGGACTACGTGAGCCGCGAGATCCTCCTCTCGAATCTCCGGTAGCGCTGATCCCGCACACCGGCTCCATCCGAACCCGCCTGCTGCGCCCGCGCGAGGACCCGGCGCGCAGATGGCGTCGCCACCCCCTTGCTGGAGCGGGTGGAGATCATGCCGCAAATCCATCGCTATCAATGACTTGAGCGGCACCTTGAGGCGCGGTGGCAGGGTGGCGGGGGGAGAGCAGCGGGGAGGGGAGCCGGAGAAGTCGGAATCCGCGAGGGAGGGCGTGGAGCGCCGGGCAGAATAGGGGCGCACCCAGCACGCCCGTGATGTCGGTTGATCGGAAGCCGGAGGTGAGATGAGCCCTCGTGCCCAGACTTGGATGACTTTCGTCCTGTTCGCAGCGATCCTGCCCCCGGCGCGGGGGCAAGTGGATGACGGCATCGCCACGCTGAACGTGTGGCTTCGCGACCACGGGATCGGATCGGAGACCCGACTCGATCTCGAACGTCGGACTCCGCCGGGTTCGAGTCTTGCCGAGATCGAAGCGGCCAAGGCCGACGTCATCGCGATCCACGCGGCGCGGATGGTGGAAACCGTGACAGGACCCATGGCGGCGGCGGCCGAGGCGCGGGGCTTCACGCTGGTCCACCGGGCGCCTCTCCTCCCCTGGGTGACGCTGTCGGGACGGCGCGATGAGCTGTCGGCATGGCTGCGCGGGCGCGCCGATGTCGTGGACTTCGAGGACGATCCGACGGAGGGCGGCCCGGAGCTCGATCGGAGCGTGCCGTCCGTCCGGGCCGACTGGGTGCGGACCCATCCCACGCTGCCGCTCACGGGCGCCGGCGTGATCGTGGGCGTCCTCGACTCGGGCGGCGTGTCCTCGACGAATCCGTACCTCCCCCCGGGCATCATCTACAACGGATCGCCGTCCACGGCGTCGCACTCGACGGGCGTCGCGGGGATCGTCTCGAGCAGTCATCCCGTTCAGACAGGCGTGGCGCCGGGCGTGTCGCTGCTCTCCACGGGCGGCGGAAGCGGATCCTCGGGGTACGTGACGAACGGGCAGTGGTGCTACACGAACGGCGCCGACATCGTGACATGCAGCCTCTACACGGGCTCCACCACGAACAACGCCCTGAACCTC
>CAYQRN010000043.1:0-25636 GCA_964419995.1 uncultured Planctomycetia bacterium
CCCGGAGCCCCGCCCGGCGGCTCACTCTGCTCTCCATCGCCTTCGCGGTCACGGCGTCGGGCTCTCTGCTTCTCCTCGGCCGCCTCGAGCACGATGTCGCGGGAGGCGCTGGCGCGCTGCCCCTCCTCGTGCATCTCTTTCTCATGTACCTCCTCCTCGGCGTGCCCTACCTCTTCGGCGGGCTCGTCATCGCCGCGGCCCTGACCCACGCCGGCAAGGGGGTCCATCGCCTCTACGGAGCCAACCTCGCGGGCTCCGCGCTTGGCTGTGCGGCGTTCGTGTTCCTCGTGCGGCCGCTCGGAGCGCCGGGCCTCGTCTTCGCCGTGTCGGCCGTGGGGCTCGTGGCGGCATGGACGTTCTCGGGCCGCGGCCTTCGTCGCGGGGCCCCTCTCTTCGCCCTCCCGGTGGGTCTTGCGCTGGCCGCCGCGGCCGGCGCCTTCGGGAACGTGGCGCTTCGCCCGGCTCCGGGCAAGGTCATGAACCTCCTCGTCGGAGAGGGGAAGCCGGGACGGCTCGAGCGTACGGAATGGTCGCCTCTTGCCCGCATCGACGTCGTCCACGAGAACGACAACCGCAAGGTCGTGTACCAGGACGGCGATGCGCCGACGTACCTGCACCGGGATGTCATGAAGGACCCCATCCTCCCGGTGCGGCAGGCTCCGTACCTCCTCGTGTCGCCGCGGTCGGCGCTCATCATCGGCGCCGGCGGGGGATCGGACGTTCAGTGGGCGCGCCGCCAGGGCGTGCCGTCCGTGACGGCCGTGGAGATCAACCGGACGACCTGCGATCTCGTCGAGCACACGTACCGGGACTTCGTGGGGCCGATCTACGACGGGGAGGCCTGCCGCCTCGTCTGCGCGGAGGGGCGGAGCTTCCTCAACCGTTCGGAGGAGCGATTCGATCTCATCCAGCTCACGGGCGTCGACACCTACACGGCGCTCAGCTCCGGCGCCTACGTGATGTCGGAGAACTACCTCTACACGCAGGAGGCCTTCCGCGAGTATCTCGAGCATCTGAATCCGGAGGGCATCCTCTCGATCCTTCGCTACCTCTTCGAGCCGCCCCGGGAGATCCTCCGCCTCTTCGTCATGGCCTCCCGCGCCCTGCGGGAGCGTGGTGTCGCCGATCCCGGCGCCCACATGGCCGTGGTCGGTCACGGTTCATGGGCTCTCATCTTCGTCCGGCCGACACCGCTGGCCGCGGCGCAGATCGATGCCGTGGTTGCGGCATCGAAAGCGACATCGGGCGCCCGTCTTCTCTACGTTCCCGGCGAGCGGCCCGAGATCGAGAGGCGAGCGGATGTCGCCAACCCCTTTACGGATTACGTCGCGGCCTGCCGCGCGGGGAAGGAAGAGGAGTTCCTGAACGCCTACCCGTGGCGCATCACGCCCGTCACGGACGACAGTCCCTTCTTCTACCAGGTGCACCGCTGGCGGGACCTGCTGGCGCCGTCGCGATCACTCGGGGGCGGGGAGTACGAGGGAGCGCGGCCCATCGGACACTGGGTCATCATCGCCCTCCTCGCGCAGACGACGGTGGCCGGAGCCCTGCTCGTGCTCCTGCCCCTCGTCATGTTCCGGCGGCGGGGGCTTGCGATCGCCTCGCGGGCGCGGGCGCTTGTCTACTTCGCGGGCCTCGGCGCGGGTTTCATCTTCGCCGAGATCGCGCTCATGCAGAAGTTCGTGCTGTATCTCGGCCACCCGAGCTATGCGCTCTCGGTGATCCTCGCGGCGCTTCTGCTGTCCTCCGGCCTCGGGAGCCTCGCCACGGCGCGGTTCCGGCCTTCCCGCGTCCTCATGACGGCGCTGCCCGTGATCCCCGCCGTGCTGCTCGTCCTGCTCGCGCTCTTCGCGCCGCTCGTGGATCTGACGCTCGGCCTTCCCCTCGCCGCGCGGGCCGGCATCGCCATCCTCGTCATCTTCCCCCTCGGCTTCGTCATGGGGATGCCCTTCCCGGCGGGGCTCCGCATCGTGGGGGAGCGCTCCCACGCCTTCGTGCCCTGGGCGTTCGCCGTGAACGGCTGCGCCTCGGTGACGGGGTCGATCGTCGCGATCCTCGTGGCGATGGAGCTTCGCTTTGGCGTCGTGCTGGCCGCTGGCGCGGCCCTCTACGCCGTCGCGTACCTTGCCCGGCCGCGGGAGGCGTGAGGCGGAAAAGAAGAGGGGAGGCTTCCAGGCCTCCCCTCGGAGAAAAAGGGCATGGTCGGGCGTCGACGGCGGCTGGTGCTCCTTCAGAGCTTTGAGGCATCCCGCCGGTGCTCGCGGCACCCGTCGCCGGGCGCCGGCGCACTCCCTCGAGGTTACGCGGTGACCGCACCGTGGACGGCAGCGGCAGGCGCTCATGGATTCGCGCCGCCCGGGACGCCCTTCGCGGGCGTGCGGGGATCCCGATGCCGTCTGTCCGGGGCTGAGATCGGCCACGGACGGTGAACGGATTCCGCGCCCTCGTCGAAGTCCTGCCGGCAGGCGCCCGCGGGTCCCGGGGGACCCACCGGCTCTCCTGGAGTTCGGCCCCCCATGGCACCTTCCGGTACCGCCCGCGGACGCCGTCACGTGCCGGGTCCCGTCCACGTCCGGGGTTTCGGACCCCCATCGCGGACTTCTCGCGAGGTGCGGGCGGCGCCTGCTCGCGTGAGCGAGAGCGCCTTCGGGGTTCGCCCTTCGGAGCCTTTTCGTTCCGCCGATGGGTGTCCGTCTCCGGATCCCTGCCCTCCTGCCGTCAGCTCCCGGTCCGGCCGCCGCGATGCGCGGGTGGCGGCCGCCGTCCCGGAAGTCCGGCTGCAGGGCCTTGTTCCCGGCGGAAGTCCCGGCGGCCGAAGCCGCCGACAGCTCCCATGGGATTCCGCCCTTCGAGGCATGAGCACGGCGGCCGCCGCGCCGGTCTCCCGACGCGGTGCCCCCGCCGCCTGCACGCGACCCGCTCGACGAGGTCCGGATCGCGCGTGCGGCGGGGATCGTTCTCCGCCGGACGTGGCGGCGTCTCTCGACGCCGCCGGCCTCCATGGGCTTTCCTGCCTTTCACCCGCCTCCGCCAGTGAGCCCCCGGGAGCGACCCTGGATCATGGTTTCTCCTCGCCGGGTTCCCTCCTTCCGGAGTTCCCCGGCTCTTCGGGCCGGCCGTGGGCGACCGGAGTCCGGCAGGGGCGGGTCGTCGGCACGCCGCCGATGCGGCGCCCGACCATGCGCAATTCCCTTTTCAGAGATCGAGGCGAACGGGCGCGATTCTAGTTTTCGCAGTGACCCCGGCAAGAAGTTTCTCGGGCGACGTGACCGAGGAATGCCGGCCGCGCCGGTGTCCCATGGGCCTTGCCGGAAGAGGCGCCCGGATTCTCCACACGCCTCGGAATCGTTGTTGCATCGTGGAAAGCGCGGAGCGGACCGGAAGTGCGTTCAGCGCCTGTGGGAGGAGCACGGCGCCGGCATCGCCCCGTGTCGCGACAGAGCCTTCCACTGTCTCTCCACAAGGCATCAGGATGCCGGTGCCGGGCCCGCTCGCGCTCTGCGATCTTCCGAAAAAAATGACGGGAATCGCGTCGAATTCCCCGGGAAACATCGCGATCGGCGGCTCAGGGCCTCGCGTGGCCGTGTCGTCGGGCGCTGCGCGCTGCCGTGCGCGGGCGCGGCCTGCGGCGGCGCCTGCGATCGACGGTCGCGGCGCGAACCTCGGCGGCGCGGAGCCACTCGAGCGTGATGGGTACCGGCGGGGACGCGATTCCGGTCCGCCGCAGCAGTCCGGACACGAGTGGTGCGGCGTCGCGGGAGGCCTCGAGGGCTCGGCGGGCCTCGCGAATCGCGCCGGCGGATCGGCCTGCCTCCGCGTGGACGGCGGCGGCTTCGAGCGCGGCGGACGCGGCCTGGTCATGCGTTGCACGCCAGACGAGGTGATCCGCCATGCGGCGGGCGCCCGCCGCGGCCGGCATGTCCACGGGATCGAGGGCGTCGGCGAGACGGCGGAAGGACGCCTCGTCCTCGGGAAGAAGACGCAGGGCCTCGCGGAAGTCGGAGGCTGCGCGTCCGCGGTCTCCGGCCGAGAGGGCGGCGAGCCCCCGTGCGAAGGCGGCGGGACGGAGATCGCCGGCGGAGCGGAATGCCGATGCCGCAGGGTCGTCGGCGTCGAGGCGGAGTGCTGCCGCGGCAAGTTCGCCGAGGGCATCTGGTGGCAAGGCCGCGGGCCGACGGTGGACCTCGAGGAGCGAGCCGTCGGGCAGGGGCAGTGCGGCGAGAAGGGTGGTCGCGCCGCGGACCCTGCCTGCCGGATCGAGAAGTCGATCCGCGAGGAGATCGGCGGACCGGTGCACGGGCACTCCCGAGAGGAACCTGACCCACGACGTTCCCGTCTTGACGAGCCACCAGCGGGGGCGGAGGAGCGCGTCGAATCCGGTATGCGCGTGTCCGGGATGCTCCGGCGGATACCAGAACGGCGGATCAGGGAAGCCGATCCGGACGCCGGCCTCCCGCGCGACGTGCCGGAACCCGTCGATGCGGAACCCTGTGAGGTTGAAGAGGACGAGAGCCTCTGCTGGGTCGCCGTGGGCCCCGAGGTCGGCGGCGAGGATCCGCACGGCCTCGGCGACGGGCCAGAGCGTCGGGTCCGGAGGGCCGGGTTCCCGCGCTGCGGCCAGGAGCGGAAGACGGCGGCCGGCGATGGCGACCTCGAGATCGTCGCCGAAGACACGGAAGGAGGCGTGGAGGCCCGCCGCGAGGGGCAGGAGAAGAGCAGCGGCCACGGCAGCCCGTCGCGGCGCCGGCCGCCGGATCCGCGGGATCCAGTGGACGGCTCCGAGGGCGAGGATCGGGAACACCGGGAGGAGATGACGGAGCTGCTTCGTCGGGACGAGCGTGAAGACGACGAGGGGGACGGCGATGCCGAGTCCGAGATCGAGGGCGATGGAGCGGCGCCGGCGGAGCTTCGCAAGGCCGACGAGGAGGAACGCGAAGAGAGGTGGCCCCAGGCCCGCGACGAGGATCTCGCGCGGATAGAAGAGCATCGCCTTCAGCGTGAAGGGCGAGCCGCCCACGGCCGAGAGGTACCCCTCTCCCGCCGCGACGCCGGAGGCGGCGAAGTCGCGAAGCCCCCGCGCGTGCGACACGAACCAGGGAAGGGTGATGGCGAGCGTGGCGGCCAGCGCCGGCAGGACGCCCCGGAACCGGCGGCTCCGCGCGAGGGCGAGGACCGCGGGAACGCCGAGGAACACCGGGTAGGTCCACTTGACGAGGATCGCGGCGCCGGAGAAGGCTCCGAAGGCCACGGACGCGCGCGTGCGTGTGAAGCCCTCCGTCCGGTCGAGGAGGGCCCAGCCCGCGGCCACCGCCGGAACCAGGGCCGCTTCGGTCTGGAAGAGATGCTGCGCCCCGGTCATGGCGGGTGCTCCCGCCACGAATGCCGCCGCGAGGAGTCCGGCGAGGTCCGAGAAGAGCCGGCGTCCGAGCCAGAACACGGACAGCGTGAGACAGGCGCCCAGCGGCAGGAGGGCGAGCCGTGCGGCGGCCCAGTCGCCTCCGAAGAGAGCGCGGAACGGCGTCGCGAGGAGCGGGAAGCCCGGCGGATGGCTCGGGTGGGCGCCGGTGATGCGGTGAAGCGTGTCCGGGCCCGGGTTCGCCAGGGCCTCGCCGCACTCCACCGTCATGTCGTAGTACCGCGACTGGTCCCAGAAGGGGAGGCGCCGGTCCTTCGAGATCCAGAGGGCGTTGAGCGCGCCCTGGACGAGCAGCAGGGCCATGAGACCTCCGAGAACCGCGCGGTCGGCGGTCCGGCGCTGCGTCGGAGGCGTCGTCGAGCTGCGAAGAGGATCGATCAACCTTCGGCCTCGCTTCGGGCTTTCGGCGGCTATGCTATCTTCCGCGGGCCCGGCGGGCTCCGGAGCCGGTCGCCGGCCGCGGCGCACCGGCCGCGCCCGGAGTCAGGAGGCCATGCCATCGCTCCTCGCCACCGTGGATCTCGAGGAGTTCGTCCTGCCGGTGGAAGCCGGTCTCGATACGGGCGATGCGGTCGTCTTCGACACGAGCCGCCAGGGACTCGACCGGCTCGCGGCGCTCTTCCGGAGGACGGGGGTCAGGGCGACCTTCTTTACGACCATCGCCTTCGCCCGGCGTTTTCCGGAGGCGGTGGCCGCCCTCGCGGCGGAGGGGCACGAGCTCGGACTCCACTGCCTCGACCACGCGGACGACTACGCCGCGATGGCGCCCTCGATGGCTGCGGAGCGGCTCGCGGCAGGGAGGCGGGAGCTGATGGAGCGGTTCGGCGTGCCGGTGACCGGCTTCCGGGCCGCGCGGCTCGCGGCTCCGGCTCCGGCGGTCCTCCGCGAGGTGGGCTTCGTGTACGACAGCTCGCTCCACCCGACGTGGGTTCCGGGGCGATACAACAACCTCCGTGCGTCGCGGACGCCGTTCCGGCGCGACGGCATCGTCGAGGTCCCGATCTCCGTGACGCGGCGGCTCCGGCTGCCGGTGTCCTGGTTCTGGCTCCGGAATCTCGGTGCGGCGTACGGGCGCCTCTGCCTCCGCTCCGCCATGGCGGAGACGGGCTACCTCAACGTCTACGTCCATCCGTGGGAGTTCGCCGACCTCCCGCGGCTTCGTTTCCGCGGGATCATGCGGCGCCTGTCCGTGCGCAGGACCGGCGAGCGCTTCGTACGGCTCTTCGAGGGTTTCCTGAGGGCGGCTCTCCGGCGGGGTCTCGTCCCGAGGACCCTCGACGAGTTCGTGCGCGACCTGCATGTGACATGAGCGGGAACCGATCTCTGCCGTCGCCCTGCGACGGGCATGCGAAGGCTCCGCTTCCTTGACCTTCCGGCGCTTCATCCTCGTCGCGATGGCCGCGGCGGCGCTGCTCCGCGGGGGCCGCGCCCTCCTTTGCACGCCTGTCATCGAGGTGGACGGGACGGAGTATGCGCGCCTCGCCGAGAACCTCCGCGACGGCGTCGGATACACCGGCATGCTCGACGGTCGAGAGCTCATGTTCCCGCCGCTCTACCCGCTTCTCATCGCGGGGGTGTCCGGGCTCACCGGCCTCGATGCCGTCGGCGCCGGGCGACTCGTCTCGGTTCTCGCGGGGACGCTTCTCCTGATTCCTGTGGCGCTCATCCTGCGCCGCCTCGTCAGCGAACGGGCCGGACGGATCGGGGCCGCCCTCGCGGCGCTGCACCTTCCCTTCGTTCTCTCGGGGGCGGCCGTCTTCGTCGAGGCCGTGTTCCTCCTGCTCTTCGCGTTTGCCGTGTGGGCCACGGGCCGACTTGCGGAAGCGGGACGCGGAGGATACGCCGCCCTCGCCGGGGGGATCTTCGGATTCGCACACCTCGCGCGCCACGACGGGTTCTTCCTGGCGATCCTGTGCGTCGGCGCAGCGCTTCTGTGCCTCGCCAGGACGGGCGCGGGTCTTCGCCGCGTCGCGGCCGCGGGTTTCATCGCGGCCCTGTCCTTCGCCGTGGTCGTCGCGCCCTACGCCGCCTGGCTCGCCGGCGTCACCGGCTCCGTCCGGCTCGAGGCGAAGAGCGGGCGCGTCATCGAAACCGCCGTCCGGACGGGGCGTGGCCTGTCCTACGCCGAGGCCAACTACGGGCTCGATGCCGACGGCACGGAAGGGCCCTGGCTCAGGCCGAACGTTCCGAGGACCGGGGAGACCGGACTCCTCGAGGCGCTCCGAAGGGACCCGGTCGCGCTTGGTCGGAACGTCCTCCGAAACGCCTGGCGCGAGGTCCGCGTGCTCCTCACGGGGCAGATGATGCTCTCGCCCGTGCTCCTCCTCCTCGCGGTCCTCGGCCTTCGACGGATGGCGGCGGGCCCCGGCCCGGCGGCCATGCGGACGGGTCTCGTCCTCGGCGCCGTCTACGCGCTGGCGGCAGCAGCACTCTACAAGGTCGTCCTCCGCTATCTCATCGTGCCGTCCTTCGCGGCGCTGGTCCTCGGCGCCGGCGCCATCGGCAGCCGGACCCGTACGCTTCGGTCCGCCGTCCTCGTGGGAGCCATCGCGCTCATCTCGGTGGGCCGGCCCCTCGCGACCGGGCTCTCGGAATACGACGAGGGGGGACGCGGCGCTCTCCCCGAAGCCCGCGCCGGCGCCTGGCTCCGCGGGAGCGGCGGTGCCGGCCCGTGGCGCATCGCCGGGACATCCTCCGTCGTTGCCTACTACGCGGGCGCCGCGTTCGTCCCCCTTCCGGTGGCGCCGGAGGACCGTGTCACGGCCTGGCTGAGAGCCCGCGACGTGACCCACGTCGTCGTCCGGGCGCGGGGCCGGGAACGGGAGGGCCGCCCGGCGCTCGCCGCGTGGTACCGGCCGGCGGACGCGCCGCCGTATCTCCGTCTGATCCACGAGGATGGCGGTATACTCCTCTACGCATTCGAGTGACGCGAGGATTCTCCGGACGTGGGCCAGCTCGATCGCTGCCGGTACGGCATCTCGGCCGTCATCCCGATGTACAACGAGGAGTTGTACATCGAGCGGTGCGTGACCTTCGTGCGCGAGGCGCTCGAGGCCGTCACGGACGATTTCGAAATCGTCATCGTGGACGATGCCTCGACGGACCGGACGCCCGCCCTTGCCGCGAAGCTCGCGGCGGCGGACCCCCGCGTGCGGGTGCTGCGCAACGAGCGTAATCTGAAGCTCGGCGGCACGCTCCGGCGAGGATTCGCGGCGGCGACGAAGGACCTCGTCTTCTACACCGATGCGGATCTGCCCTTCGACCTCGCCCTCCTCGCCAAGGCAGCGCGCCTCATCCAGTATCTCGACGTCGATCTCATCACCGCGTTCCGTTTCGACCGAACGGGGGAGGGGATGCGGCGCGCCGTCTACAGCTTCGTGTACAACTGGCTCATCCGCGTCCTCTTCCGGATCCGCGTTCGCGACGTCAATTTCTCCTTCAAGCTCATGCGGCGCGCCGTGCTCGAGGACATCACGCTCCGCTCGGACGGGTCGTTCATCGACGCCGAGCTCATGGCCCGATCTCTCCGCCGCGGATGGAAGCTCGCCCAGTTCGGCGTGGACTACTTCCCGAGGACCCGAGGAACATCGACCCTCTCGAGCTTCGGCGTGATCTTCAAGATCCTCCGGGAGATGGCGGGGCTCTGGCGGGACGTACGCCGGACACGGCCGCGGTCCGCCTCGCCCGCCGCTGCGCCCTCGCCGGCGCCCGCTGCGACGGCCGATCCCGCGCGGTGACCCCCTAGTGTGGTGCGTCACACATACCGTTACATGTCCCGACGAGGACCGATTTCACTTGCTCCATCTCGCCGGATCTTCTCGCGCGGGGCTTCGTTGCTCGCCCTCCCCACAACCCATCCAGGGTTGCTTCCGGGCTCGCGCCTCGCCCCGCACGAGAATCTCTCGGCGAATATGTTCGCATCTGTGTGACGCACCACACTAGGCCATGTCCGGCGTGCCACCGCGCATTGGTCTTCTGACCCGACTGCACATCCGCGGCCGGAGGATCACCTGTCCCTTCGATCGGGTGGCGGAGGCCGTTCCCGCCCGGGGGCTCGTCGCCTCCGTCGGCTGCGGTTTCGGCCTGCTCGAGACCGACCTTGCGCGGGGCTCGTCCTCCCGGCTCGTCATCGGCGTGGACGACGATCCACGGAAGATCCGGGTGGCGCAGGCCCTGGCTGCGGACGTTTCGAATGCGCGATACGGAACCGGGAGGCTCTTCGATGTCCTCGATCCGGCGGATCGCCCGGTGGCCATCCTCGCGGTGGACGTCTTCTATCTCATCCCCCACGATGCGCAGGAGGAGTTCATGCGCCGGGCCCGCGAGCGCCTCGCGCCGGGCGGACGTCTCATCGTGAAGGACATGGCCGAGACCCCGCGGGTCAAGGCGGCATGGAACCGGGTCCAGGAGACCCTCGCCGTGAGGGTGCTTCGCATCACGCGGGGCGCCGACTTCCATTTCCGGACGGTTGCGTCTTTCGTCGACCTCTTCCGCCGGCACGGCTTCCACGTCGCTGTCACGCCGCTCCACAGAGGTTACGTCCATCCCCACTGCCTCTTCATCGGCACGGCCGTCTGACCGATAGTCCTTCCAGGAGAGATACTTGGGGCGTCGTCCCGCCGCGCTTCCCCGATCTTCCGGGGCAGTGTGAACCCCGGTCGGGGTTTCGGGTTAGAATACTCGGTAAGCCGTGTCGATGGGGTGCCACCCGCGCCGCTATGGCGGGTTGGCAACCCGCGGGTGTGGAATTCGCGATATGAAATTCCTGCCGTCCGTCATCTTTCTCGGGTTGATCGCCCCTTCGCTCGTGGCGCAGGGCCATGGCAACGGCCGCGACATCCTCCTCACCACCAGCGTGAACGCGGGCGCCGCCGATGGCTCGTCGAAGCTCGTGGCGCCGGGAGCGGTGCTGGTCACGAGCCTCACCTCACCGCTCGGCACCCTCGTCGGCCAGCCGCTCGTCATCGCCGTGGACTTCATCCCTCGGACGGCCGACCCGAGCATGTCGCTGCCGAACGAGCCGGACGTCATCGGAGTGTCCGAGACCTTCATCTTCGCGGTGGAGGGGACGGGGACTCTCCCCGCGCTCCTGCCAGGCACCGCGGTGCTCACCGCCGGCGGCTGGTCCGTGCCCGTCTTCGTGCCGGGCCCGCCGATCATCCCCGCGGGACTATCCATCTATCTCCAGGCCTTCATGCCCGATCCCGGCGCGGTGAACGGCGTGGCGGCCTCCGCCGTGGTGCGCCACGACTACGAGATCTTCAGCGGCCAGTCCACCTTCGCCGATCCCGGGCTCGGATCCGATGCCAACGCCGGCTACGCGATCCGGGCGGCCGATGTGAACGGCGACGGCTTCGAGGACCTGCTCATCGGGGAGCGCGGAGCGGATCCGGGTGGCGTCACGGATGCCGGACAGGTCACGATCCGGTTCGGACCGGATCAGCTCACGAGCCTCGTGCTCGCCTCGCCCCTGCCCGTGGCGGGCGCGCGCTTCGGCGGCGCCATCGCCGTCGCAGATCTCGATGGTGACGGCGCCGCAGACATCCTTGTCGGGGCGCGGGAGGAGGTCGTCGGCGGGCTGACAGCAGCCGGGGCCGTCTGGGTGTTCATGGGACCCTCCTTCGGCAACGTCCTCCAGATCCTGTCTCCGGAGCTTCAGGCGGGAGCCTTCTTCGGCCACAGCGTCGATGCCGGCGATGTCACGGGCGACGGCTACCCGGACATCGTCGTCGGATCGCACCTCCAGGCCTCCGGGGGCCTTGCGGAATCGGGCGCCGTGCACGTGTTCCACGGCCGGGACTTCCTCACGACGACGACTCTCGTGGATCCTGCACCTCAGGTCAACGCGCGCTTCGGCTACCGCGTGCTCGTCGCGGACCTCACGGGGGACAGCGTCTGCGAAGTCGCGGTGTCCTCGCCCTGGTACGACATCGTGACGCCCGGTGACAACTCGGGCGCCGTTCGCGTCTTCGAGGGCGGCACCCTGGCTCCGCTCGGCTACATTCCCTCGCCACGACCGTCCGTGGCCGTGAGCGCGCTCTTCGGCGACGAGCTCGCCTCGGGCGACCTCGACGGGGACGGCATCGGCGATCTGGCCGTGGGCGGCGAGTTCGTTTCGCCCCTCGGCGGACTCGACGGACAGGGCATCGTGCTCGTCGCGAAGGGACCCCTGCTCACGGGAGGGACGACGGTCGTGTCGCCGTCTCCGTCACTCACGGGCGGCTTTGGCAGCGGCCTCGCCGTGGGCGACGCCAACCGAGACGGCGTGGACGATCTCTTCGTCGGCGAGTTCTACGCGGACCCCGGTGGCGTCACGGACGCGGGAGTCGTCCATCTGCTCCTCGGGCCGTCCTTCGGACAGTCCCGGACGATCACGGCGCCGGCGCCCGCCCAGGGCTCCAACTACGGGCGCCGCGTCGCCCGCGCGGACACCGACGGCGATGGCTTCGCCGAGATCCTGGTGGGCGTTCCCTTCGACTCGCCCTCCGGCGTACACTACGCCGGCGCCGCCTACCTCGTCCGCTGACCGGACTCCCGCGGCGGGCTCGCGGCGCCGGACCGGAGGACACCATGACCGTGCCCCTCGTGCTCCTGCGCCACGGGCAGAGCGCCTGGAATCTCGAGAACCGCTTCACGGGGTGGGTGGACGTGGATCTGTCGGAGCAGGGACGCGCCGAGGCGGTGCGGGCCGCCCGGCTCCTCGTGGAGGGCGGATTCACGTTCGACAGCGCCTTCACGTCCGTCCTCCGGCGCGCCATCCGGACCCTCTGGATCACCCTCGACGCCATGGACCTCATGTGGCTCCCCGTCGAACGGAGCTGGCGGCTCAACGAGCGGCACTACGGCGCCCTCCAGGGGCTCGACAAGACCGAGATGGTCCGGAAGTTCGGGGCCGAACAGGTCCGCCTCTGGCGGCGCAGCTACGCGGTTCCTCCGCCGCCTCTCCCCGAGTCCGATCGCGCCCATCCGCGGCACGACCGGCGCTACGCTGACGTCGATCCGGCGCTTCTGCCCGCCGGCGAGTCGCTGAAGGACACCTGCGCCCGGGTCCTGCCGTACTTCCGCGAGCGCATCGGTCCGGAGATCCGTCGCGGCCGGAGGATCCTCGTGACGGCCCACGGCAACAGCCTGCGCGCCCTCGTCATGCACCTCGACGGGATGTCGGAGGACGCGATCGCGGAGATGAACATCCCGACGGGCTTCCCGCTCGTCTACGAGCTCGACGCGGATCTCCGGCCTGCCTCGCGCCGGTACCTCGGAGACGCCGCAGAACTGGCCGCGGCGACGGACGCGGTCCGCGCGCAGACCGAGAAACCACGGGGCTGACGGGCGTCGTCGGATCCGCGCGCCGCTTGACTCCGCCCGCGGCGCGGCGTAGAAGCGGAGAGACGGGCGTCCCGCGCCCGAGCGACGGAAACCGATGCCCATGCCCGACAGTCAGGCCTCCTCCGAAACGGTCCGCGATGCCCGCTTCCGCAGCGGGACCTGGAAGGGCTACTTCCTCGTCCGGAACTCGAAGCGAAGGCACCCCATGGAGCTCGTCCTCACCTTCGCGAACGGTGTCGTGGACGGCGTCGGGACGGACAGCCGCGGTTTCTTCACGGTGCAGGGGCGCTACGACATCGAATCCCTGGAGGTGACGTGGACGCGGGCCCACCCGGGGCAGAAGGAAGCGGGCTTCCGCGGATTCCGCGAGGGTCGCGGGATCTGGGGGGTCTGGTCGGAGCCGGACGGCGACGGCGGCGGCTTCATGATCTGGCCCGAGGCGAAGCGTCCCGCCCGCGTCGTCTGAGCCCGGCGGCCCGGGCGGCGCAAGATGCGCCGCCGCCGTGACGACGGGCGGCGTATCGCGACCCGTCAGCCGGCGAGAACGATGGCCGGAAGATCCGCCATGCGTTCGATGGCGTAGTCGGGCCCGAGTGCGAGAAGCGCGGACGGCGGCGTGAATCCAAAGAGCGCGGCGCAGACCTTCACGCCCGCTCCGCGCCCTGCCGCCAGGTCCTGGGGTCCGTCGCCCACGAGAAGGGCGCGATCCGCCGGTACTCCGAGAGTCTCGAGCGTGTGGCGGACGGGGAGGGGATGGGGCTTCTGCTGCGGGAGCCGGCCGCCCCCCACGATGAGCGCGAAACGCTGCCCGATGTCGAGGCTCCCCAGCATGGGGAGAGCCGCCTCGTGGGGCTTGTTCGTCACGAGTGCGAGGCGGACGCCGCCCGCTGCAAGGCTGTCGAGGACCGGCAGGACGCCGGGGTAGAACGTGACGTCGTCCGCGGCGTGCCCGCGGTAGCGGGCGAGGAGGACGTCGAGCGCGTCGGCGACGTCCACGCCGGTGCCCGCGAAGCTCCGCTCCGTGAGCTTCCGGACACCGTCGCCGATGTAACCCGTGATCACGTCCATGGCGAGAGGCGGGAGCCCGAAGCGGCTTCGGGCGTGGTTCACGATGCCCGCGAGGTTCCGGCGGGTATCGACCAGAGTCCCGTCGAGATCGAAGATGACGAGGTCGAAGGCGCGCACGGGGGATCGTAGCAGCGTCCCGGCCTGCGGTGGACGGAGATCCGGAGGTCCCTTCATGACGGTTTGCCGGAAAGGTAGTCTCTCCGCGATGACATCCGATCCCGACACGGACCAGCGCCGGTCCGGCGGAAGCCGCCGGCCGCTCTGGAAGCGGCTTCGGGGGATCCTCTGTGCGGCCTCCGTCCGGATGGGGGCTCGCCGGGACGAAGCCGAGGATCTGGCCCAGGAGAGCCTCATCCGCGTGCTGTCGCGAAAGGACCGCGTGGCTCCCGACCGCGTCATCTCCTACGCCCTCGTCGTCTGCCGGAACCTCTGGCGGGACGAGCTCCGCCGGCGGGAGCGACGCGGCGCCGGTCGGGAGGCCGGGGAGGCCGTTCCGACCTCGCTTCCGGACCGCGTGCGGCCCGAGGCCGAGGCCGTGGTTTCCGCTGACGAGGACGCCTCCCGTCTCAGGGCGGCGCTCCTCGGTCTCCCGGCGCGGCATCGCGTGGCCATCGAGCTCGTCGTCATCGCGGGCCTCACGTACGCCGAAGCCGGGCGGCGGGCCGGCGTGCCCGCGGGAACCATGAAATCCCGGGTGCACTACGGCATTCGCTTCCTCAGAGATCGGCTTCTGCCGGACGGCTCGACGCCCGGGTCAGGGGAGGACGCGCCGTGACCCGCGGGCTTCCGGTTCCCGAAGCCTGCCGGCTCGCGCGCCGCGAGATGGAGGCCCTTGCCCTCGGCCTTGCACCGGCCGCACGCCGGCGGGCGGTGGCGGACCACGTACGGGCCTGCGCGGCGTGCGCCGCGGAGCAGCGGGCCGTGACGGGAATCGTCCACGCCCTCCGGGATCTCGGTGTTCCGGAGAAGCCGGCGGGGCCCGTTCACCGTCCGGTTCCTGCCCTCGTCGGGATGGCCGCGGCGGGCCTCGTCCTTCTCCTCCGCACGGCATCCGTAGCGCCGCTGCCGGCCGATCCGTCGCCAGAGCGTCGGGTGGCTCCGGAGAGCGCTGCTCTCGTCGTGCTGCGGCACATGGGCCCGCGGGCAGGGCTTCCCGAACCGGGGTCTGCGGGTCGACCCGCTCTCACGGCGCTGGCTGTTCTCGCAGCGCTCGACCCGAATGGGACGCCGACGGGCGCCGAGGATCCGCTTCGCGACGCCTGCGATCGCCTCGCGGCCGCGGTTCGGAGCCGGGGCCCTGCGGATGCCGGCGTCGTCCCGGGCGGGCGCGCGGAGGATCGCATCGTCGCGGAGGCGCTCCTCCGGGCCGCCCGTCGTTGGCCGAACCGTTACGGCCCGGCGCTGCGGTGGGCGCGGAGGGAGGACGGACGCCACGACGGAGGATCGTCCCTCCCGCAACTCGTGGCGTGGCTCCGGGACTCGCGGCTATCCGGTTCCGCGGAACCCTCCGTCCCGGCCTCCGGGACGGAGGTCGCCGACGCGCTCGTCCTCGCGTCAGCGGCCCTGGCCGCGCTTCCGACCCCCGGGCGGGGCGACGCTCAGGACGACTGAACCTCGTCCCCGATGACGGTCCAGCTCCCCTCGTCATCGGCCCGGAACACGATCTTCGATCGGCGGTTCTCGTCGACACCGATGAGGTGGACGGCCGCCTCGGCCCGCGTACGATCCAGGGTGACATCGCCCATGGCGAGGCGCATGGACTTGGTCCGAATCTCATCCACGAGATCGAGGAATCGCAGGCGCGTCTCGGGAGTCTCGAATCTCGAGTCCCGGAGCGTCCGGTAGGACGCGAAGTCGCGGGCGAGCACCGCCGCGCGCCAGGAATCCGCGAGTGCCGCGACGCGGTCGCGGTCATGGCCCTCGGGGGCGGGCCGTTTCGGTTCTGCCTCGAACGTGAAGCTCTCGAGACAGCGCTCGAGGAGGGGCGACCAGGCCTCGGCCCGCTCCGTGCGGCAGAGGGTCGAGATGAGGTAGACGGATTCCGGTCCGAGGCAGACGAAGGCCGATCCGCGGTGAGTCTGGCCGCCCGCCGCGGCGCTCAGGAGATCGTACCGCATGGCGGGGGCGCCGCTCAGGACGTCCTCGCGCCGGTTCGACACCGTGAGGCGGACCTGCTTCTCCGCCCAGCGGGCCACGAGTGCGTTGAGGACGTTGTCGGCGATGTGGCCGAGGCTGCCCGGGACGAGGCGGGCGGGGTCGTGGGCGCGGAATCGGAGCACGGCGAGGTCGATGTCGGGGATCTCGTCGCCGGCGGGCGTCCGGTCGGTGAACTCGAGGATGGCATTGACGCCCTTCGAGAGGCGCAGGACCGAGAAGTTCCTCGGCGCGATGAGCGAGAATTCCCCGGCCGCCTCCCGGTGGATCGCGAGATCCCCGGGAGCGGGCGGGGCGTCGCCGGAGACGGCGGCGGCGGGCCGAGGCGATGGCGCCGGAGCGGACTCCGCCGGCGCCCGGTCCGCGGCGACGCGGCGGGTCCAGATCTCCTTCAGGACGGCGGGATCGACGCCGCGGCGCGAGAGCGCCACGACGTCATCCACGTCGACGGCGAACTTCGAGGGCGACCGCCGGATGCGGGTCACCAGCTCCTCCGGCGCGAGTCCGTCCTGCGTCCAGCGCTCGACATCGGCGAGGCGAACCTCGGAGGGCGCGCCAGCGGCCGGAGCCGGCGTTCCTTCCCGGAGCGCCCGGACGACGCTCACGGGAATGCCGGCCCGGGTGAGGCGCAGGATGTCGGCGACCGTCACTTCCGGACGTGCGGGGCACTCGCGGACGAGCTTCAGGAGTTCCTCTTCGGTGGCGCCCGCGGCGTGGACGCGCTCGATCTCGGCGAGCGTGAGGGGCGTTGTCCCGGCGGGAGCAGATTCGGCGTACGGCAGGAGCAGCGACCGTGCGACCCCTGCGGCGGCGATGCGCTCGATGTCGGCCGGCCGGAACACGGGCTTCACGACGGCCTCCGCCAGCATCCGGGCGATGTCCGCTTCCGGGACGCCCGCGGCGGCGAGGTTGATGACGTCCGCGGCCGTGAGGGCCTGGCCGCGGGCCGTGGCGGCGAGGCATCCGAGGACCAGGACGAGGAGGAGGCGCATCGCGCATGCGATCATGGTCTTTCCTTCGGTGGATTCCCTCTTCTCCTCATCGGCGCGGCGGGGCGGAAGTCTGAAGTTACGTGGAGGTTCCGCCTTGTCCCGCAGGTGGTTAGGCGCGGATGGCTCCGGAGGACGGGACCGTCGGCGCAGACCGGATCCGGGCC
The DNA here is from genome assembly GCA_964419995.1 of uncultured Planctomycetia bacterium. Taxonomy (GTDB): domain Bacteria; phylum Planctomycetota; family CAYQRN01; genus CAYQRN01. The sequence goes on from CAYQRN010000043.1 coordinate 17,121, forward strand.
GGTCGATAGAAGGGAAGAGAGACACGACGAGCTGTCCGAGGGTCGAAGATGCCACGCCAGAGTGCCCTTCGGGCGACCGGAGTCGCCCTGCTCCTGCTCCTCGGCGGAGCCATGGCCGGAGCCTCGATCCGGGTGATGTCGCTCCGGGATCTCACTCTCGAGTCGGAGCAGATCATCCGGGCCACGGTCGTCTCGATGGACGCTTTCCGGGAAGCGCCGGACAGGGGGCCCATCTATACGCACGTACGCCTGCGCCCGGCGGAAGTCCTCAAAGGCACGGGCACGCGGGAGGGCGGGGAGATCACGGTGCGCGTCCTCGGCGGCACCGTGAACGGCGTCCGCGCCGTCTGCCACGAGTCGCCGCGATTTGCTCCGGGCGAGGACGTCATCGTCTTCCTCACCCGTGAGTCAGATGGCGCGGTCATCGTGAACGGCTGGTTCCAGGGCAAGTACACGATCGTCGACGGGAAGATCCGCGAGCTTCGGAACGAGACATGGGCGGGACTCTCGTCGAAGATCGCGGCCCTCCTCGCCACGGGGGGGAGGCCCCGATGAGGCGGGCCGTCCTTCCCGGAAGCCTCCTTCTCCTCCTCCTCGGCGCGGTCGTGGACCAGGCCGTCGTCCTCTCGGACTACACGCTGCTCGGCTTCTCCTGGCCGGGGTCGAGCCCGGTCGTGGGCTACCGCATCAACGCAGCGTCCTTCCCGGCATCCATCGGAACCACGGCGGCCATCGAGGCGTCGCTCAGCGCCGCGGCCGACGAGTGGACCGGGCAGTCCGGGGCGGACTTTGCGTGGCTCTACGAGGGGACGACGACGCAGACGTCATCGAGCTTCGTCCCGGGACTCTCGCCGAACACGATCTTCTGGAGCAACACGTCGAGCGGCGGAGCTCTGGCCGTCACCCTCTCGTACTACAACGCGAGCGGAGACGCGACGGGCTTCTACATCCGCTACTACGGCGGGACCTACACGTTCTCCCTGAGTCCCTCCGGGAGCACCTTCGACCTCCAGGGGATCGCGACGCACGAGCTCGGGCATGCTCTCGGACTCGGCCATGACACGAACGACGCCGCCGCGACCATGTGGTACGCGGTGTCCCCGGGGACCGCGGGCACGGCCCTGCGCACCCTCGAGCTCAACGACCGCCTGGGCGCCCAGGCGCTCTACGGTGTCGCCGCGCCGGCCGTGGACCTCGCGCCCGCGTCCGCGAGCGGCCCGTCCACGGTGGCGCCCGGAGGCGCCGCCGCGGTGACCGGAACCCTCGGAAACAGCGGCGCCGGCCCTGCGCCCGCGTCGACTCTGTCGGTCGTGCTCTCGACCAACACGACGATCACGCTGTCGGACACCCTCATCGGATCCACGTCCGTGACGGTGCCGGCGGCGAGCGTGCAGGCCTTCTCCGTCTCCGCGTTCGTTCCCGCGGGACTCGCTCCGGGAACCTACTGGCTCGGCGTGATCGCGGATTCCGCGGGCGTCATCGCCGAATCCGACGAAGGCAACAACGCTCTGGCGGGAGCCCAGGTGACGGTGGCGCCGTCGTCGTCGGGCCCCGCTCTCTCCTCCGTGACGCCGCCATCGGGACCGCTCTCCGGAGGTACGACGGTGACTCTCACCGGCGCGGGTTTCCTCGGCGGGTGGACCGGCGTGTACTTCGGCGGCGTGGCGGCGGCGTCCGTGAGTGTCGTCTCGGACGGGCAGATCACCTGCTCGGCCCCGGCGGGTCTTGCGATCGGCTCCGTGTCCGTCGTCGTGGACAAGCCTGCAGGTCAGGCCGTCCTCTCGCCGGGATTCACGTACACGGCCTCGGGACCGACCGTCTCCGCCGTGGCGCCATCGTCGGGCCCTCTGTCCGGGGGAACGGTCGTGACCCTCACCGGCGCGGGATTCCTCGGCGGGTGGACCGGCGTGTACTTCGGCGGCGTGCCGGCCGCGGCGGTGAACGTGGTGTCGAACACGCAGATCACGTGCACGGCGCCGGCGGGCCTGTCGATCGGGTCCGTGCCGGTGGTCGTCGACAAGCCGGCGGGCCAGGGCATCCTCTCGCCCGGATTCACGTACTCGGCCTCGGGTCCGACCCTTTCCGTCGTCGCGCCTTCGTCGGGTCCGCTGTCCGGAGGGACGGCCGTGACCCTCACCGGCGCGGGATTCCAGGGCGGCTTCACCGGCGTGTACTTCGGCGGCGTCGCGGCCGCGGCGGTGAGCGTGGTCTCGAACACGCAGATCACGTGCACGGCGCCCGCGGGCCTGACGATCGGAACCGTGCCGGTGGTCGTCGACAAGCCGGCGGGACAGGCCATCCTCTCGTCCGGATTCACGTACACGGCAGCGGGACCCGTCCTGCTTTCCGTGTCGCCGTCATCCGGATCGTCTTCGGGCGGGACCTTCGTCATCCTCACGGGGACCGGCTTCGCCGGCGGCTGGACCGGCGTCTACTTCGGAGGGCAGCCGGCCACCTCGGTCACCGTCGTCTCCACGTCGACACTGACCTGCGTAACGCCCGCCGGAACCGCTGGCACGGTGTCCGTCGTCGTGGACAAGCCTGCGGGGCAGGGCATCCTGGCTCCCGGCTTCACCTACACGCAACCGGCCCTGCCGGCGGGGTTCGTACGCATCTCGGAAGTGTCGCTGGCCCCGATCCTCGTGGAAATCGTCAACGTCGGAGCGCCGGCTTCCCTCGCCGGACTCCGCCTGCGCGTCGAGGGGCCGGATGGCATCGTCGAGTGGCCCGCCGGCGATGGCATGCTGGCCACGGGCGAGGGACGGCTCTTCGCCGAGGCGGATCCCGGCGCGACGGCCTACCCGGCATGCCCGCTTCCCGCGGGCGTGACGTCGCTTCACGGCGCCATCATCTCACTCATCGATCCCGCCGGATCGACCCTGGATGCCGTGAGCACATCCTCCCCGGCGCCGGGCGCACCGGCCCTTCCATTCCTTCCGGGCCTTCCCGTGTGCCAGAGGGTGACGGAGGGCGACTCGGATACGACAGCCGACTGGCTCCCTTTCGACGCGGGAACCCCCGGATTCCCGAACTTCGGCCTCCGTGGCCCCTCCGTTGCCGTCATCAGGGTGCCCGGCGTCGGCCGCGCCATCGTCATGGCCGGAGGACCCCCATCCGGGCCGTTCCTTCTCGCGGTCGCCGAGCGATGGACCCTCGTCGAGCCTCCCGGAGCGGTCCTCGATCCGGCGGCCGGCTTCCGGGTCCTCGCCGACGGCACGGGCCTCTTCGACGCCGATCCCGGCGCCGCGTTCGATACGCGAGGTCTTGCGGCCTTCATGCTGCCCGATTCGGCCCCGGCGCCGGACGTTTCCCTCTTCGCACAGTGGGCAGCGCCGGACCCGACGGCGAGCGGCGGTGTTGCGCTCTCCGTGCCGGTGCCGATCGCACGCTGAGGACAGGAGCCGCCGGCGATACGATCCGCCTTGCGGCTCCGGAGACGCCTCCGTACCTTCGCGACGCACCGCATCATCCCGCGTCCCGAGGGCGCCGACGGCCCGTGCGAATCCTCTTCCTCACCCCTTTCCCGGCCGGGAGGCCCCTTGGAAACTCGGTGACGACGGAACGGCTCGCCCGGGGACTCATGAACCGCGGGCATGACGTCATCGTGGCCGAGGCGGACGGGCTCCGGGACCCGGGCCGCCTCGCAGAGTTCATCTCGCACCACGCTCCCCATGTCGTCCATGCGCACCATGCCTGGAGGAGCGGGCGCACTCTTCTCGACCTTCCGCGGACCTCGCTTCCGCCCCTCGTGGTCTCGGCGGGCGGCACCGATCTGACGCTCGACGCGCACCGCCCCGATCGCCGCACCGTGATCCGCGAGGTCCTCGATCGGGCCGCGATCCTCGTGGTGTCCACGGCGGAGCAGCGACGGATCCTCGCCGGGATCCTCGACGACCGGCAGGACAGGATCCGCCGCGTGCCCAAGGGAGTCGCCCTGCCGCCGCTCCCTCTTCCGCTGCCGGCGACGCCGCCGGAGTTCCTTCTTGCCGCGGGCCTCCGGCGCGTCAAGAACAACCGGCTCGCCCTCGAGGCCCTCCGCCCCCTGGCCGCGGCGGGACTCTCCTTCAGGCTTCGTCTCGCAGGGAGCATCATCGAACCCGACTACGCCGGACCGCTGCTCGACGAAGTCCGCAGCTCGGAGTTCGCATCCTGGCTCGGCGAGGTGCCCCATGGCGAGATGCCCGCCCTCTGCGCCCGGGCGACGGCCGTGCTCAACACATCTCTCGCCGAAGGTCTCGCGAACGCGGTGCTCGAGGGCATGGCGGCGGCGAGGCCCGTCCTCGCGTCGGACATTCCGGCGAACCGCGAGGTCGTCCGGCACGGCGAGACGGGCTTCCTGTGCGCCGGCGCCGAGGACTTCGGGCGTCGCGCCCGGGAGCTCATGGAGAGTCCGAGGCTCGCCTCCGAGCTCGGTGCCCGCGGTCGGGCTTTCGTCGAGCGCGAGCACGGTACGGACGCCGAGATCGCCGGCCTCGTAGAGGCTTACGACGTCGCCGTCGCCCGGTTCTGACCCGGACCCGGTCGGGGTCGAGGGATGCGGCGCCCGCGGTTTCCACGGCAGGCTTGACCGGTTCGGGGCTCCGTGCTTTGCTGGCACCATGAAGCCCCTTGCCACACTTGCTCTTCTCTGCGTCATCTTCGGTCTTCTCGCCGGCAAGACCGGGGCGCAGGTCCCGGACGGCTGGTACGTGATCTCGGCCTTCCGGCTCAACGCCTCGGGCGCGCCGGGGGCCTGTTCGTCGGGCATTCGGTAACTCCCGGCGTCTACGCGGCCGTGACGGGCCTCGGTCCGGACCTTTCGCCGCCGGGGCCAGGGACGACCATCGCCCACGGGGCGAACTGCGTCCTGCTTCGCCCGGACGGGGTTCTCGTCGTAGGAGAAGGGGCGTTGCCAGGGACGCCGCTCGATCTCCACCTCATCACGCTGAACGGCTTTGCCGTCGCGAGCGACACGCTGATCAACGTGGGGACCGCGGCGACATTCACGAGTTCGGCCGGACAGATCGCCCAGGCGGCGCTCCGGCCGAATGGCGACATCCTCATCGCGGTGAACGGCGTCATGCCGGGGGGGCCCGTGTCCAATCCCGGGATCGGCCTCGTGACGCCGGGGGGCGCCGTCTCGAACCTGCCGATCCCTCTTCCGGCTCTCGATACGGTCAACGCCCTGACCGTGGATCCCACCGGATCCACGATCTACTACGGCATCGTCGTGACCGGTGCATTGAGCTCGTCGCCGATCTACACGGTCCCCTTCCCCGGAGGACCGGCGCCGGTCCTGGTTGCCAGCGTTCCCGGCATGATCTCGGGCCTTCGGGTGGAAGCCGCGACAGGGGATCTCATCGCGAGCACCTTCTCGGGGCTCTACCGCGTCAACCCCGCGACCGGCGCCGTCACGACGATCACGGATGTCGCCGGGGGGCCGAACGCGGTCGTCATCGAGCAGGCCACGGCCGGGTTCCTCATGGCCAACGCGGCCACCGGGACCAACGCCAAGCACGTTCTCCGGATCTCCGGAGGCGGCTTTCCATCCTCTCTCACGGCGTCGCCGGGGACGGTCTGGGGCGTTCCCACCGGGATCGATCTCAACCCGACGCCACGGACCTTCGGCGACGCGAGCCCCGGGCAGAACTCCTACGAGTGGTCCCTCGATCTCCACCCGGGCGGACTGCCTACCCTCGGGAACGCCAGTTTCAGCCTCACGATCGCATCCTCGCCCGGATGTGCGGCCGGCATCGCGGCCGTGAGCCTCGGTGTCCTCCCCATGCCGCTCGTGGCCGGGCCGGTCCAGATCTACGTCGATCCCTGGCAACTCGTCCTCACGGCGAACCTGCCCTGCGCACCGCTCCTCACGATGCCGGTTCCCATCCCCAATATGGCCTCGCTCGCGGGGATCCGCTTCTACCTCCAGGCTGCGTACTGGGATCCGGCGGGAGGCGCCGCGACACGCGGACTCATGGTGACGATCCTCTGAGAGCCGGCGTCAGCTGAGGCCGAAGCAGCGCTCGAAGGCCACGACGAGCGCGTTGTGGACGAGGTGGGCGGCCATGGCCGGCACGACGCTGCCCGTGACCTCGCGGATGAGGCCGAAGATCGCGCCGAGGAGGAGGAGGTGCGGGAGGCTCATGGGGGAGAGGTGGAGGATTGCGAAGGCCACCGTCGTGACGACGATCGTCTCGACGTGGCCGGCCACCGGCCGGAGCATTCCGAAGACGATGCCGCGGAACAGCACCTCCTCGACGAGCGCAGGGACGACGGCGATCCCGAGGACCATGGCGACGGTGCCGTACCCCTCCTCCTCGAAGACCCGGGTGGCCCTCGGGATGCGGATGCCGGTGACCTCGCCGAGAAGAAGCGTCCAGAAGAAGACGATGACGAAGCTCGCCACGCCGAAGGCCGTGGCCAGGACGAGCGAGCCGCGCTGATCCCCCGGGAGCCGGAGCGAAGGAACCACGTGACGGCGACAGACGGCGAGGAATGCGAGGGCGAGGATCGCCTCCGCCCCCTGCGCCGCCAGGAGCCCGTGCAGGGGCGAAGCGAAGCGGCGCCCGAGCAGGAGCAGGATGAGGAGCACGGTGAAGTAGAGCAGACCCGCCGCGAGGAAGCGCGAGCGCGCGCGGATCGTCCGGAGCCGGCGGACTGCCTGTTGCCGGTGCTCGCCGGTCGGGGCCGATTCCGCGGACCTGCCGCAGGATGGACATGCGCCCGGGTGCAGCAGGGCCGGCTCCGTCGTTTCGGGAGTCACGTCGCGGGACTCCGGGGCTTTCGGCCTGCCAGCACGAAGGCAGCGAAGAGACCGTTCCAGATGAGCAGGCAGAGCGCCGCGGACACGGCGAGGCGGCGGCCCTGGAGCGAGAGGGCGAGGGACTCGAGCAGGAGCCATGTCGTATCGAGGATGGCGGCGGTGAAGATGGCCGCCACCGCGGCCCTCCGCGCCCAGAGGAAGAGGCAGACGTAGATCGCCCCGAGCATGAGCGCCGAGAGGCCCTCCACCGTCCGCAGGTGTGCGGGGGCGGACTCGGGGAGAGAGGCCGGACGGAGCCTCAGGATTCCCACCAGCGTCTCGACGGCTCCGGCGATGAGGATGATGCCCCGCGAGAGGCCCACAGCGATGCGCGCCAGCATCATCCGATCGGGGCCGCGCCAGGCTCGGGCAGGAAGGCGCTGCGTGCCGGCAGCGCCGCCGCACCGCTCGCAGGGCGTGGGCGAAGGCCTGGGCGGAACCGGGAGTTCCGCCGCCGTGGCGGCCTCGAGGACATCTCCGCTTCGCGCCGTCGCCATGGTCGCCAGTGGAATCGGAACGCTGCTCCGGGGTCCCGGCGCGATTGCGCCTCCCTCCCGCTTATCGGCCGGAACATCCGAAAAAGTGCTCCCCGGCGGCGCTCGCGTCGCCCGGTCTTGAATCGCGGTTGCGACCTTGAGTTCCTACGGGGAGGAAACGCCATGTCGGCCCGCCGCAACTCCCCGGATCCGCACCCCGACTACGAGACCTTCTCGCGGCGTGCAGCCGGCGTCTTCGAGTCCATTCCTCCGGAATTCCGCGCCGGCATCGCGGGCCTCGTCGTGAACCGCGAGGCCAGGTCCCACCCCCATCTCCCGGAGATCTGGACCCTCGGGGAGTGCGTCTCCGACCCTCTCGGATCCCTCGTTGCCGAGGAGACCGAGCGCTCCGTCATCCACCTCTGGTACGGGTCTTTCCGGAAGTGCGCGTCCGGAGGGGGTTTCGACTGGGACGAGGAGATCCGCGAGACCGTGACCCACGAGATCCGCCATCACATCGAGGCCCGAGCCGGTGTGGACCGGCTCGATGTCGAAGACTGGTTGCAGGATCAGAATTTCCATCGCCGCGAGGGGCGCCCCTTCGCCCCGGGGTTCCACCGGCGCGGCGAGGCCCTCGATGACGGCGCCTTCGAGGTGGACGGCGACGTGTTCATCGATGTTCCCCTGCCGCGGGGCTCGCCGAAGTCGCGTCCGGGCACGATCCTGCGCCTCACGTTCGAGGGCGTGGCGACGGAAGTCGCCGTTCCCCACGGCCTCGTGGCGGGACACCCCGTCTACGTGCCCGTCGATGCCTTCGAGGACGGCGGCGATCTCGTGGCGGTCTTCGAGTTGCGCTGACGCCGGCCGCGATCCGGCTGACGTCTCAGGGGCGGGCCTCGAGGACCAGATTGAACGGCGTCTCCGCCGCCCGGCGGAACCGTGTGAACCCGGCCTCGGTCATCACGGACCGCAGGCGGGCCTCGCCCGCCTGGGCGCCGAGCGCCGGTCCGCCGTACGCCAGCGACGCCGGAACGCAGACGAGCGTGGAGGCGCCGAGGAACATGCGGCCGGCGGGGTTCAGATTCTGCTCGGGCGCGTCATGGGCGAAGGGCTCGACGAGGAGCACTGTGCCGTCGCTCCGAAGTGCGGACAGTGCCCGGCGTGCGGCGCCCACGGGATCGCCCATGTCGTGCAGGCAGTCGAAGAACGTCACGAGATCGAAAACGTACCCCCAGTCGTCCGTCGCCGCCGCAGAGAGG